>CAZGZR010000055.1:0-16387 GCA_964529745.1 uncultured Candidatus Bathyarchaeia archaeon
CTTCCGAGGTTGCCTTCCAAGTCGTGCCCATGTCGAGCAGATTCACGAAGAAGTCGTTGGTAAGCGTCTCCGGGTGCTTGGTGAATACCCCGTGCTGAGACCGTCCATAGTTGGCGTTCAAGACCCTCATACCGCCAACGAGAACAGTCATCTCGGGGGCGGTAAGCGTCAGCAGCTGCGCCCGATCAACCAGCAACTCCTCCGTTGATACAGCGTACTTGGCTTTCTGGTAGTTACGGAACCCGTCTGCAGCCGGTTCGAGTACGGCGAACGACTCCACGTCGGTCTGCTCCTGCGAAGCATCCATACGCCCAGGCGAGAAGGGAACCGTTGTATCGTAGCCGGCGTTCTTCGCCGCCTGCTCCACAGCTGCACATCCACCTAGGACAATCAAATCGGCCAGCGAAACCCTCTTCCCATCTGACCTAGCGTTGTTGAACTCCTCCTGGACCCCCTCAAGAGCCTTCAGCACCTTCTCCAGCTGGGCTGGCTGGTTTACCTCCCAATCCTTCTGAGGTGCGAGACGGATACGCCCACCGTTTGCACCGCCACGCCTGTCGGAGCCACGGAACGTGGATGCAGACGCCCAGGCAGTAGACACCAGCTCGGAGATCGATAGCCCCGAGGCAAGTATCTTCTCCTTGAGATCTTTGATGTCCCGGGCGTCGATTAACTCGTGATCTACCGAGGGAATCGGGTCCTGCCAAATCAGATCCTCCTCCGGGACCTCCGGGCCGAGATAGCGAGTGCGTGGGCCCATGTCTCGATGCGTTAGCTTGAACCATGCGCGTGCAAACGCGTCCGCGAACTCATCGGGGTGCGTATGGAAATACCGCGAGATCGGCTCATAGACGGGGTCCATCCGCAGAGACATGTCCGCCGTATTCATCACGGGTGTAACCAGTTTCGACGGATCGTGGGCTGCCGGCATGAGGTTCGCTTCCACATCCTTAGGTTTCCACTGATGGGCGCCTGCTGGGCTCTTTGTGAGTTCCCACTCGTTACCGAGCAGCGTGTCGAAATACCCCATGTCAAATTTGGTCGGGTTCGGTTTCCAAGGACCTTCGAGGCCGCTGGTGATAGTGTCATCTCCCTTACCGGTGCCGAAGCTGCTCTTCCAGCCGAGGCCCTGCTCTTCGATGCCAGCGGCCTCCGGCTCAGGACCCACATGTGAGGCGCTGCCAGCACCGTGCATTTTACCGAAAGTGTGTCCTCCGGCGATGAGCGCAACGGTCTCCTCGTCGTTCATCGCCATGCGTGAGAAGGTCTCTCGAACGTCGCGGCCCGACGCGACCGGATCCGGGTTCCCGTTTGGTCCCTCCGGGTTCACGTATATCAAGCCCATCTGCACGGCGGCGAGGGGATTATCGAGTTCCCTTTCACCGGTGTAACGCTCATCGCCAAGCCAAGTATGCTCGGACCCCCAGTAAACATCCTCTTCGGGCTCCCAGATATCTACGCGCCCGCCCGCGAAGCCAAACGTCTCAAAGCCCATCGACTCCATCGCGCAGTTGCCGGCCAGGATAATCAGGTCAGCCCATGAGATCTTCCTGCCATATTTCTGCTTGATCGGCCAAAGCAGACGGCGCGCCTTGTCGAGGTTAGCGTTGTCAGGCCAGCTGTTGATAGGCGCTAGACGCTGCGCGCCCCTGGAGGCTCCGCCACGGCCGTCACCTTTTCGGTATGTGCCTGCGCTGTGCCACGCCATACGGATGAGGAGCCCCCCATAGTGACCGTAGTCGGCTGGCCACCAGTCCTGTGAGTCGGTCATCAAGGCGTAGAGGTCCTTCTTCACGGCCTCTAAATCGAGTTTCTCGAATTCCTCAGCGTAGTTGAACTCCTCGCCCATCGGATCGGAGAGGGAGGAATGCTGATGCAGGATCTTCAGGTTCAACTGGTTCGGCCACCAGTCTATGTTCGACGTACCACGCGCACCTGAAGTAACCATTGGTCTCTTTTTTTCTTCCATAATAAATTACTCCTAGAAACAAGTAAAGCCGAAAGTTGAATCTATTTAAACATTATTCTTATTTAATAATGGGATGCGCAGCGATGGAGTCTAGAGAAAGGATAATAGAAGCATTCAGGAGGAACGGTTTTCGTGTGACGCCGCAGAGAATAGCCATAGCTCGCCGTGTTAAATAGCAAAGATCATCCAACAGCTGAGCAGGGTTTTAACATTGTTAAACGAGCTTATACTTCGATCAGCCTTTCCACCGTCTATAACACACTTCATTCTATGAGGGATATGAACCTGTTACAAGAACTTCCCTTCAATAATAATCATCGATATGACCCCAATACAAGCATACATGTTAATCATTGTTGCCAGAACTGTGGAGATATTATTGACGTCGAGAACAAAACCATAGAGAAAGAAGTGGATAAGATCTCAAAGAGAAGAAAGTTTTCAATCATTGTCATAGATTTGACATATATGGAATATGTCGAAAATGCAAACTAGCCAATTAGTGGAGTTTGTTTTAGATTTCGTTTAGTATGCATTTTCTCCAAAATATGTTTTTTAATATAAAATCAGTGCTATGATAAAGAACTTCGATAAACCAAAAATATAAATCATATTTATAATTTTGTTATAATTTCCACTTTTCTGGTAGGCGATAAAAACTGTTTTCAATTTACTATCTGCATTCATGTAGATATTAAACAGCTTCATATAGATGAAAGATGCATTAATCGATGATTTTATAGGGTTTAACCGAGTCCCTGATTTTATCCTCACACCGATGATTTTATCCTCACTTCATCCGACATTATCTTATGCGTCAGTTAACGGAATTTGCGGAGTACATCTTTAGAGAAATAACATATACCAACGAAGAACTCACCCCTGAAATACTCAACTGGAGACCCCATGAAGAATCAAATAACATCAACTGGATCCTTACTCACCAAACAAGAATCGCAAGTATACTTCTGCCACAGGTAATAGCTGGTACAAATAATCCAACGGGTTGGGATGATGACTACATGGAACAACCACACAGCCTTGATGAACTATTAAATGACTTAAAAGAGGCTAAGGAAAACGTATTATCCTTACTGGATGAGCTCAGTGAAGAAGACATGAACATGGAAATCGTTGTATGGGGCTCGAGTCATCCGAGAAAGGAAGCCATCTATGCATTACTAGGTGAGTTAATGCATCATAATGGGCAGATCGCAATGCTCAAGGGTATTAAAAGACGAATTGGTGAGAAATATGAAGACAGAAAGTGATGAGCTTTTATCAAACACCCTTATCGAGGCTTCCAGCATGATTTTTGACATGTATGAGGAAGCTATAAATAAAATACCAGAACATCATTGGGCAAGCGGCGAAATAGATTACCTTGTACCAGCTAGATTGATTTTCCACGCTATCGAGGCAGCGGACTATTATACTCCTGATAATCCGACAGGCTACGTATGGGAGAACCGATATGATATTGACCCCGAGGCTGGAGAAGTCCCTAATGAGAAGCTACCATCCCAACATCAAATGCTGGAGTATCATCATGAAGTTCGAAACAAGATCATTGATTGGTTAAGTGATTTGAGTTTGGATGATCTTATTAAACCTGAGGAAAAGTTTCAATGGACGGGGTCAACGCTTCTAGGGCGTATAATGTACATCCTAGCTCATCATAGACAGCACTTTGGGGAGTTGAACGCTGAACTGCGCAGACGAGGACTTCCAAGAATCAAATGGCGTACACTAAGATCATAAACATCTAGAAAAACACCCAGAACTAGAGACATAATCGATGATTATATAGGGTTTAACCAACTCCCTTACTATATCATTACATCGATGATTTTATCCTTACTTCATTATTACCCAACACAGGCGACTTAATGCTAATCACCGTTATTATCGAGATGAGAAAACCTAGCAACATACTCATAAAAGTGAATCCGGGAATTCCATTGTTGGGTTCCTCATCAGGCTCTCCCTGAGACGGTTCTTGAGCCCCTGGCTCAGCGAATGGTTCCAGCATCGTAGCTGATACCACATAATCATCGAGTAATTCGTAGCGTCTTCCCGATGGATCATATCCCGATGCCGAAATCGAAAACTCTGGGGCTTCACCCACCGGGGAAAACGTCACAGTGAAATTAGTGTTCCCCTGGATGATTGGATAAACCAGACGATGATGATGTCTATCCTCCTCGTCACAGTAAGCAATGGGGCCTCCCTCCACAGATAGACCGGACACCCCGTCCACAACATCGACCGTCACATCCACCATCACCAAGGGGGTCTCAGAATTCATCACAACCGATATGGAGCCATTACCGTCGCCTGATGGAGTGTAATGGAACGGGTTAACCAACATCTCGACATCGCAACTCGGAGTCTCGATGTCGATCCCCTTGTACTCCTCAACGTACCGTCGAGTGATATTCAGGTAATCGAATCCGTGCTCAACGCTCGGTTCAAGCTCCGTTCCCTCATGCCATTCATTATACGACGTCAATAGAACCGTGTGAGCCTCAAGAGAAACGGCCGCATCCCAGTTCATTCCGTATCTGTCACCTTCCTCCCTGTCAATGAACATTCCAGGCGACTCCCAGTCGGTTGTGTCGAAACCCGGGCTCGCTGTGACAAAGAACATTTTTTTATCCAGGGTGATGTTTTCCTCGGTTTTCATCAAAGCGATGTACTCAGTCGCGTTGATTCCCGTTATTCCCAGGCTTACTCTTTCCTGAACATCCGAATAATAAGGGGTGAAATCGTCTCCTAGATAGTTATACGTGTGAAACGCCTCGAACGCGTTCGACAGGTCAGGCTCATCGTGGTCACCGATCAGAGTAATCGGTCCGTTATCCCTCTCCACGGCGTTTCGAACAGCAAGCCACCACTCGGTGTCACGATCGTCATACTCAGGGATGTAGACGAATATCACCGGCTCGTCATCTTCTTTTAGAAAGCTCGGGTGAATACAATACTTTGAAACTAGATAATCGAGCTCTGAAATCATCTTCTCGGGACCCGGAAAATACCTGACTGTCTCGTAATATATTGAAATTGAGAACTCCTCTTCTTCAGCCACACCCAGAATAATGCCCAGTGCTTCATCCTCAAACGTACCAGGCCCCCACCACGAGACGATAAACCCATCAATCCCAGCCTGTTTAGCCATGAGGATGTGAGTCCGAATCACGCCCTCGTCAAACGAGTCATAAGGCCCCAGAAGCGGCTGATTCGCACTGTTCCTTATCGTGTTAGACGTCCTGCTCCAATGGAAAGCCCTCCCCGATGGCCCTTTCGGGTTCCCATACCACGGATAATAAAAGGCAAAGACCTTTCTTCGTAGATCCTGGAGCGATTCCCTTAACGCTACCTTTATTGGTTCAAAGTGTATGTACTCCACTAGATCTATGTCAAAAACCTCGGTGCTAGGGCTGTCCGCCCTCAACGTTGTAAGGTGAGAATATTCCGCACCCGGTTCATAAGCGTACAGGTATATGTTTGTGGCCTCGATGTCTCCCTTTTCTACGATAATCGTTGAGGTAGCATTGGACAATTTAACCAGAGCTTCTATCTCCACGACAACCTTGGCGTCATCAAAACCCTCCTTTCCGATGTGAACATCGAGACCCGAGACGTGCTTACTCGTAATCGCCTCCTTACCCTCGACGATCTCGTACGAGGCCGATACTATCTCTACGCCACCACTCCAGTAGATGTCAGTAACATCGGTGGTAATCTCTACGACTTCCTTGATCAGGAATATTTCCTCAGTCTCTGCTAAACATGGGTTAAAAACGTGTATCCCAAATAAGACTATCAAAGATAAAAAGAACCAACCTAGGTTAGCGGTGCACTTTGACATGTAAAGAAGATTTATAGAAGATTTAATGAGGATTGTTATTTTTCGCGCGCGCCCACGAGTATAAACACATGAATCTAATTCAAGACGATATACCGCGTGTACTCAAGCGTATTCGGATCAAACACGTGCAAAGAAATCTGGCTCCCACTGCTGAACAGATCACTGCCAATCCAAACGATGATCGATAACCTGGAATCAGATCCGATCACAACCCCCTCAACGGGAACACTCGTGCCGATAACCGACTTGCTCGACAAGCTACCCCCCGACCGCACCCCGTACTCGTCAACGAGCTTCCTGTTCACGTACACCTTCTTCAAAACGACATCCCCTTTACCATCGTTGCGCAGCATCAACGCTATCTCCCACCGCGCGTTATCCACAGAGACAGGCTCTAGGGACACGGAGTCAAAGACGACGTGATACCGGGGACTGCCTGGCGCGGCGGCCGCGTTCCAGTAATACAACAACACAGCTAAAACTATCCCAAACACGAATAACGCGACGCCGGTTAGCACCTTCCCACCGGCTCCCCTATGGCCCATACCTGAAGAAACATTCAAAACAACTTGGATATTTCCATTATGAAGCATAAATAGGTAATAAAAATCGACCAACATCGATTCAAATCCCCATGAGGCAGGTAAACCAAACCCCTCAATGACCAAGGCTACAGCCTCATCGTGAAGACACGAAGTTATAAAGTCTGAAAAAAGGCTGGATACGACCTGGCACGAGGCCACCTGCCGCTATCTCGGCCTGGTGATATTGACGCCCTCGATCAGGACGTAGGGCGTGAGCGCAGGGGTGTCCATCTCCCACCAGTGGACCTGCTGCCTCTCCCTGGACATCGCCTTAACGCCGCTCAGCATCCTCAACGCGTTGTCGCTGACCCGAATGTCCTTCACCGAGCGCGTAATCTCCCCGCCCTCCACGAGGAAGGCGCCGTCCCTGGGTATCGTGGAGAAGTCGCCCTTGGCGTAGTTCTGGAACCTGGTGTACCACGTGTTGGTGAGGTACAGCCCGTCTCCAAGCTCCTCGAACACCTCGTCCCTGCCCATGTCCCCCGGGTCCAGCTCTATGCTCCACGCCTGGGGGACGACCAGCCCGGCGTTGCCCGTGGTCTCGGCGCCGAAAATCTTCGCGGTGGAAGTGTTGTGGAGGTAAGTCTCTAGGACGCCTCGGCTGATTATCGCCTTCTCTCCCGCGGGGACCCCCTCGTCGTCGAACACCCTATTGGCCATCGAGTATGCCGCGGGGTTGTCACGGATGGTGACCATCTCCGGGGCGACCCGCTCGCCGAGCCTGTCCCTGAATATAGACATCTGTATCATCACGTAGAAGGCCGACGACATGAAAGAGTAGATGCCCATGAGGGAGCCTGCTATCAGCGGGTCGAAGACAACGTCGTATGCGCCCTCCTCCCCCGCCACCGGGTCCCTCGCCAGCCTGGCTATCATCCCGGCCTTCCTCCCAGCCGAGGCTGGGTCGAAGCCGTCGAGGTTCGAGCTGCAGCTCACCCCATGCCCGGAGGCCTCCTTCTGGGAGAAGGCCCTGATGGAGAGCTCAATGTAGGACCTGGCATCCCTTCCCACGGGTCCCTCCGACGAGACCAGGTACACGTCTCCGTAGTAGGAGTAGAGGGTGCCCCCCGAGTTCAGGTCCCTGCCCACCTCCTCCCCGGCCGCCTCGACGGCCTCCTCCACGTAGGCCGTCGGCTCCTCCAGGTCCCTGAGCCGGGCGTCGGCCCGGCTCTCAGGGTAGGTGAACCTCCCGCTGGCGACGCCCCCGTAGTACGGGTTGGGCTGGGACACCTTTGCCAGCCTGAAGAGGTCCTCGACCCTCCTCTCGGCGTCGACGAAGTTCTGTATCTGGGTCGCCACGAACCGCTTCCGCCAGGCCATGGAGACCTCGGTGACGTAGTCGTTCCAGACCTTCGATATGTCGACCTCGTTGTTGCTGAACCTGATCTGCGTCCGCCTGCCGAGGGTGGTCTTGGCGACGACCTCGTCGGCGCCGAGGGCCTTCCCCTTCCTCACCAGGGCCTCGGTCCTGTCCATGACGTCGCTCACTTCATGTACACCTCCCGGAGCCTTATCACGGGGCCCCCCGTGTATACCGGGACCCCCTGCATCGGGTCGCTCTTGCCGCAGGTCGCGGCGTCGAACCTGAGGTCCTTCGTGACCCCGTCGACCGCGGACCAGAAGGCCTCGGTGGTCATCTCTATGGTGGGCCTGGCCACGGGCGGCCCGAGCTCGCCGTCCTCGATGAGGTAGGCCTCCCTCCCCACGTACCTCTGGTTGAACCTCCTGTCGTCGATGTTCCACTCGGTGAACGACCTCATGTAGACACCCGTCTTGACGTCATCGAGGAGCTCCTCCTCGGTCATGTCCCCCGGCATCAGGTAGGTGTTCGCCATCCGAACTATCGCCTCCCTGTCGTAGCCCACGGCCCTGGCGGACCCGTTGCTCTCGGCGCCCATCTTCGCCGCCGTCTCCCTGTTGTGGAGGAACTCGTTGATGACTCCCTCCCTGTAGAGGTACCGGGGCCTGGCCCTGACCCCCTCGTCGTCGTAGGCGTAGTAGCCGTAGCTGTTCTCGACGTTCGGGTCGTCCACTATGGTGACGAGGTCGCTGCCGATCCTGGTGCCCAGCCAGTAGGGCCCTCCCGGGTAGATGAAGCTCCTGCCGGCCTGGCTCATCTCCCTGCCGAGTATCCTGTCCGCCTCCATGGGGTGGCCGCACGACTCGTGTGAGGCTATGCCCACCACCTCGGTGCCGCAGACCAGGGTCGTCTCCCCGGCCTCCATGGGCTTGCCCTCCCTCATCACCCTCTGCAGAACCATGCATTCGTGGACGAGCTCAGCGGGCACGCCCCAAAGGTCGAACGCCTCCCAGCCGCCGCTGTAACCGAACTGCCGGCTCGCCTGCTCTGTCTCACCACCCTCCTTGACGGTGACGATGCCATAGCACGCGACCCGAGGCACGTAGGACGAGATCCTGGAGCCCTCCGAGTTGACGAAGTACTTCTCGATCTGATCAGTGAAGCACTGTAAAACCCGTGAGGGCACGTCTATCCCCTGGGATGCGACCTCCTTGTCCATGTCCGTAAGCAGCCCGATCTTCGACTCGGGGTCCACGTCCCCTATCCTCTGCTCCTCCTCGACCCCCCAGTCGGCTTCGTTGCTCTCCATCTCGGAGAACCCGATCTTGGTCTTCCGCCCGGAGGCCTTCGCCAGCCTGCAGGCAGTCTCCGCGACCCTCTCGGCCTCGTCTCTCGTCCACCTGTTTGTGGAGGAGAACCCGATGCCGCCCTCCGCCAGCACCCTGACGTTGAATCCGCTGTCCAGCGACTGCAGGTAGGCCTCGAGGACACCGTTCCTAAGTATTATCCCCTCGCCGAGGCCGCTGTGGGCCCTCGCCTCGGCGTAATCGACGTGCCTGCCTAAGGCGTGCTCCAACGCGTGCTCGACAACGTCCTTATCCATCATATTCACACGGCTTCCTGAACCTTGAAAGAAGCATCAGCTTATAACTGTTCAAGTTGGCAATCATCGCCGAATCTTTGAACGCCTTGAGTCCGACGGCCTCATCTAGTATTCATATCCGTGACATGACCCAGAAGGAAGCCACGCTGAGCACGCTTATGAAGCCGGAGAAGTAGAACACGGAGCCCATGCCGTACGTGTCCAGGAGGAAACCAGAGAAGACGGGGCCAACGATCTGGCCGACGCTCATGGCGGTGTTGAACACGCCCACCGTGGAGCCCGAGCCTAGCTTCCTGCCCTCATCGGCGATGATGGCAGTGACCGCCGGCAGCGACATGGCCCCGCCCACGGACACGATCATACGGGCGACGAATATCTCGGTGATGGTCCCGGTCTGCACCATGTAGAAGTAGCCCAGCGAGGCGATCAGGCCGCCGGAGACGAGAAGCATTTTCCTGTTGACCCTGTCGGCCAGGATCCCCATGGGGGTCTGCAGGAAGGCGTTCAGGAAGATGCCCACGGAGAGGATGACGCCGATGTACGTGCTCGAAAGACCCAGGATCTGGACGGCGAACAGGGGGAGAAAGGTCATGATGGTGCCCCTCCCCAGGGCGTTCACCGCACGGTACACCAGTATGCTGCCCAGAACCTTGTTCCTGAGTATGTCCCGTATGGGGGCGGGAGACCGTCCGGGTTGTACGCCCATGGACTGCTCGTCTGGGACGAAGAGTATGGTGAGTACGAGGCTGATGGCGACCATCACGGACATGGTGTTGAAGACCATCCTGGTGCTGTAGTTCTCGTAGATGTACCCGCCTATGAAGGGCCCCGCCCCGAACCCCGAGAACAGGGCGGTGTTCAGGTACCCCATGTACTTGCCCTCCTGGCCAGTGGGGGTCAGGTTCATGGCGTACGCCATGGCCACGGGCATCATCATGCTTGAGCCCACGCCGTGTAGTACACGCACCAGTATTAGGGTCTCAGGGGACCTGACGTACGTGTATACTACGCTGACGACCGTGTACATGATCAGGCCGGCCACGATTATCTTCTTCTTGCTGTACTTGTCGGCCAGCCTGCCCACCGGTGTCTGCAGTATGGCCCGTGATAACGAGAAGCTGCTGTAGATGAGCCCAATGTAGATGCCGGTGGCGCCCAGGTCGCTGGCGTAGTTAGGGATTATGGGTGATATGATCCCCAGCCCCACCATCGCCATGAAGACGCTCAGCAACAGAACCCTGAACGCGTTAAGAGACTTGTCAGCCGAAACAGCACACCAACACTCTATACGGCTTGTAGCCTATTTCTAGTTTACATTAAGCCAATGAGACAAAGTATAATAGGCTTAATCTCGAGGGACCTGAACATTATCTGGCGTTTGACCAGACCCCGGTCCATGAAGCAGAGGAATGTATACCGACATATAAAAAGTGAAAACAGGGTCTCTAAGAGATAACTAAGCCGCTTACCTCACTATTAGCACGGGGCACGGTGCGCGGCGGCTCACCGCCTCCGCCACGCTCCCCAGCATCAAGTGCTGCAAACCGCCCAGGCCCCTGTTCCCCATGACGATCAAGTCGAAGCCCTCGTCCTTGGCAGTCCCGACGATGATCTCGGCCACGTCCCCGAACAAGAAGAACTCCGTCTCCACCTGCACCCCCTCGTCCGCGAAGCACTTCTTCGTCCGGTCCATGACGTCCATGGCCCGCCTCTTGATCCTCTCCTCGTCGTCCACCTGGATGGTCACCGAGTTCAAGCCTTCCAGCTCCACGGGCCTCACCGCCCCCGGGACCTCCACCTGCATCACGTGAATCACCTTCACCCTGGCGCCCACCAGCTTAGCCAGCTTGGCCGCGTACCTCGCGGCCTTCAGGCTGGGCCTGGACCCGTCCGTGGGAACCAGCACGCTATCTATGAGATCCGATTCAGACATACGATCAGCGAAAGAGAGAAGCAGTTCATAAAAGCGTTTCCATGACGAGAAGGCTTCGATTGGAGTCATAAACCCCGCCTCCCGCGGTAGCCGCTCCTCAGACCACGCCCGTTTAACATGAACCGACACTAGAAATGCGAAAATAAGGCAAACCTGATATCCAACCCGGCCGCCCCGTAACGGCAGGGCTAATCCGTTAGCATTGCCAAAAGACTAACTCCTCCAGATTAGCCCACCACCCAAAAAACGCTTATCCTTGTTACATGGAATTAATAAATTTTAATATCCTTGTCATTTAAGACTTGGTTATAAAATTTCTTGTTTGAGATGAGGTTCATTTTGAGTCACGAAAGCCTGAGGCATAGACACACCACCAGAAATCTGAGGTATCTTCACCATATAAGACGGGGTCTATATGCGCTACTCCACGTATTACGTATACTGGCACCAGCCATTCACTTTGTTGATCTGTGTGATAAACCAAGGTAACCTCAGTGATGGTTAGCAGCGAACCCCGTGGAAGCACTTGATCCACTTCAAAACCCAGCTCAGGGGTAGCGCTCTCCCCACGCAACATGAGCTGGATCGCCTTCAATGGAGTAACAGTGACGTTTATGTAGTCTTCAACCACTACGACAGGTCTCCTTATCTCACAGCTGGAAACCTCATCCCGGCAGACGTTAATCATAAAATCGGCACCTGGCCCCTCCAAAGCTATATCCTCTAACGTGTTTTGGTACCTCACTCCAACCTCTCGAACTGTCTCGGTGATCAGCGAGTATGATGAAATATGGGACGGAGCAACTTGTACAATAGAATAATTGAGTGGAGTAGGGTCAACCCAGTATGGTTCTAGCTTGTCTAAGAAGTTCTCCGCTGTTTCTATGACTCTTGTCCGGTTCCAGTTGTTGAATGAATCTGGGTAGTCTCCTCCGTACATTATATCGTAACGTGTGCTGAAACGTAGTTGTCGTACATCTGTTCTAATGGTGGGGTTAACCTCACCATCTACCATATATGGCTGGGCGAAGCCGAATACATTTACAGCTATTTCCTCCGCCTCATCCGAACTAATGGGTATAGTGAGTTTTCTAGCAACTGGAATAACGTCAGGTACTGTTGGATATGTGCAGTTGATGGATTCAAGACCGAACATATGGGTGGAATTTGAGTAATCAACCAGTTCATCACATATTGTGAAACATGTTTCTACCTTGATTTTGGGTGCATCGCAATGCCATACTTCTTTCTCCAGCATGTAGTAGCCAGGGGCAAGGTGGCATAAGGGGAATTGGTGACTCCAGCTAGAGCCAGGGAAGAACATGGTGGTCCAGGCATCAATTTCGTAATAGTCTTGGTAGTCTAGTGTCTCTGTCCAGCTTCCGTTCACGTACTCATACAGTGATATGCTTTCTCCCGATAGTAGCCAATCCTCTGATAGGTTGCGTATAATTAACGTGGCGGTATCGTTTACATGATAATAGGCTGAGTCTGTGTAAACCATTACCTGGGATTTTGTGAGAGGCTTGGGGCTATTTTTTCTGCTGTATATATACTGGTTGTCTACTTTTAGTGCTAGGAACCATGAGCCATCCCATGCTGTGCAGTTGTATAGTCCTCCTTTGACGCTGACTTCTTCTGAGTCCAGCACGTTGTTTAGTTCTAGTGCTATTGTGCTGGTTTTCAGGTTTAATGGATAAGGGATTAGCCTATTTTCTTGATCCAGTAAAATAACTTTATCGTATCCAGCGGGGTAAGCCATATGCTCTCTCTGAATGCCATAAACCTTACCGTATCCAACAATGTCTGGGTCACTTTCTCGCGTCACAGATGCCTTGAAGGTAGTTAAGCTGCCAAATTCTATGTTTTCACCTAAATGTACACCCAATTCAATGGGATTAAACGGAGGTTCCATTGGATCAATGATGTTCCTATCTGACTCTATGGGTTGTTCTGTGTTAAGGTAGTGATAACTGATTCCTATTATGATCAGCACTAAAAAAATTAAGGTCGCCTGATATGCTTTCTTAACATTCATCTAACGGTTCATTTCAATAGAGTGTCTTTAAGATATAAAATCCTAGAGATTAGAACACTCTCTTTGGTATGGTCAAAGTTTATGGAAAAAATAAATTCGATAAATCCTAAATATCTTTTTGCTCTTTGTTATGCTGTAAGAAATTCAATATGCTTGTTACATGGCACAACCCAATGCTAAAACTTAAACTGACACAAATCTCGTCACACCTAAATACCGCCGCTCCAAACGACACACCATGTTCAAAAACATACTCGCCGCCATAGACGGCAGCGAACCCAGCCAACACGCACTAGCCGTGGCAGCCGACCTAGCCCAGCAGCAAGGCGCAACCCTCACCGTAATGACGGCCGTCCCTCCGCTGCCCCCCCTCGTGATGGAGGACATGAGCCAGGCCTACATGCCCGAGTACCAGGAAAAGATCCGCGAGAGCCACCAGCAACTACTAAACAAGACAGAGGCCGACCTCAAAAAGAGCCACGCCGGCCTCAAGACGGTCCCCGTCCTAAAGGAAGGCAGCCCCGCCAGGATGATCGTAGAGGCAGCCGCCGAGCAGAAAGCCGACCTCATAGTACTCGGCAACCGCGGCACAGGCGGAATAGCCACCTGGCTCCTCGGCAGCGTAAGCCGGCAGGTCACGGACAGCTGCACCGCGCCCGTCCTCGTCGTCAAAGATCAGAGGTTCTGCGAAGCCAAGTAACCTCTCCCCCTCCTTCCCCAAGAAGATGCACGTTTATGCATATACGGCGACCAGGCCCATCACCATATTGCACGGAAAAACCGGCATTCGGCAACGTTTATCAACCCCAAACCTCCTGTACCGGAAAATGGATGTCCCCGAGCTCAAGGCTCTCAACGAGAGGCTGCAGACCCTCCAGCGGATGTACAGCGAAGGCACCTGCACAGCCGAAGAGCTGGCCTCCTATATAGAAGAGATCGACAGTAAGAAGAGGGAGTTATCCGAGATCCGGGGCAAGATGTACAACATGTACATCTCCATCAGGCTCAAGGAGATTTACGGATCCCCCGGACGAAAATAGTTTCCAATCAGGGGTTTCTTTATCCGAACTACAGGTATGCTGTTATTTCCCGCCCAGAGACAGCCAAAAGGAATAAAAACAGCTAAAAATATTCCAGCCATACAAAAAAGACCCGTCAACCATAGACAGCCATCGATAGGAACCCTCGTTCCACCGCGTTCTACCACGTTCTTTCTATACACCCCGCCAGTAATACCATGGACCGAGATGAACCGAAGAAAGCTATTGGCGCTGATACTGCTCACAGCATTGTTCGTAGTCCCGGCGCTGCCGCCCCTGGCAAGCGCAGCCATACCGGCGGCAGCCCACACCCACGCCGCCCTGGAGTACTACAACGCGGCCCGCACCATACTCTACGCGAGCCTGGCCATCTCGGGGATAAACGTCGCCTTCGCGTACCACTTCTACAACAGAAACCCCCAGGGACAGGAAACATAGCCCCCAAGCGCCCAAGGGATGGACGCGGAGGCGGCGACCAACCACCACCCCACAGAACATAGACGCGTCCCGGAACAGCTATATAAGATTTGTAGATCAGCCCCACAAACAAGGCAATATAGGCACCCCGGAGACCTCCCTTACTGCTCCGAGAGGAAAACCAAGTTGTCAGCCACCCTGGAAAACCGACGCGTATGCGACGAGTGCGGCTCCACCGCCATCGTCACGGACTCAGAGACGGGGGAGCTCGTCTGCACCCAGTGCGGCGCCGTCCTCGTCGAGACCATGATAGACACGGGCCCCGAGTGGCGGGCCTTCGACCTGGAGCAGCAGAAACGGCTTACAAGGGTAGGCGCCCCCCTCACCCTCACCATCCACGACAAGGGCCTCAGCACCACAATAAGCTGGCAGAACCAGGACGCCACGGGCCGGAGGCTCACCCCCAGGGAGCAGGAGCGGCAGTACAGGCTCCGCAAGTGGCAGCGCCGCACCAGCAGCAACGACAGCACCCAGCGCAACCTCACCCACGCCCTCAGCGAGATGAACAGGATAGCCCACAAGCTCAACCTTCCAAAGAACGTCACCGAGACAGCCGCCATGATCTACCGCAGGGCCATCCAGAAGCAGCTCATACGCGGCAGGACCATCCAGAGCGTCGTCGCCAGCGCCCTCTACATGGCGTGCCGCCAGTGCAACATAATACGCAGCCTCGAGGACGTGGCCAGGGGCGCCAACATAACCCGGAAGGAGGCCGCCCGCAACTACAGGTTCCTGTACAAGGAGCTGGAGCAGGACGTGCCCCCCGTGGACCGTGACAACCTCATCACCAAGTTCGTGTCCAAGCTCAGGATCAGCGGCCCCACCGAGCAGCTGGCCCGGGCAATCCTCGACGAGGCCGGCGACAAGAAGCTCACCATCGGCCGCGCCCCCGAGGGCATCACCGCCGCCTGCATATACATCGCCTGCAAGCTCAACCAGGAGGAGCGGACCCAGGGCGAGATAGCCAAGACCGCCCAGATAACAGAGGTCACCATCAGGAACCGGTACAAGGAGCTCATCAAGAACCTGGACTTCGTCGTGGAGCTCTAGCGATGAAGCCCCAGGTGCGCCACCTCATGAATCGGGACCCCGTCACCATAGATCAGTCCTACACGGTGCGCGAGACCGCCCAGATGATGATCGACTTCGGCATCGACACCCTCATAGTCACCGACTTTGGCCGGATCCACGGCGCCGTCACCTACCGGGACCTCCTGCAACGCCTCCTGGACCCGGGCTTCGACCCCGACGACGCGACGGTGGGCGAGATAACCGACCAATGCATAACCCTGGTGCGGCCAACCACGAGTCTAGGCGACGCCGCCCAGGTGATGCTCGAGGAGGACCGCACCACCCTCCCCGTCGTGGACGACGACCTGGTGGGCTACATCAGCTTCACGGACATACTCAAGGCCGTGCACCTGGCCAAGCCTCGGGCGGAGACCGACTCCTTCGACCCCGCCCACTACATCATATAGGCTCCCGCAGCGCAGCCAACCCCATGTTTTATGTTCCCCGCCGCGCAGAACCATCCATGAAGCCCGTGGTCGCGGTGGTGAAGACGGACACCGG
>CAZGZR010000056.1:0-16348 GCA_964529745.1 uncultured Candidatus Bathyarchaeia archaeon
CTGGACCTCCGTCTCGCTCCCAATGGAGAGATCCAGCACCTCTACCTTCCTCCTACGCATCAGGGGCTCGAAGTCGATCCCGAACTTCAACATGTCCTTGATGAGACGCCGCCTGGTCTCCGCGAAGCACGCGTATACCCCCGGCTCGTCGTCCATGATAGCCCCCGAGTAGATGAAGTTGGAGGAGAGAATCGTCTTACCGGCCCCCGGGTTCCCTGCGAGGAGTATCATGCTGTTCCGCAGAAACCCTCCGTCGAGCAGGGTATCGAGGTGACCGTTACCCGTGGATATGCGTTCACTCATCCTCGTCTAGCTCCAGCCGAAAGTCGGGGGAACGTAGAAGCGTGGGTAACGCCTCGTTTCGTTTAAGCTCGTCGATGATGAGGTTTCGAAGCCACTCCGACACGTTCAGGCCCTCCCGGTGAGCCATCTGAACCACGATGTCACGTATCCTTGGAGTTACCCTCGTCGCCAAGAGCACGGTTTTAGGTGTACCTCTTTTCTGCGGCAATTGAGATTCCTTCAGCCTGGTTAATAGAAGCCGCAATAACGTGCTTCTGTTAACTCATTGTTGGTCATATTTAATATACTGTATAAAAAGATTCTCGTATATTACATCAGTAAAATGCATAATAACTGTATCAAAAACATGTTCATACAATAAGTCACAATTATATATACGAATCTAAGGCTTCACTGACATAATCAGGAAAACTCTTCTCCCTGCTCCTAACGTATTTGAGTTTAATTTTCGAGTAGAACCTCTCGACTATGAGCTCCTCGATGCCCTTAGCGCTGTCGCCGAAGAGGTCCTCCAGCTCCCTCGAGAAGACTCTGGGGTTTCTCACGATCTCTCCCCTCTTGAAGGCAGTGTTCAGCTCGAGGAAGTTCAGGACTACCTTGCTGAAGCTCAACACCTCTTCTATGGACTCGATGAGTTTATCGTTGAACTCCTCTATCCTGTTATCACGTTCATAGGCGATGTCCTGCTCGAAACGGTAAGTCTCCGCGGCCATCAGGTGGCACCCTTTATCTCGGCGCTCTCGGCCTCGTCCAGTTGCTTTACCCTCGTCTTTATGTACTCAAGCACCTTTTCCTGTGCGTATTTGAGCTCCTCCTCCTGCTGCCTGAGGTTCTGCTCTAATAGCTCCAGCAGGAGCTCGGGGTCGAAGGGTTTAACCAGGTACGCGTCGGCTTTCTCGTTCACCGCACCTATGGCCGTGTGGGTCTCCGGGAAGCCCGTGAGTATGAGCTTCCTCATCTTGGGGGTGGTATCCTTTATCCTGGAGATGACCTCGATGCCGGTCATGTCAGGGAGATGGATGTCTATGAGCATGGCGTTGAAGAACTCTTTCTCGGTCTTGGCGACGGCCTCCGAGCCTGTCCTCGCCGTGGATGCTAAGTAACCCTCGCTCTCGAGTATGCTGACGAGGGACTCTAGTATCATTTCGTCGTCGTCCACAATGAGTATCTTCCCTCTATCCATCACAAAAGGTTCATCCCGCGTGTTTGGCTGGCTGTTCCAGCTAATTTAGATTATAAAGTTTTCTGGTATAGCAATCAAGTTTATATAAAAACGTAGAAACTTTGATTTGTAACGTTTTCTTTAAAGTTTATAGTATGAATATGAGGTGTTTACCTTTATTTAATGTGCCGAAACAAAGGAATGATGTGTAGTGGTTTCAATAAAGTTTAAATTGAACTGGTAGGTACGATAACAAGAACCTGTAAAGCTTTTTAGGAGTTTAGCATTTTGTCGGAATCTAAACTGTGTTACCCAAAATGCAGGGAGTTCAAGTGCACTAAAAGGGCCTTGACTTTCAGGGGCAAGACCTCCTGGTGTAACTGGACCAGCGAACCATGCGACCCGAAGGGATGCACATACGCCATATGCGCTAAGCGCCAACTACTGGACAGCGGTGTGTGCGGTCTGACGGTGAAACGTAAGACGAGGGATGATCTGAGGCCAGAGGACATCCTTAAAGACGAGATAAAGCCAAGGGGAAAACTAGCTAGGAAGATTGGTGAACGGTCTATCTTCTAGCGTGAAGCTGAGAAAGCTTGAGCAACACCATAAGGCAACACCTCAAGGACAAGATTCCTGAGGATCTGCTTTCGAGTACACCCAGCTCGTTCGATATACTGGGATCTAGAGACGGGGCGGTGGCCGTCATAGAGATCCCGGACGAGCTTACACCATACGAGAAAGAGATAGCGGAGGCCATACAGGCCGTCCACGGGAACGTCAGGAGCGTCCTGAGTAAAGACTCTGGCCGTGAAGGCGAGTACCGGCTGCGTTCGCTGCGGCTCATCGCCGGGGACCCAGACACCGAGGTGATCCACAAGGAGTCTGGATGCAGGTTCAAGCTCGACCCCCAGGTGACGTATTTCTCGACGAGGGAGAGCACGGAGAGGGAGCGCATCGTGGAGATGGTGAAGCCCGGCGAAGAAGTCTTGGTGATGTTCAGCGGGGTCTCACCCATCGCCATCTTCGTCGCCAAGAACTATCCAGACGTCGAGGTGACGGCGGTTGAGATCAACCCCGAGGCCCACCGCTACGCCGTCGAGAACGTCAGACTAAACAAAGTAGCCGACCGCGTCAAGCCTATCCTGGGTGATGTACGTGAAGTCTGTTCCTCCCTGAATACGGTGTTTGACCGCGTCCTGATGCCCCTCCCCAAGGGTGCCCACATGTTCTTAGACTTCGCCATACCCATGGTCAAGCCCGGCGGGGTGCTCCACTTCTACCACTGGGCACCTGAGGACGATCTTTTCACCGAGGCCCAGAGGCTCGTCGCCGAGGCGGCGGAGAAGGAGGGGAGGCGAGCCGAGTTCATCGGAGGCAAAAAGGTGTCACTATACAGCCCCCGCGTCTACAAGGTTCGCGTCGATATGGTGATACGCTAGTCACTCCGAGACGTAGACCTTGGGCTTCGAGATGAGGTTTATCTCCCTGCCGCAGTCCGGGCAGAACTCGCCGATGAAGTGTATCCTGTTCCCACAGTACCTGCAGAACTTAACCTCGGGCGCCCTCTCCCTCCTCAGCGTCGCCCCGCAGAAAGAGCAGTATATGGAGTCGAAAGGCATGGTGTGCCCACACTTGAGGCAGTGCTTCTCGTAGCCCGGCCACTTGTCAGGGGTTATCTTGGGGAGCGCCTTAGGGTTAGGCGGCAGCTGTTCCTCGACTATCTCGGGTATGAGGCACGCGACTCCCCCGCAGATGGAGCCTGTGATCAGCGCCGGCACAATGGTTAGAGTCAGAGCCGACAAGGTGCTTCCTATCACGGGCATTTGCGCTGTCTGTACCCCGGGACTGAAGGTGCCCCTAAGAAATCCCTCGGCTATGTAGAATATGATCGCGCCTAATACGAGGGTAGCCCACATGGTGTACTCGACTATCTTCTCTCTGCCTCTGTTTAGCTCGGTGATGTAGGCAGATATCGTGGTCCCTATCGTGGCGGAACAAAGAAGCATCAATATGGTTGTTAGCCTCGCTGGAAGTATCTTCAGGAACATGTTCGCTAACCCAATTAACGTGAACAACGAGACCGCTGAAGCTGGTATGAGCCATAGTAATGGTTGATCATCTGGCCATGCCGTCTTCAAAATGGGCTACCCGCGTATATTTGATATAGACGTCCGTCTATTGGTTGTGCACGGTTTTTTAATATAGAAACATAAATATGTTTCAGGTTTAAGGTATTTTTTAACCTGTTTTTTAAACGGCTCCGTGACTGACATTATGTTAAACGTCCAATAATGAGGAAATAAATTACATTTAATTAACAAAAATGTTCAAGATCGTTGATCCATATTTAATATAAAGGGCTACTCTTCATCCTCTTCCTCTTCTTCGTCGTCCAGATCGAACTCATTGTCCAGATCCAGAGGCGTATCCAGGGGGACAGGCGGCGGCGTCGTGGCCATCGTGTAGCCGATCCACAGTATGATGAACAGGATCACGTACACGGCGGCTATCACGGGCAGCTTGAACGCCCACTCGCTGTACGGGCCAAGCCAGGCGAACAGTGCCCCGAACAGACCGGGGAACGCCCACACGAAGTAAGCTAACATTACGACAATGGTAACGACCATAATGGTGTAGCCGAGACTTTTATCGTCCATATATATCCTCAGTCTTACATAGCAGGTTGTAACATTATTATTCTTTTCTCCCTGTTTGATATGTGTAATGCCCACAGTTTCTGCATGGTTCTAGGCTTTCAGTGTTCATCTTTTTCTTGATGAGGCTTGATGTGGCGTTGAATGTATTATACTCGATTTTATCAGCCAGGTCGTGTACCTGCTCTGCCTGTTCTCAATTCCTATGAGATTTATAAACGACTAATCGATATTCCGATAATAATATAATTATGCTTTTTAATCATTTTATTTCCTCACATAAAAAAAATCATTGCTAACTATCATATTTATGATCATAAAAATCGTTATAAATTAAGGATAGTATCTTCTTCAACGCAGTCGATCAGATTCGGTGAATAACTTGAAAAATGTATTTATCAACAGGTTGGGCCGCGTGGCGCTGGAGGATCAGCCCCTGGAGATATGCGAGAGGAAGGGGCTGGGACACCCTGACACCATGTGTGACTCGGTCATGAACCAGATCTCCATAGAGCTCTCAAAGGAATACATGAAGGAGTTCGGCGTAGTCCTGCACCACAACGTTGACAAGAGCCTCCTAGCCGCAGGGGTAGCCGCGCCTAGCTTCGGGGGAGGCGAGGTGATCGAGCCCATGCTATTCGTCTTCGGCGACCGAGCCACCTTCAAGGTGGGCGACGAGGAGATACCGGTGGACGAGATCGCCGAGAGAAGCGCCAAGGACTGGCTTAGAGAGAACCTGCGTTTCGTTGACCCCGAGAGGGATGTGAGGTACCAGAGCCAGATCAGGCCAGGCTCCATCGCGCTGCAGGACATCTTCGAGAGGAAGGGAGAGTTCCTGGGTGCCAACGACACCTCGGCGGCTGTGGGATACGCCCCGTTCACCAAGACCGAGAAGATCATCCTGGAGCTGGAGAACCACCTCAACTCCAAGTCGTTCAAGAGGAGACACCCCGAGTCCGGGGAAGACATCAAGCTCATGGGGCTCCGCAAGAAAAACGACCTGAACATCACTGTCGCCATGGCCTTCGTCGACATGTTCATCGAAAGCGAGGGCGACTACTTCAGGAAGCGAGGCGAGGTATACGACGCCATCACAGAGTTCATCAGTGAGAGGCATGTCTTCGACGAGGTGACGATCAACCTCAACGCTCTGGATGTGATGGAGCGTGGCATCGACGGCCTCTACCTGACAGTCACGGGCACGAGCGCCGAGGCGGGGGACAGCGGCCAGGTGGGGCGCGGCAACAACGTCGTCGGCGTGATACCGCTGAACAGGCCCATGAGCAGCGAGGCCGCCGCAGGCAAGAACCCCGTGAGCCACGTGGGAAAGATATACAACGCGCTCTGCTATAGGATAGCTGACAGGATAATAGCCGACGTGCCCGACGTAAAGGAGACGTATGTCTGGCTCCTGAGCAGGATCGGGCTCCCCATAAACGAGCCCACCGTGGTGTCGGCCCAAATAATCCCCGAGAAAGACGTGGACCTGAAGACGCTGAACCCCCAGATAGAGGAGATAATAGGCTACGAGTTCGACCACCTCGAGGAGTTCTGCGACGACCTGGCGAAGGGTGTCATAACCCTATGCTAGTTGTCTCCGGTAATCGCAGCAGCCCCTGAGCGGGCATTCGCCGCACAGGAGGTTTGACTTCCTACAGTATTCCTTCCCCAAGCGCACTATCGAGCGATCATAGAACAGGAATTTATCCTTCGGTATGAGCCCATGAAGCGAGCGCTGAACCTCCTCTGGGCCAGCCTCCATCGGCGCCAGGCCGAGCCGCCTGGAGACCCTGGAGACGTGGACATCCACCGGTATCACCACATCGTCGAAGCAGTATGACAACACTATGTCCGCCGTTTTGGGGCCCACACCAGGTAGCCTTAGGAGCGTCTCCTTTTCCTCTGGGACATCGCCGTCGTGACGCTCAACCAACAAATTGCAGGTCTCCCTGATGTACCTGGCTTTCTGACGGTAGAAGCCCGAGCAACGTATGAGATCACGGAGTTCCTCCTGGTCGAGCATGGCTATGTCCCTCGGCGTCGAGGCGTGTGAGAAGAGCGTCTCAGCGGCCTTCTCGGAGTTGCTGTCTCTCGTGCGCTGGGAAAGTATGCATCCGATGAGCGTACGGAACGGGTCGCCCCTCGGAGGGGTCTCCACCAGGTCCGGGTAGGCGTTAGCCAGTATCTCTAACACGGCGCTAGCCTTGGACTCCACCGCTGAACAGCTCCTCGTATCTTCTCTTCAGGAACTCGGGCAGGCTCACGCCTCTCCTCTTGGCTATCCTATTCAACGCCTTATGGACCCCCGTGGAGTACTGTGCAGCCTTCTTCGGCCTGTCGCTTACCTCCGCCGGGAAACCGAGCTTCTTGGCCAGTTTCCTTAGTATGGTCTTCCTCGGCTCCTCGATGCTTGAGGGAAGCTTGTATTCCGTCGGGACCTCCAGCCCAAACCCGATCACCCTGGCGTCGGCGAAGGGCAGCACCATCCGAGCGCCCAGGTCTTTACAAACCTTGGCGTCTCTGTCGTAGTTGTTTCTCCAGGACTCCACCACGTCCCTGTACATGCTGTCCCCAGTCTTCTCTCCCTCCTTCAGCCACTGGGTCATGTACCTGTGGTAGCCGCCGAATAGCTCGTCGCTTCCGTTGCCCGAGAAGATGGTGGTGTATCCCTCCTCCACGGCCTGACACGCCGCGAAGCGCAACGGCGCAGCGACCCCTATCTTCATGGGGTTATGGTCCTCCACGCTCAGTATCAATTCGTCGAGGCTGCTCTCCAGCTCGTCCTCGGTGAAGGGGTGTATATTCACATCCAGATCCAGGGCTTCGGCTGCCCTCAGCGCATCACCGTATTCCTTCTGGTCCCCGACGCCCACGCATACGAGTTCTATGTCGCCGCCCGCCTCCTTCAGGTAGTGTGCGGCCAGGGTGCTGTCGATGCCTCCCGAGAAGGCGACCGCTCCTCCACGTGTCTTACGCACGATGTCCCCGGATACATCGGAGAGCAGGCCGTCAAGCGCCTCGATGCACCGGCTCTCAGACTGTCTAGTTTGCTTTGGCTGCCTGATCTTCTTCACCTCCAGGGCCTCGTAGCCCTGTTTAGTCAGCTTCATCACCGTTCCAGGTATGACTGGAGCTGGCTCCATCCCTATCGCCATCAACATCTTCTTGTTTGAGGCGGCGGCTAGGACCCCGTCGTCGCCACCATAGTATAGGGGGACGGTGCCCACGACGTCTCTAGCCAGGAAGACGAGATTGCTGTCAGCCGCGGCGGCTGAGAAAGCGCCACCACTATCTGAGACCAGCCTTCGCATCCCATCACCCATCTCATCTCTCAACAACTCGGCCACATGGATGGCGTCAGGCTCAACGGCGCTATACATTAAACCATCGAAAACGACTGCTCCTGATCGCTGTAAGATGGGTTGTTGCGGATAATCAGCTAGACTTGAGAACTTGTACGCAGTCAGAGATGACCCCATGCATGGCATGGACTCGAGGGAACTGTCGAAGTACTCGCCTGTCTCTGGGGAGGCGACGCCAGTTATTGAAGCAGGGCCTCCTGCGGCTCCGAGCATCCTCTTGAGTAAATTGGTAACATCTTGCCCCCTCCTGCCTAGCACCGCCGCGATGTACCCCATTGCCGGTTCTTTAGAGATCGACGAATAATATTGTTGTTATCCCTGGTAGTCCTCCGCCTGCTCGAGTATCTCGTCCACCTTCCCCTCCACGAGCATGGCCCCGTGCAGGAAGCTGCCCTTGCGCGGGTCGTCTGCCAGAAACGTCTCCTTTATGGGGTACGGCCTGTTGAAGCGTATCAGGGGCTTCAGCGTGAGGGCGCATCTCCAGTTGTTCTCCCTGCAGTAGTTCTCCTCCTCCGGGGTCATCTCCCAGAGCATCTCCACCTTGTCCGTTATGCCGTATCCGAGGAAGCTGTCGCCTACTTCCGTCTTCTTCGCCAGCAGGATTGGTGTGCCTCTTTTCCAGTTCCTCATGATCCCTGAGTAGTATTTTTTGATCTCGAAGATCTGTTCGACCCAGTCGTCTGTGCTCACTCGTAGGATGTATCCTGAGTTCTCATCTGAAACCATGACACCAGATTAATTGTAAAAATAATATAAAACTAATTTGGTGTTTGAACTTATGTAAACAGATACTTTATCTATTTTGCTGATATTAATGGACTAATTTTTTAAGATACTTATTTTACTCTATTTTAATCGTCTTCGTCCTCGTCTTCTGCTTGGTCGTCCTCATCATCGTCCTGTACTTCGTCCTCGTCTTCGTTTTCTTCTTCTTTCTCTATTTTGTCTAATTCTTTCTCTATTTTGTCTTCTAATTTATCTTCTTCTTTATCGTCCTCGTCTTCTGCCTGGTCGTCCTCGTCTTCGTCTTCTGCTTGGTCTTCGTCCTCGTCTTCTACTTCTTCCTCTTCTATAGGCTCCTCTTCCTTCTCTTCCTGTTCTATTTCCTCTTCTTCCTCGGTTATCGTGTCAACTACTTTATACCATTTATCGCGGTCGTCATCATCGTCCTTGTCACGACTCTTTTGTCTTTCCAGCCTCCTTAATCTCTCTAACCTTAACTGTGACTTTTGCTTAAAATCGAACTTGATTTTAGTGATTTCATTGAAGAACTTGTTTATGGATTCCTCCTCTTCCGAGGTGTCCTCCCCATCCTCGGCCTTCTTATTTTTCTGCTCCTCCGTCTTCAGAACCTGGGCTTGGATCTTCTCCACAGTTTTAATAGTCTCGGCCGCTTCTTTGTCCTCCATCTCCTCAACGTCGTCCTCTATCTCGAACTCCGTCTCGACAAGCTCGTCTATGGCGTCGTCATATTCACCCTTACTGACTTTGTCCATGATTTTCTCGAGTTTCTTTTCCTCTTCCTCTATGGCCTTCTCAACTACCTTGGAGTCTTCCTCGGACAGGTAGTCTTTCAGCTCGTCTACGTGTTCACTGACTTTGACGATTTTCTCCTTAACTTCTTCTTGGATCTTTACCAGACGTTTCTCCTTGGCAACCTTGATTTCCTCCTCGAGATCCTCCGGAGGCGTCGTCTCCTCGGGCTTGGGTTTGTCGTTTTCATCTATCTTTTCGAAGCTCTCCTTTACCGTCTCGGGTTTTTCGTTGAGGTACTTCTGCCAGG
Source organism: uncultured Candidatus Bathyarchaeia archaeon (assembly GCA_964529745.1). Classification (GTDB taxonomy): domain Archaea; phylum Thermoproteota; class Bathyarchaeia; order TCS64; family TCS64; genus RBG-16-57-9. Next base: position 9,268 of record CAZGZR010000056.1, read on the forward strand.
TGTTCCTGAACTGCTTCAATGCATAAAGGTACTGTTCGGTGGCCTCTCTGGTGTCTTCTGTCTCCTCCGCCTCCTCCATGGTGTATAGGGCTTCCTCAAGTTTTTCCATGATGTCTTGTGAGAGCTCCAACTCCAGGAGGTATAGAAGTTCGTCCCGCCTCGCCTCTGCCGCCACTTTAATCTCTTGATGGACTTTGTCGTTTACGTCGTTCTTGTTGTATTCATCGCCATCCTGGTCTTCTCCCGTCGTTGCGGTGCCAGCGTATGTGATCTGTGCACACGGACTTATTACTAGGAGGATTAGTAGAACCATGGCGATTAGTCTATTCCTCATTGCCGGTGCACTGGTACATTTAGACATATTCCTAATATTAGAAGAACACTGTGGAACGATCTGGAACGTTCTTTCCAATATCATGCACCGATTTTACTAAAAACATAACATAACTAGTATTTATACCTTTGTTTAGGCTCAAAATAGTGATAAAAAAGGGCATAAATTTACTAAAAATCGGTTTTTTGAATATATATTTCAAATCTGTATCAATAATAGATATTGTTGTAGGATTCGATCCGCTGGTCAAGACTACTTCCTTCTTAAGTAGATCCCGACGGCCAGGACCGCCACAAAGACTATGATGGAGATGTATGGTATAGAAAACTCGTTGATTTCCTTGGCTGAGATCGCGAGCTCGTATGCATGCTGGGCGGCTATCTTGGCTTGCTGATACTTCCCATCGTTGAAATAATCCCTACTATTATTGATATTTAGTCTTGATTCACTAAGTCCGCTTGTTCTTCCCTCCGCCTCAGCTTCACCGACGGCTTTCTCGGCTTTCTCTATCTCCTCTAACGCTGCGTTTGCGTTTTCCTGGATGCTTACGGCTATTCCAAGCACATCGTCCGCGTTGTTTTTCGCTTCGAGATACTGACCTTCATCAAATAGGTCTTGGGCCTGGCTCAGGAGCTCCCTGGCCCCAGTCAAAATATAGCCTTCAGCCTCTTTCACGGCAACATACGACTCGGCCTTGATTATGGAGTTCTCCGCCTCCTCGTCGAGTCGGGGGAGCCCTAAGATGTAGTAGACGGCTATCTCACCCGGCTCAAACTGGAAATATTGTTTCTCGCCTATAGTGCCAAGGTTTATGGGGATGGCGCTCATGTCGAAGAACGCAGCCCTCTTGGGGAGCACAATGGATGTTTCTACGGGAGAGGTTACGTTCACCGACCATATCGCGCCATTAAAAAAAGTTAGATTATATGTTAGATACGTGAACCGGAGCTCAGATGCGCCTAAACTGTCTACCGTCACGCAATGCCCATCTGTCGATGATCCAAGCGGGTAGCCTTCTTCGTCGTAGATCACCAGATTAATGAAGGGTGGGCCGAAGAGTTCAACGTCTACTCGAAGCTTATCCGGATCGCAATATACTTGATACTCGACCTTTGTTGTTCCATCGGAGAAGGTCGTCAATGAGAGTTCGGCTGGCGTATATTCGGCACTTGAATTTTTTACAGACAGCGTCAGTAAAATTATGGTTAACATTACTAGGGCTGGCTGTGCTCGCCTCATATGGCTTCGTTTTCAGAGCTGAAACTGGCTTTATAAATATAGTATATTCTCCAATCAATCTTCTACCTTTAGCTATAACTATGGATTAAATTCCTGTTGATTTTCCTTATTCATTTAAAAAGAAATGATTGTAGTTCATTATGTCGCGATCGAGCTTCAATAGTCGAATTAGAAATAACATATATAGTAATAGATATCTTAATCTCATAGATGGTAAATGTTCCAAATTGTTCCAGCACGTTCTTATTATATTTATCCAGTGTCATTCTTTCAACGATCCTAAAATGAAACAAGAATCTAACACATTTATAGATAGAAATCAAAAAGAATCTTGTTTCATGAACAGAAGTAGATTAAATGATGTGCCTGTCAATCGTAAAATATTGATTGTAGACGATGATGATGATATTATTGACTGCTTTAAATACATTTTCGAGCTTGAAGGATTTAAGATAGAGGGTGCGCAAAGCCCTGAAGAGGCGTTGGACAAGGTCCGGGAAAATAAATACGTGATAGCCATACTTGATTACATTCTCCCCGATATGAAAGGAGATGAGCTGGCCGAGAAGCTCCTTAAGATAGATGAATCCATTAACCTCATCTTCATAAGCGGATACACCGACGCTGAGGAGACCATCAGCAGGAAGGGTATCAGTGTCTACAGGTTCTTCTCTAAGCCTATAAACCCAGAATCGTTGATAAACGCCATCAAATCAATTACTACGGAGCCCCTGGACATACAAGTTCCAGTTCCTTCTACCTTGGCTATAGTGTAGATGAACGACTGATTCCTCTTTCATTATCTCAGTCAATGATGATGTTGCCCTTCCATATTCATTTTATACCTAAAAAAACAGGAAAACCAGATCCGGTTGAGCAAAGCAGCCATACTGATCGTGGACGACGATGAGGACATACTCTACTTCTTCAGGGTTCTGTTAGAGGAGAATGGGTATGTCGTCGATACGGTTCAGACTGGGCAGGAAGCGCTGGAGAAAGCGGAGAGAAACAGATACGACCTGATTCTGCTGGACTACAAGCTGTCGGATTCCTACGGTGGGGTCATCGCCGACAAGATTCTACAGATGAACGAGTCTGTCCAGATCATATACATTACCGGCTATAGCATGAACGGCAAGGTCCCGAGGAGCGAGTTGGTCAGGGAGGTCCTCGTCAAGCCGATCCCTGAACACGTACTGCTTAGGTCTGTTAGCGAAGCGGTGGCTGATAAGGGAATCGAGCAAAGTGTAGGCGGTGAGTAGGGTGAAGCTGAGGAAGAAACTCGTACTTATCTTCAGCATGAGTTACATCCTCATATTCATGTTCTTCTTCATCGCTTCGAACACCTTCCTCATGAAGGGCTTCGTAGACATCGAGGACACCAACATAAGGAGACAGACCGAGCTGGGGCTGAAGGCTCTTGATCTAAGGATAAACGAGCTTGACCAGACCACCCACGGGTTCGCGGCCCGCGACGACACATATTACTACGTCGAGAGCGGCTTGAAGCACTTCATAAACGAGCTGTTGCTGAGCTCAACTTTCATCGACTACGAGATGAGCTTCATGGTCTTCCTGGACGACGAGGGAGACATCATAACCAGCAAGGCCTTCGACTTGGTTGAGTTGAAGAATGTCCCGTTTCCGTCATCAATCGGAGAAGCCATCGAACAAAATAGTATCTTAAAGAACCACACCGGGACCAACAGCGTAGTCTCGGGCATATTGACTACCCAGGATGGCCCGGTGATCCTGTCTTCAAGGCCCATTATCACCACCGAGAAGAGTGGGCCGATAATAGGGACGCTGATATGTGGAAGATATCTCGACCTCTTGGAAGTCGAGGCAATCAAAGGATCTACATTCCTATCCCTAGAGATAGTGGACATCAACGACCATGAGGCCCTCGGCTCCTTCGGATCAGGGTCCATGGCCTTGAATGGGACGCAGATAAACATAGAGAGACGTGGATACGACACCATACTAGGCTACTCTATGCTATACGACATCTTCGACGAGCCCGTCCTGGTCCTCAAGGTTGAGTCCCCCAGAGACGTCTATACCCACGGGTTGCTGGTCTTGGCGTACTTTGTGGGATCAGGCGTCCTCGCGGGTTTTGTCATCGCCTTGCTTTCGATTTCTGTCATGAACCGGTTCATCCTCACACGGATAGTGAAGCTGAGCAAGGAGGTCAGCGAGATAGATCCGCACATGATAGCCACGACGAAGGTGACCATCCCAGGGAACGACGAGGTCTCTGTGCTTTCGGAGAACATAGACGAGATGCTCGACGCTCTTAACCTGTTCCAGCACCGCCTCAAGGAGAGGGAGAGGATGGCCACTATCGGAGAGACCTCGGCCATGGTGGGCCACGATCTACGAAACCCGCTGCAGGTCGTATACATGCTCGGCGCGAGACTCAACAAGAAGATAGGCGTCCTCAGAGGCGCAGGCGTAGACGAATCGGAGCTGGATGAGCTTGAGTACATAGAGGAGAAGCTCAAGGAACAGACCACCTACATGAACAAGATCGTTTCTGACCTCCAGGACTTCTCCAAGAACATCAACGTGGTCTACGAGGACGTGGACCTTGAGCAGGTGGTCGTCGACGTCGTCGGGACACTCAAGGTGCCAGAGAACGTAGAGGTATCGGTTTCACTCGACGAGAGGCTCCACGATGTAAGGGCTGACAGCAACCTGCTTAAACGGGTTTTCACCAACCTCTTGACCAACGGCATCCAGGCTATGCCCGACGGAGGGTCGCTGTCCGTCACGGGGGCTGTTATGGGAGAAAAGGTATCCTTGTCGATATCCGACACCGGGGTCGGGGTATCCGAGGAGAACATGGGTAAGCTGTTCCAGCCTTTGTTCACCACCAAGGCGAAGGGCACGGGGCTCGGGCTCGCCGTCTGTAGGCGGATCGTGGAGGCGCACGGCGGCGAGATATCCTTCGAGTCTGAGGAGGGTGTGGGGACCAGCTTCGTAATTAGTTTCCCGGTGAATCCAGACGAGGACTCGGCTGAGACTCAGGCCTTCGATGAAGTTGAGCCGATAACGCTGCAGGAACAGCGAGTCGAGAGCCCTCACTCGGGCTGATCTGGTTTTTCTTCCTCTTCCTCGTATTCCTCTTCGATGAACGCCGTCAAGGCGCTCTGCGCCGTGTCTGCCGCCTTGACCCTCTCCCACTCCTGCTGGTCCACGGTGCCGCCTATCTGCTCCTTGATGGCCACCGCCAGCCTGGGGCCAATCAACGGCAGAGCCGTCAGCTGCCTCAGCTCGGCCCGCTTGAGCTTGGCTATGCTGGTGAAACCGGAGTTGTAGAGCACCTGGGCTCTGACGCGGCCTATTCCCCTGATCCTTACGAGGGGCAGCAGCTTCTCGGAGACGCCGTGCTTGACGCGGTCCCTGAGCTTACGCAGATGTAGCCTGGGCTCCGGCATGGCGAGGACGTTGGCGAGCTCTTGGGCGGAGTACAGGAGCCACTCCGCGTTGGTGACGGCGCTGTACCTGTCCCCCGGCTGCACGCTGTACCGCTCCAAGAGGTCGTTCTCGGAGACCTCCTCTATCCATGCCTCCAGGACCATGGCGGTCTTCACCTCGCCGAGGAGGCTCTCGTACTCGATGTAGTCGTCCGCCTCGTCTACATGGACGGCCAGCTCGTCCATGTGGTCCTCGAGGTAGGTCTCCACGAGTTCCATGTCGTTGCGTCTGGGCCTGAGTATGGGCCTCATGTCCGGGGTGTGGCACACGAGGTGGAGCCAGGTGAAGTCCGTGACGTCGAGGGCGCCCCGCTTCAGGCCGTCCCTAATTATCACCGCTGTCAACGGGTCGATGTACAGCTCGCTGACGCGGCGGCCGAAGTCCGTGGGGTAGAGCCTGTCCCTGCTGTACTCTATCATGCCCTCCCTGTGGAGGTAGCGGAGGATGTTGCCTACTATGAGTTCTATGCCGGACGACGGGTAGTTGTAGCCGTAGAAGGTGGAGCCGAAGAAGTCGAGGAGGCCGCCCTCGGTGTGGGCGTAGTCCGAGGCCACGGCGGCGAGGGTGTGGCCCCGTAGCGCGGACTCCATGGCCAGCCGGCTGTCGATCCTCTCGGGCTCGGAGAGGACGTAGTCGGTCATGAGGTAGTCCTGCTCGTCCTCGGAGGACGCTATGAGCAGGGCCTCGCCGACGTCGTCGTACTGGGGCCTCCCGGCGCGTCCGCTCATCTGCTTGTACTCCAGCACCTTTATGGGCTGCATCCCGTACCCCGGGACGAACCGTCTGTAGCTGCCTATTACCACGGTCCTGGCGGGCAGGTTGACGCCCGACGCGAGGGTCGGCGTGGCCGAGAGTATCTTGATGTACCCCGCCTTGAACACGTCCTCTATTATCCTCCTGTGCTCCCTGTTGAGGCCGGCGTGGTGGAACGCCGCCCCCTTGGATATGCACGAGGCGAGGTCGTCCGTGAGCCGGGTCTTCTCGCCGTGGACGGATATGTCCGCGGCGATCCCCTGGAGCTCCGTCTCCTGGCGCTTGGACAGCGTCCTCCCCAAGGCGTTCCCCGCCATCCGGGCCGTGGAGGCCGCGCGTCGCCTGCTCTCCACGAATATGAGGGCCTGGCCCCCGTCTTTCACGGCGTTCAGGGCTAGGTTTACGTGGTCCTGTGGGTGGTAGCCCTCGATGCTTCTCACCGAGCCGTCCTTGAAGGTTATGTGGTTGCCCAGGGATACCCCCTCGCGCAGCTCGACTGGCCTCCAGTCCGTGGTGACGCACTCGGCACCCAGCCACTCCGCTATCTCGCCGGCGTTCCTTATGGTCGCGCTGAGGGCCAGCACCTGTACGCCCGGGCTCATCTGCCTGAGCCTGGCGAGGCTCACCTCCAGGGTGGGCCCCCTGTCGCTTCCTATGAGGTGCACCTCGTCTGCGACGACGAGGCTTATGCCGCTCATCCAGGGGCTGCGGTGCCGCAGGAGGCTGTCGCACTTCTCGTTGGTGCATATGACTATGTCGTAGGCCTCCAGCCAGGGGCTGCTGTTGTCCATGTCCCCCGAGCTCACGCCTACTCTCACCTTTCTGCCGTTGGGCTTAACTAGGTCGGTGTATGCCTGGAACTCCCCGTACTTCTCCCACGTCAGCGCCCTGAGGGGCGTCAGGTACAGCACCTTTCCCTGTCGCTCCAAGATGTGCTTCACGGCGCACAGCTCGGCGATGAGGGTCTTGCCGCTGGCCGTCGGGCTCGCCATGACTAGGCTTCTCCCGTCCAGGACACCGGTGTCTACGGCGTCTGCCTGTGGGGGGTACAGCTCCTTGAGGCCTCTGGCGGCTAGGATGCGCTTCACCTGGGTTGGTATGTCTAGCTCCGTTACGTTCACGTGGGACAGCTCTCAGGAATCTTGGTGGGTTCCGAGATATATGGGGTTGGGTCACCCGTTTGGTAGCTTCTCGTGGGTGAGCTTCACCAGGCGGTCCACGGCCTCGGTTACCCTGGCCTCGACCTCGTCTCTGTCCTCGCCCAGGGCGCTTACC
>CAZGZR010000057.1:0-16222 GCA_964529745.1 uncultured Candidatus Bathyarchaeia archaeon
GTCAGAGCCGTGAGAGCCAACTTCAGCACGGTGATGGTGCGGGGCATAGCGTATGCGTCCACGGCGGGGGGCCTCAGCACCCTAGTAGGGACAACGACTTGCGCCATGGCGGCGGCGAGCCTCGATGAGCTGGTGGGCTACGAGATAAGCTTCCTGGGCTGGATGTTCTACGGGCTCCCCATAGCCGCCATGCAGATACTCCTGATCTGGGTCGTACTATTCGCCGTATTCCCGACCGACGCCATTGAGATACCTCCACTGGAGAGGGTTAGCACCAAGCTGTCCCGCAGGCAGAGGCTCACCCTCGTCGTGTTCGGGTTCGCCGTACTGGCGTGGCTCACGTCGGTCCTCCCGGAGCCCATAGCCAAATTGGTGGGTTGGGGGGGCCACGGCTACAGCTCAGCCGTGGTCGCCGCGCTGGTGACCATCCTCCTATTCTTCCTCGACCTCCTAGACGAGCAGGACATAAAGAACGGTAAGTGGGATACCCTGCTTCTCATCGGCGGGGGCCTTAGCCTCGGCAACGCATTGACCGTCTCGGGGCTAGTGAACGTCATAAGCAACTCTCTGATCAACCTCACTGGTGGCGGCTCACCACTCTTCACCATAGCGCTGGTCACCGTCGCGGGCCTGGGCATCAGCATCGTGGCCAGTAACACCGCCAGCGCCGGCATCTTCCTCCCCATAGCCATAGGCCTCGGCCAGAAGATCGGGTTCAGCCCGGTTATCCTGGCGGTCGCCGTGGGCATCAGCACGAGCCTGGACTTCATGCTCCCAGTAGGGACGCCACCAAACGCCATCGCCTACAGCACAGGCAAGGTGTCCATGCCCGAGATGATCAAGGCCGGTGTGCTTCTGGACGTCACCGGGGCGCTGCTCACCATAATCATGGCATACCTCGTCTGGCCTTACCTGATATAGAATACAGCAATGGCCTCGAAGGGATGCTGGTTAATCGACCTTCACGCCTAGCAACAGCACCAACTCTGCGGCCACGTAGGCGACGAAGCTGGCGATGAATATGGGGTACATACCCAGGTTGTCGGCGATGGTCGCCGCCATCATGGGTGCCACGGCGCCCATGACGCTGCCAGGCAGGAAGTAAAGCGCGAAGCCGAGGCCCCTCTGCCTACCCGGCGACAGCTTGGCCATCACGCTGCTGTTGGCCGCCATGCTCAGGTAGTTGAAGAAACCGTGGCCCAGGTACAGTATGGTGAACGGCAGCACGCCGCCCACGAGGAACGCGAGTATGTAGCAAGCGTAGCTCGCGGCGAGCACCGATAGCGTCCACCTCTTGTCCCCATACCTGGCGGCCAGGTACCCGCCCACAGGCGCCGCGACTATCCCCATTATGTAGCTGCCTCCTAGAATGAGGCTCGCGTACTCGAACGCCCAGCCCTGTGTCTCCACGAGGTAGACGTTGAGGAAGCTGTTGGTCATCCCCAAGGCGACCATCTTGGCCCCGCTGTAAACCATGAAGAACACGAGGCTCGCCGTGAGCAGCCTGCTCGCCGGCTCCTGCTCCGTCTTCTCGGAGTCGCTGAGCACCAGATCGTCGGTGGGCTCCTCCCTTATCCTCAGTATCATGGCGATGCCGAGGAGCAGGGGGAAGAACCAGAACAGGTATACCTGCCTCCACTGGAACCCCAGGTAGACGAGGACCGCGAGGCTTATGGGGCCTAAAGCCATCCCGAGGGTGCCGCCGGCGCCCTGTACCCCCAGGGCCTTGCTACGGTCCCTAGGCTTGAAGCTACGTGAGACGAAGCTGTAGCTCGCCGGGTGGTAGACCGTGGTGTTGATGTATAGGAGGCTCACCGCGATTATCAGCATCGTGGGGCTGTTGGCCATGCTCGCCGTTAAAGCGCCGACGCAGGCCACGCCCATGGCGAGGAGCAGCATCTTCTTGCTGCCTATCCTGTCGCTGAGCAGCCCCGTGGGTATGCTCAGCAGCGCCTGGCAGAGGTTGGGTATGGAAGCTATGATGCCTATCTGCTGGTTGGTGAGCATGAACTCCTCCCTGAGCACGGGGAACAGCGCCGTGTGGATGTTCTGGAAGCTGTGGGTCATGGTGTGGGTGAGCGTCATCACTATGAGGCCATAGCTCATTACACGTATCTTGTCTTCCACCTGCGCTTCATCCAAGGGGTTCACCGAATGACTACCTATGCCAGCGCGATGCCATATCAACCTAACGCTTAAACAACGCCACGCCGCTCCTATAGCCATGATCACCCGAGAAGAGTGCATCGAGCTCGTTAAGGAGAACGTGAAGAACGACACCCTCGTTAATCACATGATAGCGGTGGGCGCAATAATGAAGGGCTTGGCCGAACGGTTCGGCGAGGACCCAGCCCTCTGGGAGGCCGTGGGCATCCTCCACGACGTGGACTACGAGAAATTCGGCGATGACTTCAGCAAGCACGGCGCCATGTCCGCCGAGATGGTGAAGGACCTCCTGCCAGAGGAAGCCGTGAACGCCGTGAGGCGCCACAACCCGCTTACCGGGCACGAGCCCGAGACGAGGTTCGACGTCTCGCTGCTGGCCGCCGACGCCATCTCCGGGATGATAGTTGCTAACGCTCTGGTGCGGCCCACCAAATTACAAGGGATGAAGGCTAAGAGCATAAAGAGAAAGATGAAGGACAAGAGCTTCGCCCGGCAGGTGAGCCGAGAGAACATCATGAGGTGCGAGGAGATAGGATTGCCCTTCAGCGAGTTCGCCCAGATAGCTATCGAGGCCATGCAGGGCGTCGCCGACGAGATCGGGCTGAGCTAGTGTGGTTGACCCCGAGACCCTGAGGCACAGGGTCACGAGGATAATAGCGGCTACACGGTTCCCCTTCGTGGATCAGCCGGAGACCAGCTGGCCTGACTGCTACGAGACCATAGTGAACGACGAGACGAAGAGGTTCGGCCTGCTGAGCCCGTGGGGCGACGTGGTCTACCCGAGCATCGTCATATTGAACTGCGAGGGCGGCGTCCAAGAGCTGGGCATGATGGAACTGGCCGAGGACGTCAACGAGGCCCGGGCCAGGCTGTGGCGTTTCCTCAGCGACAGCGCCAGCGTGGGCCGCAGGGTCAAGAAGCTGTTCATATACGTGCCCCGTGGCCTAGAGGAGAAGGCCCTCGGTATCTTGGAGGGTGAAGACATCGAGTACGACGGCCTCCGCGGCTACGGCGTAGTGGACGGCAGCCTGAAGATATACCCAATTAAGACCCATGACAGCCCAGAGGACCACAGGTAGAGGAAATAAGAAAACTAGGCTTTGTAGACAGTCTTGCCCCCCAGAAACGTGCGCAGCACCTTGGTGTCCCGGATGTCGTCCACGGGGCACGTCATTATGTCCCTGTTGAGGATGACCATGTCGGCGTGCTTCCCCGGCTCGAGGCTGCCCTTGGCGTCCTCCTCGAATGTAACATAGGCGCCGTTTATGGTGTACATCCTTATTGCCTCCTCGCGGGTAACGCACTGCTCGGTGCCCATCTGGGTGCCCTTGACCTCGGTGCGCCTCGCGATGCTCGCCCAGAGGCTCGGGAAAGGCATGTAAGGCGTCACCGGGCTGTCGGTGCCCGCGGCAACCATTACGCCGTGGTCTATCCACGCCCTGTGGGGCTTGAGCCACTTGCTGCGGTCGTCGCCCACGTTCTCGTGGTAGCTGTCCCCAAGGTAGTAGAGGAAGCTGGGCTGGCTCGCCACCTGTACCCCCAGCTCGCGGCATGTCTCGAAGTTCTCCTCGGTGGGCTGGTAGGCGTGGATGAGGTAGAACCGCCGCCTCTTGATGGGCTTGACCTTGTTTGTCTCCTTGTATGCGTCCAGCACTATGTCCATAGCCTTGCCGCCGGCGCAGTGTGTGCCGACGAGCATGCCCCGCCTGTTGGCGGCGTCCACAAGCATCTGCAGGTGCTCCACCGGCAGCGTGAGGAGCCCGTAGTCGTCGGGGTCGTCCTCGTAGTGCTCCCTGAGCAGCGCAGTCCTGCCGCCTATGCCGCCGTCGATGAACAGCTTCACCCCCTGGAACCTGAGGAGGTCGTCGCCCATTCCCGTGATCATGGGGAAGCCTTCTATTCGCTTCACGCTGTCCTCTATGGTGTCTCCCTGCTGGACGGCTCGGAGCATCATGTTGGTCCGTACGGTTAGCTCCCCCGCCTCCCTGAGGAGCTGGTAGGCCACCATCTCGTCCTCGTTGTCCCCCGGGTCTATGACGCTGGTGATGCCGGCCTCGTTGAACGCCTTGAACGCGGCCCTTATGGCGTCCATGGTCTCGGGTATACCGGCCTCGGGGATGTGCCTCCTCACCAGGTTCATGGCGGGTCCCTCCTCCAGCATGCCGGTGGGCTCGCCATCCTCGTCCCGCACGATCTTACCGCCGAGGGGGTCCGGGGTGTCCTTGGTTATTCCTCCGATCTCCAAAGCAACGCTGTTGGCCACCAAGAGGTGGCCGCAGGTCCGGGTCAGCACCACCGGGTTGTCGGGGGACACCTCGTCTAGGTCCCACCTCGACGGATATCTGTGCTCAGCCAGCTTGGCCTGGTCCCAGCCCCTGCCCAGAATCCACTCGCCTGGCTTGGAGTCAGCCGCCTTCTCGGCCACCGCCGTCTTCATGTCCTCTATGCTCATCATGGGCGGGGTCCTGCAGTTAATCATCTGCAACGCGGTGCCCGTGCCTATGACGTGGATGTGGCTGTCGTATAGCCCGGGCATGACGGTCTTTCCTTTGAGGTCTATAGCCTCGGTGGAGCCTCCCCTGAGCTTCTCGATCTCTTCTGTGGAGCCGACGGCCATGACCCTGCCGTCCTTGACGGCCACAGCCTCGGCGACGGTGAACCCGTCGTCCACCGTGATTATCTTGCCGTTGAGCAGAACCAGATCCGCCTCGCATGGTTTAGCAGACATAGTCATCACAAGATACGATCGCCTAAGCGATATAACAGTGTTCAGCCGAGGAGTATGGTTATCTCGTATACCAGCAGCTCCGGGACCAGCCGCCTCCCCATCTTCACGAGCCTGACGAGGCCCAGGGACTCCAAGGTCCTGAGGTCGTTGTACACATTCTTCACGTCCCTCTCGACCAAGGCGGCGAGTTCGTTTATGGATGAGGCGGGGCCCTCGATGAGGTGGTCCAGCAGCATGAGCCTCTTGGCCGTGAGCCTAGAGTAGTCCCTCGGTGAGAGGTTCATATCCATCTCGGCCAGGTACTCGAAGTCCTCTCCCTCCTGGTAGGCGTGGACGGCGTGGCTCATGCTGGTCCACTCGACGTAGTCGTCGAAGAGGCCCGGTGGCATCCTGCCCTTGGTGAACATCTCGTGGAGGCGGCTGAGGCTGCCGTGCCGCTCCTCGTGCTCCTTGATGCGGCTCTGCACCTCCGCTAGGGGCACCTGTTTCAGGACCTTCCACTGCATGCCTTTCATTGGTGTAGAAACCAATAAACGCTTATTAGGATTACCAACGGAAAGGGTGTGAGAATCCATGCAGTTCCCTATAGACAAGATAGACGACTACACTTGGGAGATACCCCAGGCCTATTGCAGGCACATGAAGGTGCCTGCCCGAATATACGCGGACGAGGTGCTGCTTGAGGCCATGAAGAGGGACGACACCCTAGCCCAGAGCGTCAACGTCGCCCAGCTTCCCGGTATATACAAGTACGGCGTAACGCTGCCCGACGGCCACCAGGGATATGGTTTCCCCATAGGCGGCGTCGCAGCGTTCGACTCGGAGGAGGGCATAATCACCCCGGGCGGCGTCGGGTACGACATCAACTGCGGAGTCAGGCTGCTGCGCACAGACCTGGACTACAAGGAGGTGGACGACAAGAAGCGGGAGCTCATCGAAAGGATATTTCAGCTGGTGCCCTGTGGCGTCGGCGTCGGCAGCAAGATGAGGCTCAGCGTCAGGGAGCTAGAGAAAGCCATAAGCGAGGGCATCCAGTGGGCCGTTGACAGAGGCTACGGCTGGGACAGGGACGCCAGCCACACCGAGGAAGGCGGCTGCATGAAGGAGGCAAACCCGGACAAGGTGAGCCCCCGCGCCAAGAAGCGGGGCAGCAGCCAGCTGGGCACCCTGGGCGCGGGCAACCACTTCCTCGAGATCGCTCGGGTAGACAAGATATTCCATCCCGGCAACGCTGCCGTCTACGGCATCAACAGGCCCGGCCAGGTGGTGGTCTGGGTGCACACGGGCAGCAGGGGCTTCGGTCACCAGGTCGCCACCGACTACATCAGGGTCATGGACAGGGCGGCCACCAAGTACGACCTTAAGCTGCCGGCCCGTGAACTCGTCTGCGCGCCGTTGAAGAGCAAGGAGGCCGATGACTACTACGAGGCCATGAGCTGCGCCGTCAACTGGGCTTTCATCAACCGCCACATAATAATGCACCAGGTCCGCCGCGCCTTCGAGGATGTCTTAAACCGCAGCGCCGAGGACATGGGCATGGAGCTGGTCTACGGGATGACCCACAACACTGCCAAGAAGGAGGAGCATGAAGTAGATGGTAAGAGGGTGGAGGCGGTGGTGCACAGGAAAGGCGCCGCCAGGGCCTTCGGCCCCGGCAGGAGGGACCTGCCCCCGGACTACCGCGCCATAGGACAGCCAGTGCTCCTCGTCGGCACCATGGGCACCGCGAGCTACCTGCTCAAGGGGACGGAGAGGGGCGAGGAGAGGAGCTTCGCCAGCACGGCCCACGGCGCCGGCAGGGTCATGTCCCGCTCCGGGGCGAGGAGGCGTTTCAGGGCCAGCGACATAATAAACGACCTGAAGCGTAAGGGCATCGTCGTGAAGGCGGCCAGCGGGCGGATAGTGGAGGAGGAGAGCCCCGACAGCTACAAGGACATCCACAGGGTGGCCGACGTGAGCCACGCCGTGGGCCTCGCGGAGAAGGTCATGGTGAGCGTGCCCATCGCCGTGGCCAAGGGCTAGGCTACCAATAAAAGAGTTATATACGGGTTCCCTACCCATTTTCTGAACACCTTGGTAGAGCTCAAGCCCCATCTCTGGTTCACGCTGTACACGCTGCTCAGGCTGGGCGCGGCGAGGAACGCCGTCGAGCTTTCCACCACGGACCTCTCCGAGGTGCTTGGGGGGAGCCAGCAGTCCGCGTCCAGGCACCTCCAGGTCCTGGAGCAGAAGGGGCTCATACAAAGGCGGATGGGCCCCGGCGGGAGCAGGATCAGCATAACCGTGGAGGGGGTGACGGAGCTGGAGGAGGTGCTCAAGGAGCTCAAGTGGCACCTGGAGGGCGAGGAGGCGATGACCATAGAGTTCGAGGGCACCGTGGTCTCGGGGCTCTTCGAGGGCGCCTACTACATAAGCAAGGAGGGTTACAGGCGCCAGATACTGGAGAAGCTGGGGTTCGAGCCCTTCCCTGGCACGCTGAACGTCAGGATAGGGCAGGACGACTTCGAGAAGAGGCGGAGGCTGGAGAGCGGCCCCAGCGTCCACCTTGAGGGCTTCAAGGACGGGGAGCGTACCTTCGGGTCGGCCAGCTGCTACCACGTCACCGTGAACGGCGAGGTGGAGGGCGCCCTGATAGTGGCTGAGAGGAGCATCCACGACTACAACATTATGGAGATCATATCGCCGATCTACCTGAGGCGGAAGCTGGGGCTAGCCGACGGCGACGGGGTCACTCTCTCGTTCGTGCCCCTTCGACGATCCGCCGCTTGATCTTGCTGGTGCTGTCAAGGTCTTTCTCGCCGAACCGGCCCACGGTCACTATCTTGAAGTCCAGCTGCCTGCCCTTCTTTATCTTCTCGACCTGCCGCCTTATGGCGTCCTGGTCGTGGCCCACGGCGACGATGTCGGGCTTCACCTGCTGAATGACCCTGTCCAGGTCCAGGTCCTCGAACCCGAGGAGGGCCTCATCCACCACCTTTAACGCCTCTATGACGGCTCGGCGCTGGTCCTCGGGGATGATGGGGTCGCTTCCCTTGAGGCGGCGGACCGTCTCGTCCCGGGCGACTATGACGATGAGCTCGGCGTCTTGGCCGCCCAGCTTCTTGGCCTCCTCCAGGTACCTTATGTGTCCGTAGTGTAGCAGGTCGAAGACCCCGGCGGCCAGTACCTTAGTCATCTTCACCACTCGAACTCGACCAAGCCTAAAAGCTTTAGGGCGTCCAGGATGCCCTCGGCGTAGGCGACGCTGGTCAGGGCCACGGGTTTGTCCTCGCCGCGGTAGTAATCGGCGTCGTCCAGGTACCGTTTCGTGTGGTCGAGCAGCTCGGCGACGCTGGCCTCTTCTATGGTCGTCGGCGTCTGGCTGGTTCTCAGCTCCTCCAGCACTCTTCGGCATCCCACGCTGTATTTATCGATGAGGGCGTCCGTCTCGCCTTGAACCTTCCTGTCTCTTAGCAGCTCGGGCGGGCAGCCTGCCAACGCCTTCAACGCCTCCTCCTCCATGAAGTGGAGCCGCCCCGGCGCGACCATGGCTTGGGGTGGCTCTCCGAAGTCGAACTCTTTGAGGTTCCGGGCCGTGTCGGCCTTGATGACCGTGTTCTCTGAGCCGAGGCGGGCCACGCCGACGAGGAGGGTCTCCATGTTGAACTCGCCTGTCTCTTCGAGACGGGTTATCGCCTGGCCTATGGTGAGGTACCGTTTGTTGGGCTCGTCGAGGTCGAGAAGAATCAGCGTGTGGAGGCCGTGTTCACGGTTTTCATTGAGTGCGCGGATGACCGAGTCCGCGGGGCCCTTCTCGGGGAGGGGGACGGTGACGGTGCGGCCGAACTTGTAGAGGCTGAGCCCGGTCTCGGCTACGGCTGTGAACACGCTGGAGCCGTGGATTATCTTGACGGGTACGCCGCGCCTGGCGGCGTCCACGACGAGGCTTATGTGGGTGGTGGCTGTGAGGGCGTCGCCGCCTACCAGGACGGCCACGTCTCGGTTCGTGGCCTCGTCCAGTAGCCTATCGGCGTCCTCCTCCAGTTGCCCCCGGGTGAGGGATTGGACGGGTCTGCCTATGGTTTCGCCGAGGCGCTGGGGGTCCGTGTCCAGCTTCATGGTGTAGGTCTCGGCGTAGAGGGCGTCGGCGTTTCTGGCGGCGTCCACGGCTTTTAGGCTGAGGTCCCTGTGGCCGTTGAGCCCTATGCTTATGAGGGTGAATGTCACTGGCCGCGGCTCCTCAGGGGTATCCTTTGGATGTGGCCGCATGTGTGGCAGGTGGTGGCTACGTGGGGTTCGCGGCGTTGCCTTATGCGGGTGTGTGTGTTTACTCCCTGTATGAGGATGGTGTCGCAGTTTCTGCAGATGCCTCGCCGGACGTCTCTGGGGAGCCTTGTTCGTGTTCTCTGGGATATTCGTTTTAGGAGTCTGGTGTAGCGTCTGCTGAGTTCGGGGTTCTTGGGGTAGGTTTGTTTGGCTTGGTTGTAGAGGATGCGTATTCTTTGTTTGGCGATGGTTTGTTGGGTGTGGGTCATTTCTGGGGTTTGTGGTTTCGCATAGGGTTTATAAGCGTATAGATTGTCTGTTTGGGTCGGAGCGGGGTGGGGCAGCCAGGTTAGCCCGTGGGGCTCATAACCCCAAGGTCGGTAGTTCAAATCTACCCCCCGCTACCATCGCTTTTGTTACAAGTGGGTTGTAATCTCGGGAATTTTTTTTGGGGGTTTCATTGTTCCCTGTTACTTGGTTTTACGCGAAAAAAATCTGTTGTTTGATCCGTTTTTCGTTTCTCTGCTGGTTGCGGGGGCAGCTTTTCTAGGTTTGAGCCAGCGTCTTGTTGTCTGTGAGGCATATGACCCCGAGGTCGGTGGTGTAAATCTACCTCCGGCTATCTTCGCTTTTTTTATTGTATAAATTATTTTCTATTTTTAATTCTATTTTCATAATCTTTAATCCGTTCTTCAACATGATTTAATTTCTCTGAGTGTTGTTTCCAACGAGATGAATTATAATCTTCTCTATACATCGTTGATATAATATATTCTCTTTCTCTTGTTAAATTTCTTAATACGTTAGTATCAGCTCTATTTAATATGGTCTTTGGATCAATGGGTAGTCTTTGTATTAAATTATATAGTGCAAATATAACAAATCCTAAAGCAAAACTATCTAGAAAGGGATTACTTGGCAATATCCTAACTATTAATGGTCTTACTACAAATTCCCATAAATAAGATGAAAATATACCAATTAAAAAAGATGAAACAAATATAATAACCTGAGAGGTTAGATCATCATTAGAATTTGACATAATGTTTCATCTTGTTACCTTCTTATTCCACTTTTAGCTAAAACTATAAGTGCTATTGCTGCGGCAATAACAAGAGCCACGCCATAGCGTACAAGTTCTGGAATAGTTTGGAAAAGAGACGCCACTATTTCCCACAATACGTAAAGCATTATTGCGCCAACTATCAACGCAACAAAATACTCATACACCTCATCAACTAAACTCATAATCTTAAACTCCCTTAATATTTATATAAAATTTACATTGGAAGTAAGAAGAAAAATTCATTTAATAACTACGGTGATAGATGAATTAAATACAATTACACTAAGTTGTATAGTAACTAAGACCATAGAATTACCTGATCTTTATGACCAAGGAAGTCAAAGATCAAGAAGAAATAACCCCGAGGTCGGTAGTTCAAATGTATCGCACATGTTAGATTTCTAGTTAAAATAATCCAAAATTAAGAACAAATGGAATAATGAAGTTATTCGAATTGGATTACAACCAAGGATTCATCTAATTCTGGTCTTAAAGTTAGAGATTTTTTTATCTCCAGAATTGATGGAATATATCTTTCGTCATATGAATAGTCAAGGTAAGTTGTACTTACATTTAACAATTGAGGAACATAAAAAATTGCATAATCAATATCGCTTGGACATGTTAAAACATTTACACCACAATAATAACCACGATAATATGGCGTTTTTTTACATCCTGCTAAGAAATAATCTCTTATTAGATCTGAGCGAATAATTTTATCTGAAAAAACACCCTCAAAAATCCTATTGGGTACTAGTAAATTGAAATGATAATCTGTTATGAGAATTTCTTTTTTTATTTCTTCTAATAATTCATCGTTAAAATCAGACACTTGTTTAAAATTCTTTGATATCTGCTCCATTTTTTCAACAATTGATGCAAATTCTTTACGTGCAATATCCCGCCCCTCATATTCGATCATTCCCGTTTTCTCTGCTTGCTCTAACGTATATGTGTCTTTGAACAAATTTCGAACTCTAAAATGTTGAGAAATTTCAATAGGCTGTGTATAAACATATACTGCTTTATCGGTACTGGATATAAATCCCATAGAAATTTTTGCAGAAAGATCCTCTATAGAATTATATTTTGGCATTATAACAACAGGTCGAGTACTATATCCAATATTCGGAGTTAGACCAGGCAATATTGAAAATTCTTCATAACCCTTATTGATTCCATCATGTATTCGGTTTCTAATATCTTCAAAATTTATATCCATTTAAACCAATGGATGAACGGAAATTATAGTAAAATAGTTTTTGGTATTTAATCTTCGAGACATCGTTTCAAAAATCAGATTACTATGCAATGTCCATCTATTTCAGTATTCAGAACAACGTTAGAAATCATATTATATCTTGGATCAATTTGTGTAATCCTCGGGCGTTCTTTTGAATTTCTAGAAATTAATACATAATCTGAATGGGCATTTGATAGACTAGTACCAAATTCCGTCCCGTGGTGAGATGCTTTAATAATATTATAATCCTTTTTCCCAGAAATAGTTATGTGATTTAGAATTCTAGCGGGGATATCGCCTAATATTAAGTATCGATCTTTTCTTTTGTATTTAGAATTAAAACCCAACGAATGCAAGTCAGCTACGGCACTAAATGCTTCTCTGAATTCATTTAAATAATCTTTAATCACATTCTTTTTTTCTTCATTAAGATCTTCATACCCTTTTCTTAAGCTTTTTATGGCGTTAACAAACGATTCTTCATTATTTGATATTGAGATGTTATACTCACTCTCTACATTCTTCAGTGTATTTAGTATCCTTTTATAATGTACATTATCTCTCCTTGAGGTAAACTCAATCTCATCAAAATTAGGCC
This sequence comes from uncultured Candidatus Bathyarchaeia archaeon, assembly GCA_964529745.1. Taxonomy (GTDB): domain Archaea; phylum Thermoproteota; class Bathyarchaeia; order TCS64; family TCS64; genus RBG-16-57-9. The sequence goes on from CAZGZR010000057.1 coordinate 12,050, forward strand.
AAAACACGTCAAACTTTTGATTAAACTCAGATATTATCGAATTACTATCACATTCTATAATATGAGCACCAAAATTGAATATTTGAGGTAAAATATTGAAATAAGAATAATTAGAAATTACAGAAAGCGCTATGTATTCAAAAAGCAAAGATGATGCATAATTCTGATAAATTGGTATTTTAGGGGCGTATACTCTGTAAAATAAATTTCCAGGATTTGAAAATGACCCGAATAAACTATAGTGGTCTGAATGATAGTGAGTCAGAATAAAACTAGATTTCATTCCGATACAATAATTTTCTATGATTAGAGGTATATGCGAATATCTTGCTGGAGCATCTGCTCCGCAATCAATTAATAAAAAATCATGTTTTTTATCAAACACAAAATTACATTCTCCATGTCCAACGTTAAATTGAATGAAGGTGTTACTATTCGGTGTGCCTTTTTGTACAACAAACATACCTAAATATTTTTATTTTCTTTATATTAAAATAATACTGAGTAAATCGTAATGAGTGGAACCATTATTAAGAATTTACCAATTATTTTCTTTATCAGACCGTTTATATTGGTCTTTTTTAGAAAATATTATCTGAGAAAGATTTTATGATGTAAATAGTCAATAAAAATGCCCAAAAGGTTGGTAGTTCAAATCTACCCCCGCTACCAACATATTATCCCCCGTTTTAAAGCAAGGTGTCTTCAATGCACTCTAGTGATTTAGAAAGCAGATAAGAACACTAAAAAATCAAATCCAAAAAGGAATAATTGAAGATCTATCAGACATTAATACAGAACTGCATTTAGTACAATTATCCTGATAATTAAGAATAATTGGTTATTTTTCCATGAAACAAATAAATAAATAATGAGTTATTGTTATAGATTCTATGCCGGGAGAGGCCCCTCATTCAAGAGGTAGAAGGTTTGTTGACAATGTCTGCTATCTATTTGATAACAAATTTGGATTTACAATTGGAGAAAATTGCTATGAAGGAGAGGGGGCTGCTAGTTTAGTTACACCGAGCGGTACTATATTATTTGATATCAGAATGAATCAAACAAGAATAAGGAATCTACCTAATAGGACAACCGAAAAATACCGGATCCAGTATTTTTGTGAATGTAAATATCAGACGATGTCGAATGGTCTATTAGGTGATTTTAAAAGTTTCATTTTGAATAAAGCCATACCTTCAGTCGATACACTGAACTCAATGTTTACTGGTAACTTCGGTTTTCTTTTCTTTACGAACCATTACTTTAGGTTTCGACATTATAATGTGTCAAACCTAACATATTATGATGAAATATTCGCAAATGAAGCTAATTATGATAGAGGTAGAATGGAAATGATGATGGGCAAATTAGGTATAGTGATTCTGCCAGATGAATTGTTATCAACATTGTTGGGAGGAATATAATCGTGTCAGAAATAAGGGCTGCAATAGAACGGGTAAGACGAAGTTATGAAGAAGAATCAATTAATAGAGGGGTTATGGTTGAAGATTCAGTGTTTAAACTAATATCTTTACTGTTGAAACCATTAAAGTTTGATAAAGAACAGATATTTATGGATAGAGGATATGATGCCCGAGTTAAAATATCTAGTAGAAAAGAGCTGTTAATAGAAATATTTTCAGGGATTCCATCAACGTTTAGATATAAAACAATTGCTGATTCTATGCATAAATATTACGATAATAAAAATAGAATGTTATTATATATCAGTAAAGACTATAATAAAAACGCTATGGAATATATAAAAAAAATAAATATTGTGCCAAAGTGGAAGTTATTATTTATAGATTATAATCAATTGATAAAAATATCGGAAAAATCTTATGAATTGGGTATTTTAGACTCTAATAAGAGCATTAAGATTGGTTTAATAAATACTTTATTCTCTCAAGGCCCAATTATTGATGATATCAAATCTTTCTTAGATCGCTTGGATCTTGAATTAATTAATGAACATGCCCCCAAAAGATCATTTGGTTCACCAGCAATGAGAATAGATGAAATAAGGATAAGTGCTAATGATCTTAGAAGAATAGAAGAAACCATCAATCAGCTCATTTCAAATTATGAAAACTCACTAATCGAGACTCAAAATTTCAAAGAGATAATAAATTCATTAGATAACCTCATAAAAAACTATGAATATTCCATAGAAGAATTATACAAACTAAGAGAATCATTGAGAACATCAATAAGATAAAAAATATAAATCATTTAGATAAATAAGACTTCAAAATCCTTTCATCTCTATAAAGAGTCTTGTTATTTGATCTAATTAGGAAATTAACCAAAAAATCGAGAATAACCAAAGTCGGTAGTTCAACCCCCCTCCCCCCACTAACAATTAATCCACTTATTCGAACTTTATCTTAACTAAGTCAATACTGGAAGTCTAGCCCCATGTTTGTCAACTCCCTCTTAACCTTATCATACACGGCTTGGAATTTAGGCCTAATCGAGAGAGTCCTCATGTTATGAATCTCCTGGAACGTGTAGCCCCACGGCCCACCATCCTTAGTAATGTCACCGGAATATTTACCCACGATCCGTTTAACTAGCTCATTGGCGTCCCCGCGGCTGATGCCGAGGGCCGCGTGGCCCAGCTCCGCGTGGAATCTGTTCTCCAGGGCGCTGCCCAGCATGGGCTTCACCTTGTAACGCCGTATCCCGCCTCCGCAGAACATGTCGCGGCCGGAGGCGAGGGCCGCGATGCCCAGGGCGGCCACCTCCCAGAGCTGCATCTCGGTGCCCGGCCCCGCCGCCGTCAGGAAGAAGCGGCCGTTGACGCCTCTATAGTTGCGGGCTATGGCCTGCCCGGTCAGCTCCGTCCCCCACATCCCGGGGTTCACGCTGGACACGGGGATCGGGCCGGGGCACCTCGTCAATCCGTGGTCGCCGTAAGTTGGGCCCACCCTGTGGTGGTACACCATGACCGCGCTCAGGAAGTCCGCTATGGAGACGACGGCCGCCCCTTCGGGGCCGCCGGCCCAGCCGCCTATGATGGAGCCCCCGTGGGTTGCCTTGACGCAGCCGTAGTCCAGCGCGTACGCCACCTTCGCCAGGGCCTCGTAGTCGGTCTTCAGCTCCGAGGTGACCGAGATCATTATGCCGTCGGAGGGTCTTGTGCCGTTCTGGGGGTTGCATCCGGCGATGTCTGCGATGGCGGAGGGGCAAGCCGAGACGTAGTGCAGCCCTGGACGGCCGGCCCTCCTCACGGCTTCACGCGTCCACGCCGCCATGCACCGCCCCAGGTGCACCTCCAGCGGCGACCCCATCCTCAGCGTGTACCCCTCCGAGGTGTGGACAGGCGGCCCCACGTACAGCCCGTCGATGAGGGGCTCCTGAGCTATGGCCTGGTAGAGCTTCACAAAGTTCTCGCCTTCGGTGATGTCGCTCTCGATGACGCCGCCCACGACGACCGGCGGGCTCTCCCCCTCGATCCCCCGCCTCCTCACGAGCCTCCTCTCCCCGCCCTCGCCGATCTCCACCTCGCCCCGCACCTCCCTGAGGGCCGTCCGCACCTCGTCCTCCTCGAACACTATGACGCGCCTGGAGTTCATGCAGTACACCCCCAGCTCGATGAACAGCTCGAACCCCGCCTCCCAGACGTCGTCCGCCAGGCTGTCGTCGCTGGGCACGTAGACCTCGGGGTCGTACTCTATGCCGTGCTCCTCCACCAGCCGCTGGGCCTCCCTGAATATCTTCATGTCGAAGTCCCTCACCGGGGTCTCGGGCCCAGAGTTGCAGGCCCTGTCCAGTATCTCCCAGAAACTCGGCGCAGTCATATCCTCACCTGAACTCTAACCCCAGGTCCTCCAAGTCCCGTTTAACCCCGTCGTAGACGTCGAGGAACCGCCGCCGGGGCTGAAGCGTCTCCAGGTCGTATATCTCGTCGAACGTGTGCCCCACGGGGCCCCCGTCGGAGTCACGGGTGATCCTGTGCTCGTACCTGGAAAGCATCTCCTCCGCTATGTGGCCCGCCAACTCTCGGCTCGCCCCCGACATGGCCCGCCCCACCTCGCACCAGAACCTGTTCTCCAGGCCGCTGCCCAGGAGGGGCTTCACCTTAAATCGCCTCACCCCCTCCGACAGCCCCTCCCTTCCACAAGGCATGGACGCGCACAGCGCCGACACGATCTCCTGGAGCTG
>CAZGZR010000058.1:0-16082 GCA_964529745.1 uncultured Candidatus Bathyarchaeia archaeon
GAGCCGTGTCGGGCTGAGTAGCGCCTCCCCCACGGTCATCCCCAGCTCTTCAAGGTAGTCGTCGTAGCTGAACCTGCCCCTATACCTCCCCCGGGACGGGTGGCTTATCTCGGGATATTTCTCCACGTATTCAGGCTTCATGAGTGTGGTCCGCGCCAGCGTGTGGCCGTTGCTCATGATGCCGCTGTTAACTCCCTTCTCGTACCTCACCGTGCCGCCGCTCCTCAGGCCGATTATCTCGTCCCCCGGTTCGATCCCTTCGCCGGTGATGAATTCGCTGAGCCTGGCGCGGCCGAATATCGTTACGCAGACGTCCAACGTCCTCAACAGGTCAGGGAGATCAGCCGTCTCACCGCCGGCGAACATCAAATCAACGCCCTCAACCTTCAACGTATCCAGACAATCGGCGAAGCCCTCTGCCAACGCTGACAGTAAGTGGAGTCTGTCGATCTCCATGGTGTTGAACGCCACATAGTCCACGAACGTGACCGGGTAGGCACCCACGCAGAGGAGGTCGTTCACGTTCATGGCCAGCGCGTCCTGAGCCAGCCCCTTGAACCACGACGGGTCGCCCGTCTCCCTGTAGTGTAGATAAGCCTGGATGGGCTTGCTCCCGGCCGAGTCCGTGTGCGTCACAATCCCCGTCTCAGGATCACCCGGGTCGCGCTGGACGACGCAGAAGGCGCCAGGGTACAGGTTCTCCACGGCACCCTTGAAACTGTCTATTCCCGGCTTTCGTACATCCACCCCTAATTCTCTGTACCTCGACATGGCTCCACCTCAATAGGGGTATGTGGGGCAGACACGGTTTTTAGCTGTTCCCCCCGACCAAGATCGACTCAAGCCTATCCCGGTCTACCCCATACACCACGGTGTAGCCTTCCCCGTACAGCCGCTCAAAAAGGCCGGGATAATTCGCCTCAACCACGTCAAGGACCGGCTCGCCCCTGAAATCCGTCTTAAGCCAGAGGGTGACATCGTTCTCCTGGAGCCACTCGGCATACACGAGGGGCTCATCCACGCCGTAGTAGTGGGGCGAGTAGTGGTTCCCTAGCAGGTCTCTCGGCTCGACTCCCCACGCGTGAACAAGCCTATAGTTGATGGTGGGATAGTCGCACACGATGGTTCCTCCGCCGTAGAGGCCGTGCACCGCGTCAGCGGAGATGAACGCCTCCTCCGTGTAAGCCTGGAAGCCGCAGTACGCCGGCAGGAACCAGAAGTATGACAGGAGGAATAAGACGGCGACGATCTGCACCGGCTTCAACTTGAGATCGGGGAAAGGCTTCGCTATAGAGGTGCGTGAGAAATGTACGGCCACAGGTAGCCCCAGGGCGACCACCGGGTTCACCATCCTCAGCATGATCAGGAGGCTCTCCGGGTCCGCACCCAAGTAGGTTAGGAAAATGGGGGTCAGCACAGCAGCGGATGCCAGAAGGTATAGCTGAGGCTGGTACCTTATCCACCGTCTCCGCGCCATCCGGGGCACCATTACGACGGCAGTCGCCCCCAGCGACAATATGACGAGCCCCGTGGGCTTGCGTGGCCAGACGCTGAGCTTCCACCAAACCCAGTCCAGCATGAGCCCTAGGAACGTCTTACCCTGGTTGCCGGGCTCCCACCCACCGAAAACGTTGTAGAGGCTCGTGTACAGCGGGTAGATTGGGTTCCCCGTCTTGGAGTACAGATGGAAGCCGAAGACCGTCATCACCAACAACCACCCCATCACGTAGGGCAGGCTCTCGGTGTACAGCCGCTCACGGAGACAGTACCCCAGCAACACGATGAAGCCCACCGCCATTAGCTCGATGCGGCTGTGCCCGGCCAGCGCCAGCGCTGCCCCTGCCCAGAAAGGGTTCTCCCTGATAGCGGAAAGCGACGCGAGGAGGAAAGTAAGGGCAAGGGTGTCCTGCATGGCCACGGCATCGAAGACGGCGGCAACAGGAAAAACAGCGAAGAGAAGACCCGAGACCAATCCAGTCTTCTGTGAGTAGAACCTCTCCCCTATCCTGTAGACGAGAACGGAGTTAAGTCCACCCAGCGCCGTGTTGAGAACCCTGTAGGGAAGCAGGGACGATGTTCCCAAGACCCCCATCAGCACCGACTGGAATAGGTGAGGCACCATGCCCCAGAAATACTCGCAGCCGTTTAGATCCCACAACTGCCCCCTGCCGAACCCTATCTTTAAGCTAAGGTAGCTTATCTGCCAGTGGTGGTAGCTATCCCAGTTCCAGTCCAAGGGAATAAAAAGCCACACCACCAGCCTGGTAGCTAGCGCGGCGAAGAAGATAACAAGGCCGGCTCTGTCCTCCACGAGCCTCCGTAGGTTGCCTCCGCCCCCCATCCAATCTTTAGATATTGTTGACTGTTAAATAGGTGTCGGATTGCTACAATAGTTTCTCCAGGTGGGGGTCCGTCTCCTGAAGCTCTCTACACTTCTCCATGGTCTCGAAGGCCCGTCTGATATGGGGTATGGTTATGCTGCCGCCCACTACCAAGGCCACATTGAGCGCGTCGTGAAGCTCCTCGTCCGTAAAGCCAAGCTGGATACAACGTATGACGTGATAGGTGACGCAGTCGTCGCAACGGAGCACCATGCTCGTGGCGAGGCCCAGCAGCTCCAAGGTCTTCTCGTCCAAGTGGCTCTGCTCGTATGCGCGGCTGTCCAGCGCCCAGAAACGCTTAAGCCCAAGGTGGCCGCAGCCGAGGATGGCCTCGTTCATCCTCTTCCTGAACTCGTTGAACTCCTCCAAGTCCTTCATGGTAACCCCTGTCCCGATTCTACGCTATAAGCTGTGCTTCCCGTGGTAGGGATTTTATTCCGGAGCGACTATGATGGGGCGATGACGCTGATAAGCGAAGGAGACGAGGTGATCCTCTACCTGGACGCCAAACGCACCTACAAGGTGAAGGTGGAGGAAGGGAAACAGTTCCACACACACAGGGGATACATCGAGCTGGGCGATCTCATAGGAGAGCCCTACGGATTGGTGGTCGCAAGCAGCCTCGGCGTCAAGTTCTACGCGTTGAAGCCCCTCGTCAGGGACAGGGTGCTCAAGACGGACCGCAGAACACAGGTACTTTACCCAAAGGACATAGGGTACATACTCCTCCAGCTGGGCCTCGGCTCAGGCTCAAGGGTCCTGGAGGCTGGGACCGGCAGCGGCGCCCTCACCATGGCCCTCGCCGAGTCCGTGAGGCCCGAGGGCAGGGTCATCACCTACGAGGTCGTGGAGAAACACATGAGGACCGCGCGCGGCAACATCGAGCGGTCGGGGCTGATGCCCTACGTGGACATGAGGCTCGGCGACGTCACCGAAGGCGTCCCTGAGACGGACCTTGACGCGGTGGTGCTGGACATGGCGACGCCGTGGCTCGTGGTGCCACAAGCATGGGATGCCCTCGCGGGCAGCGGCGTCTTCCTGTCGTTCAGCCCCACTATAGAGCAGGTAATGAAGACCGTGGACGCGTTGAAGGCTCAGCCATTTATAGAGGTGGAGACTGTGGAGCTGCTGATGAGGAACATCACGGTGGCCCCCGGCAGGACGAGGCCGAGGACCGTCATGATAGGACACAGCGGCTACCTGACCACGGCTCGGAAGGTTCTCGCGTTAATGGACTAGTCTCTTAGTCCAATCCGATGTGGCTAGTAGCGTTATCTCGCTTTCGTCGGTCTTCATGGCGCGTCTTTCTTCGGGCTGGTTTTGGGCAAGTTTAGCCGATTGTCGGGTCTCCTCGTGGCCGGTGAGGCGGAGAGGTTGACCGAAAAAGGGGCTTTATCGTTTATAGAGCCGGGAGTATGTCGGTACATGGATGGTTTTTCCAGTTGTTTTCGTAATATTTTCTATATATTATTTATTTTATTGAAAATCAAGTTATTCTCATCTGTTGTAAGAATAGTTTTTTTAATGGGTTTACTGGCGGGTTAAACTAGGGCTGGCTAGTGGGCGCTGGGCTCCCGAGGAACAGTAAGGCTCTCCCGCGAAGAATTAATATGGGCTACCGGAGCGGGACGCCCCAACGGCAACGAGGGACGACGGCCGACCGCTAGCCTAGCTCCACCCCGGTTAAACAACGTTTCATCCTGACAGACATATAAAACCTCTCAGTCAATCAACATGCCATATTTCTATAAATCTATATTGTGAAAGTCTTGGAAATTTATTCAATTAAATCAATATATCGGTGAGTGCATCAGCGTATCATGGATGCACTCGCTACGTTACATGTATGCATTAACTTACGGCGTTGTGACGCCGTTTCCTCTTATACAGTTACACTTTCGTATCAATACGTGGTCTGATGTTACACGTTTACGGCAAACATATTAAAAAACCAAGAAACGACGACGCCGGCCCATGAGGATAACCCTAAAACAATGAGCAACACATTATAGGGCGATACACATGCTAGACGAGAAAGCCCTAGGCATAATGAAGGAGATGATGGAGGCCTTCGGCCCATCCGGCTTCGAACGCGAAGTCAACTCCATGGTGAAGGCCTACATGGAGCCCATAGCGGACGAGGTGCTGACCGACAAGCTCGGCACCGTTGCCTTCAGCCTGAAGGGTGAGGGCCCCACCGTCCTCCTGGCGGGCCACACCGACGAGGTGGGGTTCATAGTGTCTTCCATCGCCAAGGAGGGGTACCTGACCTTCAACACGCTTGGCGGCTGGTGGGACCAGGTCCTTCTAGCCCAGCGCGTCGTGGTGCGGGGAAGCAAGGGCGACGTCCACGGGGTCATCGCCTCCAAGCCGCCCCACATTCTGCCCCAGGAAGAACGCAAGAAGATGGTCGAGAAGAAGGACATGTACATAGACATAGGCGCGTCCTCCGAGGAGGAGGTTGAGGAGGCCGGAATCAAGGTGGGGGACCCCGTGGTGCCTTGGCGCCCTTTCAGCCTCATACGGGATAACAGCGTTGCCATGGCCAAGGCTTTCGACGACAGGATAGGCGCCTTCGTGGCTATGGAGGTGTTGAGACGTTTGAAAGAGCAGGGTATAGCGCACCCCAACACCGTGGTCGGCGCCGCCACGGTCCAGGAGGAGGTGGGCCTGCGCGGAGCCCAGACAATAGCCCACAGGGTTGACCCGGACGTGGCCATCGTATTGGAGGTGGACATCGCGGGGGACGTCCCCGGCATCAAGCCTCATGAGGCGCTGACCAAGATGGGTAAGGGCCCCGGGCTGCTCACCTACGACAGGAGCATGATCCCCAACCAGCCGTTCAAGGAGTTCGTCATAGAGACGGCGAAGCAGGCGCAGATCCCGCTGCAGCTCAGCCAGATGGCTGGCGGCGGCACAGACGCGGGCCGTATCCACATAAACAGAGCCGGCTGCCCCACCGTGGTGATCACGGTGCCCACTAGGCACATACACAGCCACGTCGGCCTCCTGAGCCTGAAGGACACCGAGAACGCCGTTCGCCTCGTGATAGAGCTCGTCAAGAGGCTCGATAAAGAGACGGTTGACGGGTTCACAGCCCTATAGGTGCCCGGAGGGTGCGTCCTCTCCTCAAGTGGGCCGGCGGGAAGCGTAGCCTCGTGGAGAGGATACTGAGCTTTTACCCGGACGACCACCGGGAACGCTGCTACCATGAGCCGTTCATGGGGGGAGGAGCCGTGTTCTTCAGCTTGGAGCCGGTGAGAGGCAGCGTCAACGACGTGAACCCTCGTCTCATGAACTTCTACAGGGTCGTAAGGGACAGCCCGGGGGATCTCATCGGGGTAGCTGGCGGCTACAACTACGACAAGGAGGAGTATTACCGACACCGGACGCGGTTCAACGAGCACCCGTCGGATACCGTCGAGGACGCCGCCCTCTTCCTCTACCTGAACAAGACGGCCTATAACGGCCTCTACAGGGTCAACTCGAAGGGCGAGTTCAACGTGCCCTTCGGCAGGTACAAGGACCCCACCATAGTCGATCCAGGGCGTATCATGAAGGCGAGTAAGCTGCTCGGGGCGGTGGACATCCGCTGCGGGGATTTCCTCTACCTATTGGAGACGGCTGAGGCTGGGGACCTGTGCTACCTGGACCCGCCTTACGTGCCTGTCAGCAGGACAGCTCACTTCACCGACTACTCTGCTGGAGGGTTCACGGAGGAGGACCAGCGGAGGCTGAGGGACATGTGCGTCGAGTTGGATGATCGGGGCGTGGTATTCGTCCAGAGTAACTCAGACACAGACCTCATGAGGAGCCTCTACGAGGGCACGGGGTTCAAGCTGGACGCGGTGAACACGCTTAGGATGATAAGCAGCAAGGTGTCCAGCAGGTCCAAGGGACACGATCTCTTGATCACTAACTCTCGGGCTTCTTGACATCGACGTACTTGGTCCAGTCGATCTTTATCATCGCGTAGACTATCACGGCCAGCAGCAGCGTGGAGGCAAGCCCCCCCAGTATGCCGCTGGACGCGAAGACGTCCCTGATGAGCGTGTAGCTGTACCGGCCCGCGTAGGCGACTGCGACGCACATGATGGTCTTCCCGAGGAGCATGGCGACCATCGCCTTCTTCAGGCTGTACCTGAGCATCCCGAGGGGTATGAGTATCAGGTCGTCTGGAAGCGGCAGAACCGCGAACACGAATATGACGGCCATCCCGTACTCCTGTACGAGGAGCTTGGCTGTCTCGAGGCGCTCCCCGTACCTGTCGTTAATGACGCTGCGGCCGCCTCTGCCTATGAGGTAAGCCGAGAACTCGCCGATGGTGGAGCCCACGCCGCATACCAAGCCCAGAATGAGGGGGTTGAGGGTGGCGCCGAAGGCGTAGATGGTGAGGACGAATGGCACGGGGAAGAAGACGGTGAAGTTGCCGAATATGCTTATGAGGAAGGCGCCGGCGTAGCCGTAGGACGCCACCAGGTTCCCCATCCAGGCCCATATGTCAGCCAACTCGTCCACCCAATACTCTACACCTGTCCCGTGTGACTGTTAAAGATTATCAGTGACGTAACCCCCTCATAGATCGGGTTCCATGATAGAGGTGAAGACCATGAGGGAGGGCTTCGGCGACGTTTTCGAGGTGTGCAGCCCCGACGCTGAGCCGGGGTCGAAGCTCATGGAGGGCAGGCGGCTCAGGGAGAGCTGGTTGAGGGAGACACTCAGAGACCATGGACCTTTCACGAAGGTGGCTTACCTTGACGGAAGGCCGGTCTCCCAGATAATGTACTACCCCGAGGCGGCGCTCCCCTACATCGCGGATAGCCGCGGAGGCGTCGTACGCATAGAGTGCGTCTACTCCAGGGTCCACGGCAAGGGCGCGGGGTCGGCCCTCCTCGAAGACCTCGTGAGGGAGGCGGGAGAAGGAGTCGAGAGCCTCCGGGGCGAGCCGTGCCGCTTCCTCGTCACCGAGCCCTTCTCCACAGGCGAGGGCCTCGACCTAAAGGAGTTCTACGAGAGGAGCGGCTTCAGGGAGGGCGACGGAGAGATGTACCTAGAGATAAACGGCGATTACGAGCCGAGGAGGAGGACGGTGTACACCCCCCTTGAAGAAGACGCGGGTAGAGCGGTGGTAATCTACAACATTAACTGTGAGTACAGCGTCGGCTTCGCCGAAGGCGTGAAGAGGCTGATCCATGAGATCGAGCCGGGCTACCACGTCGAGATAATTAACATGTGGACGGGGCCCCAGGAATCTTCCAGGCGGGGAAACGAGCTGGTCATCGTGAACAAGAGGCCCATAAAGAGCTATTGGAGGACTCCCGAGTTCAGACAAGAGGTCGAGGCGGCGATAGGGAACCGATAAATGGCTGAAACGATTACCTGACCTTCATGGATGCACAGACCCGACTCATGAAGGAGCAATCGGAATACGTCTTCAAGCGGATAAGAGAAACCGTCAAGGAGCTATCGGGAGACGAGTTGAGCTGGACGCCGTGCAGAGGCGCAAACACCATCAAGTGGATACTAACCCACATGGCCAGAATCGGCTACGTGTTAATACCTCAGGCTATACAGGGTACAGTAAAACCGGAGGGATGGGATGACGACTACCAGGAGCAGCCCCACAGCCCAGAGCAGTTGCTGGACGATCTAGATAAGTCACATGTGATCATATGCGATCTACTCACGGAGACGACTGACGCAGCGCTGGCTAAGCCCCTTACAATCTGGGGCAGAGAGACAGATAGGAAGGGCCTGCTGTTCCACCTCCTCGCCGAGCTCATCCACCACAACGGGCAGATAGCGATGCTGAGAGGCACCTACAGGAGATCAGGACGCGGCGAGTAGCCGCAGGAAGGCCTCTGGGCCCATCTTCCCAAGCTCTTCCTCGTCGAGTATAACGCAGCCGGGGTAACGGTTCTCGACGCAGGAAGCGAAGACGCCTGAACCAATGTTCACCTCGGACCCGTCATGAATCTTGGTGGTTCTCCATCCACACGACGGTGACCTGCTCTTCAGTATGAACCCGTCGACTGTACCCAGCCCTTCGAGGAAGTCTTCGGAAAACTCCTTGAGTTTGTCTGTTAAATCTCTCCCCGTCTCGCTCTGGACTACCCTGACCACGCCGTCGACTAAAACGAGGTTTATGGGTTTACGGGGAACGCCTAGACTGATATCCTGCTCGGGGCATACGGTAATAAACTCGACACGGCCTCTGAGCTCGTCTACCGCATCGCTTTCGATGATCTCCGCATCCCATCTGCAGGCCTCGAATCCGAGGCAGCGGCTAACTACAACTCTAGGCCTCAAAGCCTTGAGTCACCTACGCTCATCTAGGTAGCTCTTGAATCTGTCAAGCCCTTCTCTAAGCACCTCGGGGTCGTTGCCGTAGCCGATGCGGATGTGGTCGGTGAACCCGAAGCAGTCGCCTGGCACCATGAATGTGCTTTTCTCCTCTATGAGCTCCCTGCAGATGTCCCACGCGTTGGCGTCTAGGTGGTGCCTCATGAACCCCACGCTGCCAGCCCGTGGCGGAACCCAGTCTATGAGGGGCTCACCCCTTATCCAGTGGTCGAGGAGCCTGTGGTTCGCTTTGATTATCCCGTTGTTGCGTACCAATATGCTATCGATGTGTTGCATGGCGAGAGCGCCGAGGGCGTCGTCGATCATGCCTTTGCTTATGGTGGTGTAGTCCCGGCGAAGCTTGAGATGATGAACCGTCTCGTGGTCTGCGGTGATCCACCCCAGCCTGAGGCCCGTGAGGCTTATGGGTTTGCTGAAGCTTCCCGTGGCTATACCTTCGTCATAGATATCCACGACGCTTGGCACCCTGTCTGCCTGGTCTAGGTATAGGCCCCTATACGCCTCGTCGCTGTGGACGTAGGCGTCTACGCCCTCAGCGATCTCGCATATTGCTTTGAGCGTGGGCGTGTCGATGAGGCTGCCGCATGGGTTGTGGGGGTTGTTTATCACTATCATCTTCGTCTTCCTATCCACCAGCGTCTTGAGCTCCTCCAAGTCTGGGAGCCATCGGTTCTCTGGGAGTAGGTGTAGCTGCTTTACCTCGGCGCCGAAGCTCTTGGGGACGCTGTAGAGCTGCTGGTAGGCGGGGTAGACGGATACCACGGTGTCCCTGGGCTCCACGAGGCTGTAGAAGCTGTTGAAGTTGGCCTCTATGGCGCCGCCGGTAACCAGCACGTCACCGGGGTCCACGTCCTTGTAGAGCCCGGCGAGGCCCTCCCTGAGCTCGGGGCTTCCCTCTATCCAGCCGTAGGTGAGCCGCCTGTCCATTATCTCGTCCATGTAGCCGGGGCGGTCGGTGAACTCCAGAAACTCTCGGAGGGTGAAGGGCTGGACGCATGTCTCCGCCATGTTTATCTCCACGTCGTGCTCGTACTTGTTCATCCAGCGCTCCACGAGGAACTCGTCTACCTTGACCATGGGATATAGCTGGGGCTCGACGCTTGAAAGTTTGATGCTTCCTATGGCTTGTTGTACTCACGTATTGTGAGTACCTCTTGCGATTGTTTCACGTCATCATGACACTTGAGTCGCCCTTATATGCTGAGATTCGATGCAAACCGTGATGAAGATGATGGTCAACGATATGAGCAACGGGATGGGTGGTTCAGGACACCCCTGTGTGAAGGATAAGATAGAGGAGCTGTCTCGGAGCGTCTCCGAGGTCTACAAGTACGAGCTGCTCACAACGAACCAGTACCTGAAGCAGATGGAGCTGGTGCTGGACATATTCAATGAACTGTCGGCGGCTCTAGACTAGCTACGCCCAGTGATGGCTGGCGGCGGCTACATGCTGCCGAGTATCGTCTGGACTATCCTCTTGATCTCCTGGATGTCTTGGGCCATGGCCTTGAGCTCTTTGTCCATCTCGTTTACCTTGCTCTGGATATCCATGAGGAACGCTCTCTCCGCCGACATATCACCACCAATAACCAGTTAATGGACTAGTTATTTATAGTTAGAGAAAGGCTCCAAGGATCTTCGTAACTAGTTTGACTACAAAGTTTATCGATGTAAAATATCTGGGTTTACCCTTCGCCTTACCGAGTACACCGTGGGCGTGAAGTGTTTGGGCCAGAACCCGGCGGCGTAGAGATTAGCTGACTCATAGTCAACGTGGATTTGGTCTATTCTCTGTTCGCTGCACCATCCTATGACGCTGCTGAGTAGCTGCGCCCCGACTCCATGTCCACGATGGGCTGGTTGTATATACGCTCCTAGTTCATCTATCATAGCAGTGTCTTTGTCCGCCAAGGTGATGATGTCATCTAGACTTTTCTTCCTGATGCTCATGAACCCCACTATCTTTCCTTCGAACTCTGCCACGAAGACCGCTGCCTCTTTGCTTCTGATAAAATCCTCGTAGTATCCTCGCTTCTGCTTCCTTCTAACCAGGAAAATAGGCGACTCCCGATAATACTTCCTTGATTCCTCCCCGAGACAAGCCAAGTCCTCGACGTCGCTGAGTGAAGCCTGACGTATGCTCGCTTCACCACCTGAATCAACGGGATCAGTGGACCTAAAAGCGTCCACAACGTATAAGCCAAAGCCCAGGTGAAATAAGGCCTGCTTCAGATGAGGATCGACAGAGAAAAACGATACGATGTGATCAAGTGCGGCGTCTCCAACCCATACATCTGAGAGGCACCTGTACATTTCTTGATAGATCCTTGCTCTCCCTGATTCGACTGATGCATGGCCCATGACTGGGCAAAACGTGGTGTATGCGCCATGGAAAGACAAGACGTCGTAGACCATGTAGCCGACCATGTCTCCCTTGGTCTTGGCCACCACGCCTCTGCCCGTTCCCGCGTGTTCTTCGATAAACGCCGTGATGGCCGTCAAGTCTTTTAACCATTTCCTGGGTAATACAGGGACACTTTGTCTTACGACTCTATACTGTGTCGTCCATAGCTCGATAGATGATTGCACGTACTCATCACGGATCGGCTCGATTTCTATAGCGTTAAAAGAGAAGCGTTTCTCCGGGTCAGGGTTCATGTATGTCAAATCAAAGCGATCCACTATTAATTCTATTCACATAACGCATTGTAACAGATGTGGCTTGAGATATGCGTGTATATTCATTTATGGCGCCGGGTGAGGGATTTGAACCCTCGCGCGGTAAACCGCACTGACTTAGCAGGCCAGCTCCCTGCCAGGCTAGGAGAACCCGGCAACCAAACACATAGCACCCTGAAGCCGTTTTAAACGTTATTCTCGGGTGAACACCCGTCTGCCGCCGACGAAGGTCATCTGACACTCCCACTCCAGCAGTTTCTCCGGCTCTACGTCTAGTGGGTTGAAGTTCCAGACGGCCAGATCCGCGTACTTCCCCACCTCTATGCTCCCCACCCTGTCCTCCATGAAGACGTGCAGCGCCGCCTTATCCGTGTAGAAGCTCAGAGCCTCCTCCACGGTGACCGCCTCCACGGTTCCCAGATCGGCGCCTTTGATCGTCTTCCTGGCGACGGTGGCGTAGAGCCCCACGTTAGGCAGGGGCTGAGTCACCGTCGCATCATGGCTTATACCCACGGGTATCCCCCGCTCCGTGAGGGTCTTGACCGGCATGCATTCTTCGCAGCGCTCAGCCCCCAGCGCCTCGAGGAAGCTGTCGCCCAGGAAGTAAATGAACGGCGTCTGGGTGTTCACCATGACTCCCAGCTTCTCGATCTTTCCGAGTGCTTCCTCGGACGGGAAGTAGCAGTGAACCAGTTGGTGCCGCGGCTCAGGCCTAGGCGTCTTCACCTGAGCGTAATCGTACGCCGCAACTGCCATGTCGATGGCCTTGTCGCCTATGGCGTGTATGGCCACCTGGAAGCCGTTGACGTGGCCCAAGTGCACCATCTCGTTGAGCTCATCCTGATCAATCATCTGTACGCCGTGAACGTCCGGCCTGTCCCTGTAGCCTTCGTAGAAGAGCGCGGTCCTGGGGCCTACGCCGCCGTCCACCATCATCTTGAGGCCCACGACTCTTAGCATGTCGTCGCCGCCCACGGCGTAGTTCTCCACCGCCCAATGGGCCTCGTCGAGGCTCCTGAGGAACCCTACCTGTATGAGCGTCCGTATGGTCAGCTCTTTCTTGGCGTGGCTGCTCCTGTATGCCTCGATGTTTTCCTCCAACAGCCCTGGCTCGATGAGCGTGGTGAATCCAACCGAGTGGTAATCGGTGCAAGCCTGCCTGATGGCCTTCTCCTTGTCCTCGAGCGTCCACTCTATGGCGTCGGTGACTAGCTTCGCAGCCCCGCCCCTCAGGAGCCCTGTTGGCTCACCATCCTCGTACCTCTCTATCGTACCGAACTCGGGGTCGGGCGTGTCCCTCGTTATCCCGGCGATCTCGAGGGCCTTGGTGTTGGCGACACCCATTTGGAACACCCTTTTTATGTAGACGGGGTTCTCCGGGCTGAAGGGATCGAGGTCGTGCCGAGTGGGGAACCGCCTCTCATCCAGGAGGGTCTCGTCCCAGGCGTGGCCCAGTACCCATTGGCCCGGAGACGCCTCCCTGACCCTATCCTCCATTATTCCCTGGATGTCCTTGATGCTCCTCGCCTTGGGGTATCTTATGTCTGTGACGAAGGCCGACGAGATGCCCTGCTCCAGCATGTGGTCGTGGGTGTTCACAAGCCCCGGTGTCAACGCCTGACCCTCGAGGTCGATCACCTCCGTGGTGGGCCCGATCAGCCGCTTCACCTCGGGCTCCGACCCGATGGCCAATATCCTGCCGCCCTTGACGGCCATGGCGTCCGCTACCCTTCGCTTGGCGTCCATCGTGACCACGGGCCCGTTTTTAAATACAAGGTCCGCGAAAGACATGGGAAAATAGAGTAGCTACGTGTATTTTAGAGCCTCGAACCTACTTGTCCAGCCTAAACACCGAATCCTCTGTGCCTACGTATGCGAGATCGGCGTACCCGATGAAGAGCCCCGTCTCCAGAAGCCCTTGGACGCTGTGCAGCCTCCGGTTCAAGGCCCGTGGGTCCTCGATGTAACCGAAATCGGCGTCCACCAGGTTATTACCGTTGTCCGTCACCACGGGCCCCAGCTTCCCCACGGCCTGTCGTATAGCCGCTTTGGCTCCCATGGCCTCGAGCTTCCTTAGCACGGATGTCACAGCAATGGGGTGGACCTCCAAGGTCACGGGCTGATCCTCGCCAAGCCTGTCAGTCAGCTTGCTCTCGTCCACGACAAGTATGTACTGTCTGCAGCAGCTAGCCACTATCTTCTCCCTTAGGAGGGCTCCTCCGCCGCCTTTTATTGCGTTTAGGCTGCGGTCCAGCTGGTCTGCACCATCGAAACCCAGGTCAAGCTCAGGGTATTCGTCCAGCGTCGTGAGGGGGATGCGGGCCTTGACGGCTTCCTGTATCGCCTGATAGCTGGTGGGGACGCCCTTCACATCCGTGAGCTCGCCGGTCCTAAGCTTCACGCCTAGAACCCTTATGCCCTCGGCTGCGGTGGAGCCGCTCCCCAAACCGAGCACCATCCCGCTCTCGACGTGTTCCACGGCCTTCGCGGCCGCCCTGCGTTTGGCCTCGGCCCTCCAGCTCATATCTACGCCTCGAGCTCTAGACGGTCCAGCTCCTCAAGCTCCTTGAGCACGTCCTCCTTGAGCTTGTTGAGTCGGTCCTCGACGGTGTCCCGGCCCCGAGTCTCCTCTTCCTCCTCTTCTTCCTCTTCCCCGGGTTCCTCCTCGGTCTGAGGCCTCGGACGCCTCCTAGGCACCCTCCTAGGCGTAGGCGTTGGCTTCTCCTCGGGCTCCGGCTCAGGCGGCTTCGGCGCCTCGATGTGGAGCTCGCCAATGATCATGTCTATCTTGCTCTGGGTGTCGGCAAGGGTCTCCTGGAACTGCTTAATCAGGTCGGTCCTTATCTCCTCGAGCTCGTTCAGGCTGACGATGAGCTCCGCCCGGTTCAGCTCCTCAGTGACTTGGTTCATCTCGGCCTCGTAGTCCTTGCTGAGGCGTTCCCGCTCCTCGCGGCTGATCTCGCCGTTGTCCTCGGCCTCGAATAGCCGCTTCATCACCATGGTGATGATCTCCTGCCGGAGGGCAAGGGTGCGTATCTTGCTCCTGGCCTCAGACACCTGATCACGCTTCGCTATTCTCTCCAGCTCGGGAACCTTCACCCTGCTAGAACGGTCTACATCGACCTTCAGTGGCTCTGGCTTGGACTCCTTTCTCTGGTTGTCTCCTGTGCCCCCCGTCGCCCGTGTGAACATGTATATGGCGACGGCCGCTACCGCTAGCGCGCCGATCCCAAGGATCAAGTCTGTGGATAGTTCCAGAGCCATACACTTCTACCTAGAATCCCTAAGTATTTAAGCGCTAACCTTCATGAGACAATCCGATATAAACAGCATCATTCAATTCTGCCGTATGGAGATTCACGGTTAAAATGGGGCGCCATAGGTTGATGAATCCATTATAGTATCAGGTAAAAGTATGTACATTTATATACGCAGTTAAGGGAATTAGTTGATCCGGGGAGCTGGGCGTAAGCCTGGCTGAGAGGACGAAAGTCGACCCTTTGAACCTGATCCGGGTAATGCCGGCGTAGGGAAGGAGGAACTTCTCAGCCAAATAACAGACTCACTCCCCGGGAGGAGCGAGAAGAGATGGAGACTAGACTCGAATCAACGAGCGGTAGGATAGCCTTCCTCGCAGTAATGACTGCGTTGACGACCATAGCCAACCTGATAATGGTGCCCATGCCTCAGCCGTTGGCGGAGTACGATCTCTCCCCCGTGCTGACGTACACGCTGGGGGTGCTGGTATCCCCCGGACCAGCCGCCGCAATAGTAGCCACGGCCATGATGCTCGGAACCGGCTACAAGGTGATGGCCTTCGGGTTCCCCATCGTGTTCGTGCCTGGGGCGATGCTCGTCAGGGGGCTGGAGGCGGCGTTGATAAGCGTCATCGTGCGGATGAGGCCGCCAGCAGAGACCAAGACCGTTACGAAGCTGGAGATAATAGCCATGGCCGTGGGGGTGGTCTTCGAGACCCTGGGGTTCTTCGTGCTGGACTGGTACCTGTTCGGGTGGGCGGTCGCATTGACGGTTCTGCCAACCATCGTGGACGCGGTGTTCATCCCCGTCGCCATCGGGGTGGTGGCGGCCGTCAGGAGCAGGCTCGGAGTTATTAGGCTGTTCTAAGAAAAGGGTATGGAGATGACCGGCGAGTTAGGGCTGGGCAAGGTGTCCAAGGAGGTCTTCAGGCGGAGCGTCCAGCCGTACCTGCCCATGGAAGAGGCGGAGCTGGACGGCGCCACCTTGGAGCTGACTGGCTGCACCGTGGTGGCGCACAGCCCCAGCATCGGGGTCCCCCTCGAGGCGCTGGGGTTCTTCGCCTTCCACTACGCGGCCAGCAACGTCGCGTGCAGGTTCGGAAAGCCTACGCACATCGTCGCCGGGATATACCTGCCCCTCGGGACACCGGAGGAACACCTGAGGGTGATAGCGAAAAGCCTCGGCGACGAGGCGAGGAAGCACGGCGTACGGGTATGCGCAGGCCAGACCGCCACGTACTACGGGCTGGAGATCCCGCTCGTCACGGCCACCTGCTTCGGAGAAGCCCTCAGGCCTATATTTGATCCAGAGCCGGGGGACGTCGTGGCGGTCATAGGCGAGGTGGGAGGGGAGGGGGCGTGGCTCAGGGAGGTCAGCTGGGGAGCGGAGAGCGACGCCTAT
>CAZGZR010000059.1:0-15633 GCA_964529745.1 uncultured Candidatus Bathyarchaeia archaeon
CAACCAGGACATACTCGACAGGATCAAGGCCACCTGCACCTGCGCCCCCGACGCCTTCACTGACCGCGTCAAGAAACACATGCTCAGACGCAACTATACTGAGGAGCTGGCTGAGCTCATCGCGGAGGAGGCCCGGGAGAAGAACCTCCTCGAGTCAATCATAGCCGAGGAGGAGTACGGCATCAGGGGCACCCTCCCCGATCCCATGCAGAGCGCCGCCTGGGCGGGCGTCTTCAAGACAATCGGCACCTTCCTACCCCTCACTCCCTACCTCCTCGGACTCCCCATAAACGTCAGCATAGTAGCGTCCATACTCATCACCTTCATCCTACTAGCCGTAGCCGGCAGCCTCGCCGCCATCGCCGCCGAAGTCAACGTCAGAGACAAGGTAACCGAGCTTGTCACAGGCGGGGCGGTCCTCGCAGCCCTCACCTACATCCTCGGAAAATCCGCCAACATACTCCTAAACGTTCTCAACTTTGGCTAACCAAAAAATTCCCGTAATACCAACTCACATGACACAAACCCACTAAACCAACCTTAAACACCCAGAGCCACACCGAAACGAGACCTTCCTACTGTATAGAATCATTATTAGTGTAAGTGAGATGATGACCGACGCGAGGGAAAAGGCAGGGATCTCCCATGCCCCCGTTTCAGTCTCCGGCTCAGGTAAAGCCTCCTGCTCCGTCTCGGGCTCGGGTTCAGGTTCAGGCTCGGGCTCAGGTTCAGTTTCCTCAACCTTCAGTGGCCAAAAGTCCTCCACGTCCTCATCCGCAGGGACCTTCGGGAATGTATCTACAGCGATCTCCGGCGAGACCCGGGTTCTTGATATAAGTAGAAGGCATGTTTCCCGTGGCAAGAGACGCAAAGGGACCTCCAACGTGTATTCATCGGACTCGTAGAGCCTAAGCTCCCGTCCCTCACTCAGCGAGTACACGTAGTAGCTCCCCGGCGACCCGTCGAACCTATTCAGGTTAAGGGTGTATGTGACGCTCCGCGGCTCCTCGTCGAAGTTGGTTATCCCCGCCAAGACGTGTCCATCCTCGGTTTGTGACTGGGTGATGATCATGTTCTCTTCTCCGGGTCTGGCCAGCAACCCATCGATCTTGAGGTAGTTGGCCGCGTACGCCTTGGCGACGACGCGGTAGATGTACCGCGTGTAGTTCGTCTCCTGCAGGAAGGCCTCCACAACGTCCTCCAGCTCGGGGGCGGGGCGGGACTTCGAGAGGGGCACGCCGAAGTAGAGCATCGAGCCCTCGCCCGGGTTCGACTCGTTGTGGTACAGCACCAGGGGGCAGACGTCGGTTATGGCTTCGCCGTCGATGTAGCTGTACTCTCCGATGGGGTGGTGGCTGCCCGTCAGCTGGCTCCGAGGCAGCCCCAGTATGGTGGACTCTAGGTGCTGATAGCTGAGGGTGAGGTCGAGGGGATTGGGCTCCTCGATGGTGAACTGTATATCCCCCCAGCGGCTCTCCTGCCTGATGCCCCTCTCGATGAGGAACTCCGTCCTTGAGCCGTTATAGTAGAAGTTGGCCTGCTCCCAGCCAAACCCTCCCAGAAGGATCAGGTTGCCGCCGTCTTCGACGTACCTGTTCAGCTTCTCCACCGCCTCGCTGAGCCACGAATCCTCCGAGGCCACCACGAGCTGGTATCCCGAGAGATCGAAGTCGTCGCGTGCAAGGTCGCGCTGGTTCACTGCGTCCCACTCGTTGAACAGCCCCAGCTCGGAGCAGAGACCCAGCTGGTAGGATATGAGGCTGTCCCTGACCACCAGCACCCGGGGCTCAGGCCTGAATACGGGGAGCTTATACAGCTCCGAGTTGAGCCTGTTGGTGTAGAGTAACATCTTATTGCCGATGGCGTCCTCCCTATCCCACATCCAGCCGTGCTCGTAGTGCCAGTTGAACCAGCCTACGGCGTCGGCTCCGGCGAGGTACGCTATCCAGGCGTTTCTCCGCGCGTGCTCATAGCCCCCGGCCAATCCATCCGGGGCCCACGGCTCCTCCCCCCACAACCATATGTGGTACTCCTTTTCGGGGTAAGAGGCCTTGTACTGCCTGATGAACTCGTACAGCCAGAACGGGTTATCGTAGACGTCGTAGAAGTACAGGTCCCCCATATGGGCGTCGGCCTTCAGATCGTCGAGGGGGCAGCCCCCCACCCACACCGACGGGGCCCCTGGGTAAAGATAGATGAACTGGAAGACCACTAGGTGGGGCCAACGCGTCTTGACGTAGTCGTAGAGGTGGTTGAAAACCCAGACGTTCTTCTCAGCGAGCCATGCCTCCAGGACCACCTCCTCCGTCCTTTTCATCCTCCCAGGCAGCCTCAGATAGCACCCAGTCTCACGGTGGAACGACTCGTTGTACTTCCTGAGCTGGCGCGGGGTCCTGAAGTACCTGTAAGAAGCGCCCGGCCCCTCCTCGCTCAGAGTGACGGCCCATATCTTATCCATGTCGAGGAACCCGAAGACCCAGTCCAGCTCCTCCTCCAGCAGCTCCAGCCTAGACCGATTGTAGTAGAAGTCCACCACGCTGGTGTTGGTAGCCCTCTCGCCGTTCCAGAACCGGGCCCACCAGTCCACCCTGAAGTTAATCTTTAACCCGTTTTCCGCAAGCATCATTATGTGCTCGGCCTCCCAGGGATAGTGCTGAAAGTCTCCCGAGGACACGAACATGGTGGCGTTCAGGTACAGTACTCTGTCCCAGGTATCCGGGTCATCAAGCCCCCCACCATAGAAGGTAGGGATACCCCTCGCAGGCCCAGCGCTCATGGAGACCAACAAGATCGCCGCAAGCAGACACCTGATTCGGCCCCTATCAAGGAACATGATCAAAGATTCGAGTGATCATTATTTCACATTAACGCCTCAGATATCCGAAAAAAAATCCCGAGATTACAACCCACTTGCAACAAACCCACCCAACCAATCTTAAATACAAGACACCCTCCAATACGACGAACATGGCCAACAAACAAACCAAACTACTGAGCTACGGCCTCGCAGCCATGGCCGCCACCCACACCCTCACCCACGTCTTCGGCGGCATCCACACAGCTATATTCAGCCTCCTAAGAACAGAGTTCAACCTCACCCTCCAACAGCTCGGCCTCATAGCCGCCATACCGCCCCTCTGCCAGGCCCTACTCGCCATACCCACCGGCCTCCTCAGCGACAGAGTAGGCAGCAAGAAGATGCTCATAATCAGCTTCGTGTTCGCCGCCGCCGGCGCCATCCTCGCCGGCGTAGCCAGCAACCCCGTCATGCTTGTAGCCGCCATAAGCCTCGTATACATAAACACCACCATATACCACCCCGCCAGCTACAGCTACACCACCAAACAGTTCAAGCCCCAAAACCGAAGCAAGGCCCTGGGCCTCCACGGCGCCGGCGGCACCCTCGGCCACGCCATGGGTCCACTGACCGTAAGCATCCTCGTCGGCGTCCTCGCCTGGCAGTGGAGACAGGTCTACCTGGTACTCGCCGTACCCATGATATTGGGCATCGCCATAGTGCTATTCATAAAAGAGGAGACCCCCGAGGAGAAGCAGCTCAACGACGCCGAGCCCGAGGAGGAGGGAGACTCAGAGAAGCTCCTCACCGCCAGCCTCGTCATGTTCCTCGTCTACTCCGCCCTCCGCAGCATGGGAGGCAGCATGATAGCCAGCTTCCTCGTCCTATACCTACAGGACGTCAGGGGCATGGACATCGCCCTCGCCTCCCTCATAAGCAGCGCCACCACCCTCACAGGCCTCCTGGCCGCCCCCATCGGAGGCTACATGGCCGCCAGGCACGGCGACAAACGGTGGCTGCAGGCGGCCCTCCTATGCGCGTTCACCCTCCTGGCCCTCAGCTTCAACATACCCGGCAACACGGCGTTCACGCTGCTCTACGTCGCCTACGGGTTCACCAACACCCTGGGCATGGCGCCCCGGAGCGCCATAATGGCCAAGCTCACGCCCCGGAGACAACGAGGGCTGGGCTACGCCCTATTCTTCCTCCCCGGCAGCATCGTCGGCGCCGTGGCCCCGGTGGTGGCGGGCTACCTCGCCGAGGTGATAGGATTCGGCAACGTCTTCAACGTGGCCATAGCCGTCAACTTCACGGCGCTGGCCGTCCTCAGCTTCGCCGTGAAGGTCGAGTGACGGGCTACCCCTTCCTGTACTTACCCCCCGTGGGGTAGGCGTCCCACCGCATGTGCTTGTACTCCAGTAAGCTGAGGTCGGCCGGCCCCAGCCCAGGCGGGTCCACGGGGTAGTCCACGGCGCTCCACGTGTCCCACCACGCCTTGTGGTGGACCCTGCTCTTGATCTCCACGATGTCGAAGCTATCAACGTCCAGCCCCAGCGCCTTCAACGGGTCCGCGCTCATGGGAGCCGAAAGCCTCTCGGTGATCACGACGTGCCTGTTCATCCCGAGGTCAAGGGAAGCCACCAGATCGACCTTCTCGTGGGCGCCCCTGCCCATGGGGCCGGTCTCCACCCACTCGGCGCTCCCCAGATACTCGATCTCCCCTGTCACCTCCACCGGGTCCCCGCTGATGGGGTCCAGCCAGCCGCCTATCTCCACGGTCACCCTGTCACCCACCTCGTGGTTCTCCTTCAGCATCTTCAACACCTTCGGGTCGGCTATACCCGTGCTGCACCAGTTCACGGCCCCCTGCTCCAACAGCTCCCGGAGCACGTGGGTCCCGTCCCCCAGCCTGTCGTCGTGGTACGCTATTACCACCGGCTTCTCCCCAGCCTCAACCATCTCGATGACCTCGGCGACGCCCTCCCTAGCCCCGGGCAGCTTCCGCGTCAGCTCCCCACGAAGGCTCCACACGAGCTCATTTAGGTCCTGAGCCGCCTCCTCGGCCAGCTCCCTGTCACCGTCCGTAACAACGAACACGCTGGCGCCCAGGTCCGGAACGTCGGCGTACGCGAAGCCCGGGGCAACCGAGGCGCAGTAGACGCCCCTATCCTCCCACTCCCGGCACCTGTCGTAGACCTCCTTCATGGGGTGGAACTCCGACGCCTGGAACACGCTGGCGCTCACGACGCCGGGCTTCCTGAACGCCATCTCCGGCTTGAATCTGCCTCTGACGGTCTCTATCATGCACCTCGCCGCCGTGTGCCCTATCTCGTGGGCGTCCAGGTGGGGGTATGTCTTGAGTATGAACACCGCGTCGGCGGCGTGGGCCATCTCCACGTCCTCGTTGGCGTGGAGGTCGAACGTCACCATTACGGGGACGTCGCCGACGACCTCCCTCACGCTGCGGACTATCTCGGCCTCCGGGCGGGGCACGTTGGTCACGGCCATGGCGCCGTGCAGCGCAAGCAGCACCCCGTCCACACCCTCACCGCCCACCTGCTCCTCCAGCCGGCTCAATATGCGGCCCGTGATGATGTCGAACGCCTCCGTCGTGATCCAGCTGCCGTACCCGGTTAACTTGGGCCAGCCCGTCCGGAGTATGCCGACCAGCTCGACGCCCTCCTGGTCCATTGCCGCCTCCTTGTAGCCGGTTATGTAGCCCTTACCCTCCCCCTCCGTGTTCAGGGCGTCTGGGCCATACCTAATGCCGCCCGCCTCCCACGCCTCGAGGGTGCTGATCTCGGGGCAGAAGGTCAGGGTCTCGTGGCTGAAGCTCGCTACCGCTATCCTCATACCTTTCACAGGGTGATCTCTCCCTTACCTAAGATAAAAGCTAAGTCTAGGGGTTCGGTCGGGTTAAGCGAAAACCGTAAGCCTACCTCGAATTATTTTCTGAAAAAATTGGGGGGCCTTTACCGTCCCCGGGCAATCTGGAGGGGGTTGAAGTCCGGCTCGTCGATCTCGATGAGCCCCTTGGCGCGATCAAAGTACCTGATAACGCTGTCACCCTTCGGCGTGATCTCGTAGTACCTACTTGTACGCTTGTCCTTCGACTGCGACGCATCGACTTCAAGAATAAGATCCTGGGTCACCATAGAGGAGAGAATTCCCTGCAGCAGCTTCCATGAGAGGTTGGCTCCATACATAATACGTGTCGGTTTCTTTGTGCCCTCCTTGATCACCTTGAGCACATCTAGGTATATTTCGAGCTTAGATCGCCTGCTTTTCAATATCGACCCCTACTGAGACAATCGTTCGGCGGATATGCCCTATAACCTAGAGTGTATAGGGCACCCCTACAAACATGGGTTACAGTTCTAGAGGAATATCCGCGATTCATGTTCTTCGTTCTCTCAACGCGGAGTACTACTAAAAAGGAATATGGATTCCCAGTAAATTTACGGGAGTCAATGTAAAAAAAGAGCTAAAAACAGGTAAATTCGCGAGGAAGAGCTATTTCTGGAGAGGGATCAAGCAGAGGAACACGAGGGGCGTGTCTCCCGTATTCCTGAAGTTGTGCACCTCGTTGGGCTCAACGAGCAGTACGCTGCCCGGGCCGATGGCCGTCTCACCGTCCTTGGAGACCGCGACGGCATCTCCCTCCAGCACGTATACCTCGTGCTCCCACTCGTGGGTGTGGTAGGGCGTGCTGCCGCCGGAGGCCACCTCGAAACGCCTCATGGCGAAGTTGGGGGCGCCGGTTTTCTCATTGATGAGCCACCTGATCTTAACTTTTTCCGCAGGCCCAGGCACGTCCAAGTTCTCTACTTCGGTGTAGTGAAAGTGCTTCATGCTACTAGAGACAGGAGTCGGGGTTTTATAACCTTAATCACCGACCCGTTACCCGGGTCGGAGAGACCTCCAGTTTTCCAGCAGCTCTCTCAGCTCCTCCGACGTGGGCCCGCCCCGGGTCTCTTTACGGGTGGCCTTGAAGCCGCCAGCCGCGTTCGCCCGCCTCAGCGCCTCGATGTCGTCGAGCCCCTCCACCTTGGCGGAGGCGAACCCGCCGATGAAGGCGTCGCCACATCCCACCGTGTTCACCACCCTGAGACCCAGTTTCTCCAGGGGCACGGCCTCCATAGAGACGGTGGCGCCCGTTGAGCCGAGACATATGATGGATCCCTCCGCTCCATGCTTGATTATAGCCTTAACGCCACCGACGTACCGTTCCAGTCTCTCCATCACCAGTCTGGGTTCGCTGGTTCCCAGAAGGTTCTCGTACTCTAGGTGGTTCAGTATAAAGTAGTCAATGTTCCTCAGCGTGGGCAGCAGAGCCTCTAACCCTTTCTCCACGTAGACACCGGGATCCCACATAACGGTGACGCCGTTCATCCTGCAGGCGGCGGCTAGCGCCTCCGCGGCCTCCAGAGGCGGGTCCATGATCACGCAGACGCTTGCACACTCGATGAGGTCGAGGCGCTCCCTGTCGCTGAAATGGCTGCCAGTTATCCTGAGGTTGGCGCCGAAGTAGGTGTGTATCTCGTTGGCGCCGTCGGCGCCTATGCTGATGTAGGCCTGCCCCGATTCCTCGCCGGGGACGATGAGGACGCCGCTATAGTCTACGCCTTCGTCCCCGAGGATGCCTGTCTGTTGCTCGGCGATGGGGTCCTCCCCAAGCGCCCCGATGAACGCGACGCGTCCGGGCCCCAGCAGCCGAGCCGCCGCCACCGCGACGTTTGCGGCTGTGCCCCCCGAGACGCGCTGTATCTCGTTGACGGGGACCTCCTCGCCGGTCCGGGGGAGCCTGTCCATGAATAGGTTGATGTCCCAGTTTATGGCGCCGCAGCAGATGAGGTCAACCTTCACGTCCCTCGGCCACCCTCTCCATTATGAGCCTGTGGAAACGCTTGGCGTCTACCTCTACGATGACCTCCGCGTCTCCTTCCTCGATCCTGCCGTGCCTCCTCTTGACGCCGGTCATGCCTCGGGTCAGCTCCCCGCAGGTTTCCACGTCCACCCCGCACCTCAGGGTCTTGAACATCGTGGGGTCGATGAGATATGCCACGGCCATGGGGTCGTGGAGGTTGAACCCGTTGAAACGATCCACGATGCCCCTGCAAAGGTCGGTTACGAGCCGTGAACGCCGTGTGCCCATCGCCTCTATCTCCCTGAACGTCTCGACGCTCATGCGGTAGTCGGGGTGGGTCGTTGTGTCGAGGCCAGCGCAGACCATGGGGATGCCGCTGTTGAACACGATCTTAGCCGCATCCGGGTCGTGCCAGATGTTGAACTCCGCCACCGGGCTGACGTTCCCATGCCCGTAGGGAGTGAGGCTGTAGGCCCCGCCCATTATCACGAGGCCGTTCACCTTGGAAGGCAGATCGGGGTCGCCGGCCAGGGCGGCGGCGATGTTGGTGAGTGGGCCTACGGCGACGAGGGTTAGCTCCCTCCCTAGCTCCCGGGCTTTGTGATTGATCATCTGGACGGCGCTCCTGGGGTCGGTCTTCATCCGGGGCTCGGGCATGGAGGCGCCGCCGAGACCGGTCTCCCCGTGGACTTCGGCGTGCCTGAGGCCCCTTGTGAGGGGTCTCGATGCGCCTCCGCAGACAGGTACGTCGGTCCTCCCCAGGAACTCCAGAAGCTGCTTGGCGTTCCTGTGGCCCTTCTCCTGGCTGACGTTCCCCGCGACAGTGGTTACTGCCTCCACCTTAAGCTCCGGGCTGCCGAAAGCGAGGAGGAAGGCAAGGGCGTCGTCCACGCCGGGGTCGGTGTCAAGGATGATGTGATTCAAGGTCTCCCATCCGGTCTCTAGATCCTCGCCTGTAAAAGCTTTCCCAGCGCCGCCGGTTGAAAACCATTTATCTGACCAAGCGGTATGTTGAGCCATGATCGTCTGCGAACACTCCGACGTCGAGTTCACCGACGACGGTTGGAGCATCAAGATACCTCCCAAGGTCGGCGGCGTCATCGGCGTCTTCCCCGGCCAGACCCTCTTCGGCTACATGGAGCCTGAGACAGGAAGGCTTCTTCTCTCGCCCCTCCGGCTGACCTCGACGGTGAGCTACTTCAGGATGTTCCTGGACGACGTCAGGGGGAGCCTGACGGGCGTCACCGAGCTTTTCAGCAAGCGGGGCCTCAACATATTGACGGGAGGCGCCTTCGGGTTCAGCAACATCTGGGTCTCGGAGTTCCTGGTAGACTTTGCGGACTCTGGGGTATCCCCGGACGAGATACTGGCCGAGGTGAGCGACATGGGTGGCTTCGTGACCAGCCGGGAGATAACCGAGTTGTTCCCGGTCTCGTTCAACCTCTCGGCCACCTACATGGTTGAAGCGGACGAAGGGGATTGGGTGAGGGTGGTCTCCGACAAGGCCGCGGAGGCCCAGGTGAGGAGGGCGAAGCACGCCGTGGTCAAGGCATGGCCCAGGCTAAGGGCCATGTTCATAGACTTCTTCCCCCCGGACAGCGGCCTCGTCCACATAAGGGCGAGGATCAAGGACGTGCCGGGCTCGCTGAAGAAGCTCACCGAGGTCATAGGCGCCCAGGTCAACCTCAACGCGTTGGATGAGCTCCACCACGACGAGGTCTCGGGAGCCTGGAACGCCTACGGAGAACTCGTCATAGGAGAACTAGAGGACCTCATCACACGGGCCAGGCAGCTGGATACAGTCGCCGACTTCGAGGCCACCCATCTTAACTGACCACAGAATAGGTAATTACCTCCACCCAATAATCTTATATGCCGCCACACGGTTGAAGGCGTACATTCGGTGGTGTCATCATTGCGCCAATTTCGCTGAAACAGAACCAGCTTGAAGATCTACGCCGAATAGTTCTTCGAACCATATCCAAAGACCAGATCCTCATTCTGACAAACATACCAAGGGTCCCCACCTCACTTACATCTGTTCTACGTGAGGTGAGCCGCAGGTACAACGTGCCCATTGAGGAGCTCCGATTCCACGCCCAGGCCCTGAGGAGCCTGAACCTCATCGACTACGGGGAGCCACCCCAGTTCAAGGGGGTGGAGCTCACCGAGCTCGGCATGTTCGTAACGAACCTCACGACCGAGGCCGAGGCCATACTGGCGGGGGACCTGGTCCAGACCAAGGCCGGGGTGAAACCCCTGGGCCAGCTTCTGAAGGACATCAGAAAGAAGGTCCTCCAGATGGTGGCTGAGGCGGGAAGCGGCCACCTGGGCGCCAGCATGAGTATCGTGGACATACTGGCCATCCTCTACTTCATAAAGATGCACCATGACCCAGGGAACCCGGGCTGGGAGGAGAGGGACAGGCTCATACTCAGCAAGGGCCACGCCGCGCCCGCCCTCTACGCGGTGCTCAGCGAGGCAGGTTACCTCCCCGAGGAGGAGCTCTACACACTGAGGGAGCTGGGAAGCCGGCTGCACGGTCACCCCGACACCGTCACGCCGGGCGTCGACGTGGCCACGGGCTCTCTTGGCCAGGGCCTCAGCGTGGCGGTGGGCATGGCCCTCGCGGCCAAGATGGACGACGCGCCGCACAGGATCTACGTGGTGCTTGGCGACGGGGAGCTAGACGAGGGACAGGTGTGGGAGGCCGCCATGACGGCTGCACACTACGGCCTCGACAACATCGTCGCCATAATCGACAGAAACCAGTACCAGCTCACCGGCATGACGGAGCAGGTGAAATCCGTCGAGCCGGTGGCGGACAAGTGGCGCGCCTTCGGCTGGAACGTCATCAACGTCAGCGGCCACGACGTATACGCGGTCCTCGACGCTTTGGAGGTCTGTGAGCACACGAAGGGACGGCCCCACGTCATAGTCGCCAAGACCACGAAAGGCAAGGGAGTGAGCTTCATGGAGGGCAACAAGTTCAGCCACAGCGTGCCCAACGCCTCCCAGCTGAGGCGGGCGCTGGAGGAGCTGGAGGGAGACTAGCGGCCATGGCTATACCCGGCCATCAGCTAAGGAGACGTCGTGGACTGGACCCAGAAGGCGTCCAGCGGATTTTCAGGAAGATCATCGGCCTCTGCGTCAAGGCCGAGGAGGGACGACCTTGAAGGTGGCGTTCCAGGGAGAGCGCGGCGCCTACAGCGAGGAGGCGATAACCGCCCACTGGGGTGACGCCGCCGAGCCTCTGCCACGCCCCTACCTGCCAGACGTCTTCGACGCCGTCGAGGAGGGACACACGGACCTAGGTCTGGTCGCCGTGGAGAACAGCATACAGGGTAGCATCGTCAGGACCTTCGATCTCCTCAACGAGCGCACAGTCAAGGCTCAGGGGGAGACCGTCCATAAAATAGTCCACTGCCTGATAGTTAACCCCGGCGTCGGGGCAGGGGACGTGAAGAGGGTCTACAGCCACCCCCAGGCGCTTGGACAGTGTAGGGAGTACCTCGAGAAGCATAGTCTTGAGCCCGTCGGGGCCTACGACACAGCCGGCAGCGTCAAGATGCTCAAGGAGCGGGGCATCATGGACGCCGCCGCCATCGCGAGCCAGAGAGCCGCCGAGGTCTACGGCATGAAGATCCTTGAGCGGGAGATCGAGACCCACAACGAGAACTACACCCGGTTCCTCGTCATCGGTGGAGAGCAACCTGAACCAACGGGCGTGGACAAGACCAGCCTGGCGTTCGTGGTGGCGCACCGGCCGGGGACCCTCGTGAAGGCGTTGAACGCACTAGCCAGGAGAGGGATAAACCTATGCAAGATAGAGTCTAGGCCCCTCGTGGGGAAGCCGTGGGAGTACATATTCTTCGTCGACTTCCACGACCACGTGAAGACCCCCAGGGTCGTCGAGGCACTAGAGGAGCTCAGAAGCCAGACCAGCTACATCAAGCACCTGGGCTCATACCCGCGCTTCACCGGGCAGCCCGGCCTGCCCTAAACCGTAAAATACCCCGAAACCGCAACAGCCTCGTCTAGGTTGAAGGCAGCTATCATCGGCGCCGATGGGGATATGGGGCGGTGGCTCGAAGACCACCTGACCGATCTCGGGTACAGTATACTCCAGGTAGACCTGATGCGAGGAGTTGGTAGACATAAACTGGGTACGGTGGATTTGGCCGTGATCTCCGTACCCATACACGTTACACCGGCTGTGATAATCGAGGTTTCATACTACATGAAGCGGGGGGCCATCCTGGCGGAGATCGCCAGCCTCAAAGAAGGCGTCGTGGGGCCGCTCAGGGCTTCCGCAGAGAGAGGACTCGTGCCTCTGTGTCTGCACCCCATGTTCGGGCCCTCAACTGAGAGGTTGGATAACAAGGCGGTGGCCCTGGTGCCGATGGTGGACCAGCGGCGTGAGATGGAGCTCGCCGAGGGCCTCTTCCCGGGCGTAGAACTTGTCGCCATGGACGCCAAGACACACGACGCCTACATGGCGTATGTACTCTCGCTGCCTTATCTCGTCAACATTTCTTTCGCCAACAACTTGAGGGGCATGGACCTTGAGAAGCTGCGGAGGCTCGGAGGCACCACGTACACCCTCCAATACACCCTGGCCCAGAGCGTCGTGTCGGAGAAGACGGAGCTAGTGGAGTCTCTATTGTCTCAGAACAGGCACCTTGACGGAGTACTGGAAGGGTTCTTGGATTCGCTGGACAAGGTATTGGGATCTGTGAAGGAGGGCAACTTCAGAAGGCTCCACGAAGACACGCGAGGCAAGCTGATGGCTGATCCTTCTTACGTCCACGCAGAGGAGCGCCGCCGAAGGGCCTACGACGCCGTCAAGGATCACGTACTTAAAAAAGCGTGCAACCATGATTAGCCCATGATAAGGCTAAGCGACGTCTACGCGGCTAGGAAACGGGTGTCCAGATGGGCCAGGAGGACCCCCATGGAGCGCTCCCCCGACCTCAGCGGCGTATGCGGCGGAGGCGTATGGCTCAAGCTTGAAAACCAACAGGTCACGGGCAGCTTCAAGATAAGAGGCGCGACAAACAAGATACTCCTCCTCTCTGACGAGGAGCGATGCAGGGGCGTCGTCACGGCTTCCTCCGGCAACCACGCCCAGGGAGTAGGCTACGCGGCGCATGAGCTCGGCGTCAAGGCCACCGTAGTCGTGCCGGAGCGCACTCCTAGCGTGAAGATCGACGCCATCAGGAGGTACGGTGTGGACCTCATCATCGAGGGTGACGAGTACATGGACTCGGAGCGCCTGGCGAGACGCATCGAGAGGGAGGAGGGAAAGACGTTCGTCTCGGCGTACAACGACCTTGAACTCATCATGGGCCAGGCAACAGTCGGCCTTGAGATGGTGGAGGATGTACCCGACATAGACACTGTTCTGGTCCCCGTGGGCGGCGGCGGCCTGGCGTCTGGAGTGGCATCGGTCTTCAAGCAGACGGGAGACGCTGAGGTTATAGGCGTACAGTCGGTGTCGAGCCCGGTGATGTACGAGTGCGTCAAACGGGGCGAGATATTCGACATGTCCCTCGAGGACTCCGTTGCCGAGGGCCTGCACGGAGGCCTGGAGCAAGGCAGCGTATCCTTCGACATCTGCAGAGAACTCATAGACGACTGGGTGATCCTCGAGGAAGAGGACATACTTGCGACCATAGGCTACATGCTGCGCGAGCACCACATGCTCGTCGAGGGTGCAGCCGCCGTGGGGCCCGCCGCCATAATGACGCACCCGGATCGCTTCAAGGACAAGAAGGTGGGCGTAGTGATAAGCGGCGGCAACCTATCGATGGAGATCCTCAGAAGGGTCGTCTAGCCCTCTTTATCCTCAAGCTGCTTTCTAATCATCCTCAGGGTGGCCAGTATCTCTCTGTTCACCTCGTCGGGGCTGAGCAGCTCTTGGCCCGAGTTCAGCTCCGTGGTCGTCACATACGTCCCGCGCAGCTTCCTCAGCTCCTGAAGGATGTAGTCCCGTACCTCGTCGTAGAAGACGATTCCCTCCATGGTCTCCTCGGGGCCTCTCTGGTCCTGCCCCGAGTACCCCGCGGTCTCGATGTGAACCGAGCCTATCCCGAAGAACCTGTCGTATACTCCTGCGACGCTGCTTATGTTGGTGATGGTCCTGAAGGGGACGTGGTTCTGGGTCACCGTGAACAGCCCCTTCTTGACGTATATCTCCGGCATGGCCTCCCCAGACTTGGCGATGACCGAGTACTCTATGGTGTCCACGTAGAAGGGAATCAAGACAAGGATGGGGAGCAGCCAAACCATGTTCAACACGAGGCCCCACCACATGACCGGCCCCAGCCACGTATCGTACAGCCCGGCCAAGTCTGGAATCTCCCCGGGATCGACACTGTGGATGAAGGACGCGCCTAGATAGAAGACGAGAACCGCCACACACCACGCGAGAACCGCGACGTTGATGGACTTGACCCACAGCTTGTGGACGAAGGCCCGCGAGGGCCTGAACACCTTCCCACTTCGAATGTTCTCCATGGGGGGCCTGATAACCTTAACCTCTACATCACCCATCATGCTCACTCCCTGTTCCTCTGGTAGCGAGGCGACTCCTTAGCCGCCAGCTTGTTGAATATGGTTATAGACTTCTCGGTCATGGGGAGCTCCTGCTCGTCTGGCCGCAGCTCCAAATTGTACTCATCCATGATGACGTCCAGCGCCTCCTGACACTCGGCCTCCTTGGGGCATCTCGGGCAAGGCTCACCGCCATAAGACTCATGCTTATACCAGACTATTATCCCCATCTCCTCCGTGTACACGATGTACACCTGCGCGTTGGCCTGATAGTCGAAACCAATAATCAGACCCTTATAATCCAAGAGGCTCTCCACGTCGAGGCGGTGGCTCACGGCGTGGTTCTCTAGGGCGTCGCTGATCTTCCTACGTGCCCTGTTCAGGACCCTCGAGACGTAGGCGGGGGACCAGCCCTCCTCGCTCTCGTCGGCGATGACGCTCGTCGGCTTTCCTTTCTGGAACTCCAGCCAGACTTTAGCCTCGTGCGCCGACAGCAAACCCATGTCATGACCTCTCCGAGCCGTCTCCTACGCGGCGGCCCTCGTTATGACGCTTAAACATGGTACAGATGTACCCGTAAAAAGACTTCCCCGGAGTCAAACGGTGTCCAGACAAGTGAAAAAGAAAATGCTCCCTCTTTGTCAGCGAATTTACCACCCGGTTTTTTGACCCAGAGGGGGGTACACCCTCTCTGGGTCGGCGTCCAGCGCCATTGGGGGAGGAGAAAACCGTGGCAAGCACATCCATCATTCTGATCTCAACGCCTCCACGGGGTGTAGCCTGGACGCCCTCCACGCCGGGTATAGCCCTGACAGCGATGTAGTTACCATCGCGAAAACGACTACACCCAGACCAAGGGTAATGGAGCTTGACACCGGCATGTCTATCGCCTGGCCTATCACGTTTCCCAAGGCGAAGCCGACAGTGGCCCCTATGGTGCCTCCTATGATGCCCGTGACTATGGCCTCCGAGAGGAAGATGAGCAGGATATCGCTGCTCTTGCTGCCGATGGCCTTAAGTATCCCTATCTCCCGGGTTCGCTCCATGACGCTTATGGTCATGGTGTTGACGATGCCGACGCCGGCCACGACGAGGCTTATCGCGGCCACCCCACCCAGCACGGCCTCGACCGCGCCTAGGATGGTGCCTATCATCTCCTGCATGGACTCTGCGGTCATTATGGTGACGTCGTCCCCAAGCCGCTCCTCGAGGTCCATGACCACCTGAGGCAGGTCGTCCGGGTCGCCGACCCGGCAGGTTACGTACTGGAACTCGCCCCCAACCTCGAAGAGCTGTTGACAGATCCTGAGGGGCATGAATATGCTCTGGTCCTCGTCGCTGCTCATGCCGCCCATGCCCCCCATCTTCTCCATTATCCCCACGACGCGGAATGACATCTCCTTCTCCTCTCCCC
>CAZGZR010000060.1:0-15591 GCA_964529745.1 uncultured Candidatus Bathyarchaeia archaeon
TTAAGAAAGCGGCGAAGGCCGGCGCAGGCAAGACTGTGCAGCTGAGCCTCGGCGGCCACACCGACGAGATGCACGGCGAGCCACTAAGCGTCAAGGGCGAGGTGAAGAAGCTAACAGACGGCAAGTTCATAAACGAGGGCCCCATGGGCACAGGCTCCGAATCGGACATGGGCGCCACCACCGTCATCGAGGTCGGCGGCAACGACGTCATAGTCACCTCGAAGCGCCTCCAGCCCCTGGACCTCCAAGTCTACAAGAGCCAGGGCATCGACCCCACCGGGAAACGGTTCATCATCGTCAAGAGCAGCGTCCACTATAGGGCCTCCCACGAGCCCATAGCCAGGGAGGTCATCGAGCTTGACACGCCTGGCCTCACGAGCCCGAGGCTCGCCGGGTTCGGGTTCAAGAACATCAGGCGACCCATCTTCCCGCTGGATGTGAAGATGCTGGGCATCACCGAGCTCAAGTCCATGGACGACGAGTAGCCTACCCTAAAAGATCCTCGTAGACCTCCACGTGGCGATCTATTACCCTCTTTTTCTCGTGCACCGCCGAGACGTATCTTTGGCCCCGCTCCCCACCCTCCCGCCACCTCTCGTCCTCTAGCAACCACCCTAGCCCCTCGGCGTAGTCCCCGGCGGCTGCGTGGTAGCCGAACCGGGTAGCGAAGCCGTCCGGGTCGTGGGGGCTCAGTATGGCGCATCCGTGGGCCGCGGCCTCGAGGAACGAGACCGGCAGACACTCGTGGACGCTGGTGTTGACCAAGACCCAGGACTCCTCCAACATCCTCGACTTGTCTTCTCCCGTCAAGAAGCCCCGCAGCTCCAGGTTGGGGATGCCGCCGTACCGCTCCCTTAGCCGACGGTCCCGCGCCGGGTCGTGGGCCCTCCCCGCCGCTATGAACCTGGCGTCGGGGAAGCGCTCCGCCAGGCCGAAGAATGTCTCTGGACGTTTCTCGCCGTCGAGCCTGCCGAGGAAACAAATGGTGGGGGCAGGGCTCTTTCTGGGGTTACCTTCGGGTACCTCGACGGGGTTGGGAAGGAAACCGGGATCAGAATCCAGGCTGTAGAGGTCTCTGGTCTTACGGGTTATGAAATGTGCCTGGCAGAACACGGCGTCGGCCTTACTCACCGCGGCCTCGACCCCCGGCTGGACGAACCGGTTATACAGCCTTCTCCTCAGGGGGTAGTACCTCTGGACCAGCCTCCAGTCCTCCCCCGTTCTCGGGTTCTGCGCCGTGATCATGTGCGCGGTGTCCCCCACTGAGTTCATGGCTATGAGCGTGCCCCAGCTCGGCTCCTCTGAGTGGTATATGTCTGCATCGATCTCCCGGTAGAGCCGCCCAGTGAAAGGATAGGCGGTGAGGGGGTAGGCGTGAACGGTGACGCCGTCAATCGTCTCGACGCTTTTCTGACCCTCACCGCAGGGGACCACGGCGTGGACCTCGAAGCCCCTCCCGGCCACCCCCGACGCAATCTCCCTAGTCGCCTTGCCTATGCCGCCGTAGCGACCCCAGCCGAAATACTCTGTGGCCACGTAGCAGACCAGCGGATGCATAACAATAAATTAAACTGAAGCTAAATATTTCTGCTTTGAGGGTGCTAGTATTCACCTCGAGCTACCCGAGGTACACCGGGGACTACCACGGCTCGTTCATCAGAGACCTCTGCGTCAGGCTGGCCAGGCACGTGGACCTATCGGTGCTCGCTCCCCGAAGCAGGACCATGGGGGAGGCGGTGGACGGCTTCCCGGTCCACAGGTTCCCGTACCTGCCCTGGCGAGGCGCGGAGCTTGTGGCAGAACGCACACTGGTCGACGCCCCGGTAGTCCACATGGCCCAGCTTCCCATGTATCTGGCCTCTGCTTACCTCCACCTCGTGAAGGACAGCTACGACGTCGTGCACACTCATATAGCCATACCTCTGGGACTGCTGGCCGTCCACAGCCCTCGCAACGCGCGGAGCCTCGTTACGTGCCACGGGAGCGACTGCACAGTCCCCCTCAACAACCCAGTCTATAGGCCCCTAGCCCGAAGGGCTCTCAGGGGAGCCCAAAGGGTGACCACGGTGTCTGACTACGTGAGGGAGCTTGCCGTCTCCCTGGGCGCGGAAGTCGAGAAGACGGAGACAGTCTACCTGGGCGTGGACACCGAGCGTTTCAAGCCGAGACAGGATATGAGGCACGACGACAAGGTGACCGTGGGGACACTGGGCCGCCTCGTGCCAGATAAGAACGTGGAGGACATACTGCAGGCGTTCAAGGCCGTGGAGCAAAAGATGGATGCCCGGCTCCTGGTAGGCGGAGACGGCCCCCGATTGGGTTATCTAAAGGAGCTGGCTCAGAAGCTTGAGTTGAGGGAGGTGGAGTTCATGGGCAGGGTAGCCGACCCAGCCGGGTTCCACCGTAGATGCGACGTGTTCGTCCTCGCCTCGACCCGGGAGGGGCTCTCGGTTTCGCTGCAGGAAGCCATGTCCTCGGGCTGCGTCCCCGTGGCGGTGAACGGCCACGGCTGCAGGGAGCTCATCGAGCACGGGAGAAACGGGCTCCTCTATGAACCGAGGAACGTGGACGACCTGGCGTCCAAGTTAAAGGAGGCAACGGATAGCCCAAGGCTAGGAGCGGAGGCCCGGGAGACCATACTGAGACGGTTCAACATTGACCGGAACTACAGGCGCTACCTGGAGATATACTGGGAGATGACATCCTAGACGGGAGGCTTAATAGGCGTGGCTTCACAAGACTGTGCCATGAGAGTCGCCGGCGTAGACGAGGCGGGAAGAGGCTGCGTAATAGGGCCCCTCGTAATAGCCGGCGTCGTATTCGAGGATGAAGACCTGCCCCTCCTCACGGAGATGGGGGTCAGGGACTCCAAGCGCCTCACACCTAAGAAGAGGCTGGCCCTCTCGGAAAAGATCAGGGAACTAGCCTTGGACATATCTTTCTTTGAGCTGCCCCCACGGGTCATCGACAAGGTTGTCTTCAGGGGCAAGCCCCTCAGGAGACTCAACTATCTGGAGACCATGGCCATGGCCAAGGTGCTCAGGGACCTGAAGCCGGACAAGGCGTACGTGGACACATGTGACGTGGACCACCTGCGCTGCGCGGAGCAGATGAGCAGCGTCCTCCCCTTCGACGTGGACATCGTCTGCGAGCCCAAGGCCGACGACAGGTACCCCGCCACTGGAGCGGCGTCCATCCTGGCCAAGGTGAGGAGGGACCAGGTGGTGGCGGAGCTCAGGGAGCTGCACGGCGACTTCAACTCCGGTTACTGCAGCGACAGCAAGACCTCTGAGTTCGTGGAGAGCTGGTTCAGTGAGCATGAGGAGTGCCCACCGTGGATGAGGGCCTCATGGGTAACGGTGAGGAGACACACGGTCAAACAGACTCAGCTAGAGCCATAGCGTGGTCCTTCTCGTAGGGGTCCAGCTCCACGAGCTCACGCACCTTCAGGCCACCGCCTTCCAACACACCCACCTGGGCGTCGTACACGTCCCTGGGCTTCCGCCTTACGTCCACGCTTCTGGACTTTATGGAGAGCATTGCCCAGCCGCCCTCCTTCAGGAACATGGACGCGTTCTTGACCACTATCTCGGCCTGGTTAGGCTGGGCTACGTCGGCGAACACCGTGTCCACCACGGGCACGAGGTGGGAGTACTCCATGGGCCTGTTGGCGTCCCCCAGTATCGGCGAGACGTTGGATCGGTACCTCGCCACCTTGTCGAGGAGGTCCCTGAGAGCCCTGGGCGCGAAGTCCAGCGCCCAGACGTGACCAGTCTCCCCGAGGATGTCGGATACGTGGCTGACGGTGGTGCCTGACGCGGCTCCCAGGTATAGAACCCTGGTCCCGGGCCTGACAGACATGACTCCAATTCCCTTCATTATTGCGGCTGCGAGCTTGCTCCTCGTTGGGTTCCAGCTCCTGTACTCGACGCCGTCCACTATGTAGGTGGGCTCCCCGTAGTATGTCCTGCCGGGCGTCATGTTCCTGGTGACGAGAAGAGCGTTACCTTCTACGCACATCTTGTAAATCTCTGGGAACATCTCCTCAAGGCTCTGGGGCAAGGGGTATCGCTTAGAAAGGTGCACGGCGGATTTAAGTCTGTGTGGCCTCTAGGTTGGTGGCCATCATCTTGGCCTGGTCAACCGCCAGCTTCTGCAGCCACGTGAGGGGCGTCTTGAGGTCGCCCATGCGCTTGGCGAAGTGGTGGCAGTTCAGGTAGGCCGGCGTCTTGCACACCCTGGTGAAGAAGTCCTTGGTGACGGGTACTCCGCAGTCGTGTAGGAACGGGCAGTCTTTTCTGTTGAACTTTTCCTGCAGCGCCTCGGATAGAGTGGACACCGGTTTGGTCACCTGAAACAGTAATATAGATCGGTGGTATATAGAGGTAGTCCCTGATAACCTGCAGGATCACAGATATGGATGATAGATCCATTGATTTCTACAGCGTAAAACCCCAGTATGGTTCCATCGTTTGTTGACTCGAATATGTACCATGTATTGATGGGTGTTTATCTATACGGTATTGTTTATCTTCGATACATTATTGCTTGTTTATGTAAATACGGTTATTTACTGTTCAAAGTAATATCAGAATAACTATGGCATCATGGTGTTGATTTAGCTACCTCAAATCATAGCCCCACCCCCGTTAGAGTTCCGAGAAGC
This sequence comes from uncultured Candidatus Bathyarchaeia archaeon, assembly GCA_964529745.1. Taxonomy (GTDB): domain Archaea; phylum Thermoproteota; class Bathyarchaeia; order TCS64; family TCS64; genus RBG-16-57-9. The sequence goes on from CAZGZR010000060.1 coordinate 4,667, forward strand.
AAGCTTGACCGGTCAGTGGCCACCGGGTACGCGAATAATTACCCTTCTAGGCCCCAAGAGCCCTTCTGAGCCCGAGAAATTCGGCTGGAAGTGTTTTAGACCGTCTCATAACTTCATCAATGAACCCGTGGAAGTGTTTTTGTTGTGATGTTGAGTATGTCAGGATATTGTGTGGACTCTGTTCACATAGGTAGAATGAGTTGAGGTTGAGTTCCGTGGCGTCGTGAAGATACCCTTCATCGATACCTCTTCAGCTCGTGGGTGGGAGACAACTCCTCACCTAGATGATATGTGAGAGGGCTGGCTGAGTCGGTCGCACGGCGGCTCAGCGTCTCAACACGAACCTGCTGAGAAGCACCACGGCTACAGCCGACGCGGCGACGCCTGTGACCATGAGAGAGTTGCTGATAAGGAACTCTAATACGCCTTCTCTCTCCATCTGCACGGTGACGGCGGCTTCTCCGTGAAAAGGTACCTCGGCGGAGGCTTGGCCCTGTCTGTAATCCATTTTCTGTAACGATATCTCGTAGCGTCCCACGGGTGCGTCCTCTAGCTCCGCATAGCCTTCGGCGTCGGTGAGCAGGTGTACTATGGTCTCCTCGTATCCCTGGAGTGTGCAGGTGACGTTCGCGCCGGGTATTGGGTCTCCTTCTCGGTCTACTACAAGCACCGTTATGCAGCCGATCTGGGGTGGCATGGCCTCGAACGACTTGATGCTGGACTCCGTGTCGCAGTATGTCGCGTTTCCTCCCCAGGCTGCCTGCACGTGGTACGTCCCCTTCTTTACTGGCTTGATGGTCGCCTTGTACCCTCCGAGTGGGTCCGTCACCGCGTAAACGATCGTCTTCGTATCATTGCAGGTTAAGGTCAGGTGTACCCCGGTGATGCATCCAGGCTGCAGCCTTCCCGTTATAACCAGAGTCTCGTTTATGATCAGCGTCTGGTTCAGTGAGGTTATCTCGATGAAGGAGAGTCTCCTATCTACGTGCAGGTGCAGCAACTCGCTTGAGGCCGAGGTGTGGTTCTCGTCGCCGCCCCATGTAGCCTGCAGGCTCCATTCGCCGACGGCATCCAGTTCTATGGTCTGCGTGTGCTGCCCCCATTCGTTGGCGGTGTAATCGGTGGTTTGTGTTGAGCCATCCGGTTTCACCGTCGTCAATGTGATGGATGGGTGCCGGGGCCTAGGCTGGATGCTCGTCGTCACTGCGGCGCTCTGGCCGATGTGTAGGTTTGCCTCGTTTATGTTCAGGTGTAGCGTCGTGGCGATCTTGTTCACTTCCAGCGTGGTTGCCTTTGTTTCGTCGCTCCACGTCTCGTCGTTCCCGAGCCAAGACGCCTTTACTCTGTATTCCCCGATCTTCCCGGGGGTGAATGGCACGCTGTATCTGCCGTCCTCCCCCAGTTTGGTTCGTTTGATGTATTCGAAATCATCCGGTCCATTGATCTGGACGTCTACGTAGGCTCCGGGGAAGCTGGGGTCTAGTGATCCCGTTACATCCACCGTCTCCCCCACCTCTACCACGCTGTTGTTGAGGACGCAGGTTAGATGTGAATCTTCGAGTACGTCGAACCATGTGCCAGCCTCTGAGCTTAGGTGTTCTTCGTCCCCGGGGTAGGTGGTCTCTATCAGCCACCTGCCTACACGATCTATGCTGATCAGGTGTGTGTATCTACCCGATGAGTCCAGTGTCAAGTCGTATTCCTCCACCCTGCTCTTACTGTCAGTGACCTTCAGGATCACGTGCCCACCGGGAGGGGCGGAGCTCAGCCTACCCGTGATGATCACTTTGTCTCCGGGTGAGGGCTTCTCTTTGTCGATCGTGCACGTTAGGCTCGTCTTTGTGGGGAACATGAAGTTGAGGTGGTTTACGTTGTCGCCCCAGGATGCTTCTTCCTCGACGCCGTCGTATTGTCCATACTCCGTGAAGCCGCCGGCACCTTCGTCGTACCCCTCGAACACGTAGTCTACGACTGCGCGGTCTCCGTTCTCGTCGAGGATGCACCACCCGCTGGCTCCGAGGTGCAGGGTAGCGACCTGTGGGAGGGCCTCCTTCATCGGGGAGAACTCGTAGGTCCCCGTCGCCAGTAGTGTGAGGAAGTGGATGGACAGGGCGTCGTAGACACATGCCTGGCTGAACGTCAGCTCATCCCCTGTCTCTTCGATCATCCTCTCGTTGAGGATGTCGTAGAACGGTGACTCCATGCACGCCGGGGTCGGGCTGAACATTTTCACCCTGTCCAGTACGGCGGTGTCGACGTCTCTGAGGAACCTCTCAGTGATCGTCTCGGTGGTCCCGAACCAGGGGACCTTGGAGAGGTACGTGTATTCGTCTACGTGGTTGATGATGTCGGATAGCCCGGTGGACCCGAGCAGCAGCGCCCCGATCTCGTCTGCCTGGTATTGGTCCGAATGTCTCTCGATGTTCGCGTCAGCCTTTTGCAGCGCCTCTACATAAGATCCTTCATCGTAGGTGTATGTCTCGGTTGTCCCCGTGAAAAGGTTCCGGACATCCTTGTTGACGGCCTGCGTCCAGTCCTCCGGGCTCCTTAGCACTACGAGGTGTTTTACCCCGAAGGCTTCCAGCGCGTCTGATAATACCTTGGACTGCGCGGTAACGGGCGGCGAAAGCCTGAACAGGTTGTCGTCCGGGATCGCGAGCAGGACCCCCATCGACGTTGGGCTGATCATTATCATGTCGTTGTCTTCGAGGTAGATGAGAGAGTCGAGCGCCATCCGGTCGGTGTCGCCGCCTACCACGGAGATGACGCCCATCGCGTTGAGTCCCTGGACCTTCTCGAGGTGGACGGCGCTGGACCCGGTCGCATCGTCGATCAAGACATCGAAGTTTAGTGTGATGCCCAGCGCGTCTAACTCGGCTCGAGCGTCATCCTCGAAAATCTGCGCTACGATGCAGTGGGACTCGTTCTCCTCGAGGTTCCCTATGATGCAGCCAAATTGAAGATGGGCTCCCAAGCATGCTATGCTGGGTGAAAGCAGTGAGCCGAGTACCGCCGCGAGAATGACGGCCTTCAAGGGTTTATACGTTGTCAACGCTCTTAGAAACCAATAATATTTATATAAAAGAAATGTGTCTCGACTCGATTCTGCGGAGCAGGGCAAAGAAATAATGAATGAGAACTATTCTCTCGTTCCATAAATCGACTTCAATGCAAACGTTCCAGAGTATATCCTTATACAGAAACATGTTTTAGGACGTGAAGATATACTATCAAGTAATAGCCAAAGATGGCGCACTTTATGATAAGGTGGGAACCGTGCCTTGCTTAATGCGAAACGGGCTAAACGGGAAGGTGGTAAGATGAAGAAGTTAAATAAGATAGTCTTTGTCTCGGTGATCTTCCTCTGCAGCTCAATAACTATCGTCGCGGCCTATGCAGGTAATAAAGGCAAACATAGCCAGCCTCTCAACTGGGTGTTGGTAATGGAAGAACAGCCGTATTGGGATATACTGTATGAAAAACAACTCCCCAACGGATACATACAGTACTACATTCAAGAAGGGACGGTCCACGAAGCATACGGCGAAGCGTCATATGGACCAGCGATAGGAACCGTCTCCGTGAAGGTCCTTCTCCACGTAAGGTTCTATCAAACTTACGCTGCAGGAAGGGCCACGGGAAAGATCACGATAGAACTTAACGATGGATGCCAAAACTGCGGTGCCGACGAATACACTGGCAGGTTCACGGGGAAAACAAAGATGTACGTTGAAGACAACGTGGAGCGTCAAGAGATCAATGGAAGATTCTGGGGAAAGGGTGACGGCTGTCGGATAAGCGGGAAACTAGATGACTTCGTTAGAATGCCTAATTATGTCAGAATGATTGGGAAGATACGTTGCTAAGACGATTAACCACTTTTTTCAATAATTTATAGACGACAAGAGCCTATTCGGTCTTGTGAAGCTAGGCCTTTAAGCGTTCTACTTCTTGCCATAGAGTCTCTAGTCGCTGGTCGGGCACCGGATCGGGCGTGTTTCCGAGTGCCTCGAACTCCTCTATCGGGTCCTGTCTCAGGTCAGCCATGAGACCATGAGCATGAGAACTCCTTTATACAAATGTCGCGTAAAGCGGTGTTTATTGGTTAGTATAGCTTAAGTTAAAGCCATTATGAGTCAACCTGATGAATCCATGAGCGAGAACATCTACGTAGGCTCAAAACCCATACTAAACTACGTCACCGCCATCGTGACGGCGTTCCAGAGGTCACCCAACGTCAACGTACTGGCCCGGGGACGGGCCATAAGCAGCGCCGTAGACGTGGTCGAGGTGTGCAGAAGAAGCTTCCTCAAAGACCTGAACATCGACGACATCAGTATAGGCACAGAACAGATGGGCAGCGACGACGACATGAGAAACGTGTCCACCATAAACATACAGCTATCGAAGAACGACTAACCTTCTTCAAGCTGCCGCTGCAGTTCCTCCGCTATAAAGTCGCCGCTGAACACGTCGGCCCTAGCCGCTATCGCTATCTTCGCGGCCAGGCTCCGCGCCCTGTTCCCCCGCCTACCCCTCGGAGCCCCATGCACATAGGGGTGCTGGAACAGCAGACCATGCTTCGGCGGCTTCGCGTCGGTCTTGAGCGCCCTGAACATGGCCTTCTCCGCCCCCAGCACCTGTATGGTGCTGGAGGGCATCATAGCCATCCGTCGGAGACTCCCAGCCTTCTGGATGAGCTTGGCACCGAGGACGGGGCCAGCCAGGTAAGCGACGTTGGGGGCTATCTCCTCCATCAGCCCCGAGATATACTCGGTGAGCTCATCCCTGCCCCTGTAAAGGCTGAGCAGGTTCCCCGCGAAGTACTGGACCCGCGCCACGTCGTCCGGGTCGAACGCGGCGCCCATGGACGTCTCGGCGGCGGCTGTGATTCTCTCGGCGTCTCTTTTCTTGAAGGAGAGTTCCTGAAGCCCCTTCACGGTGATGCTGGACCTATCACCGAACTCCTGGATTATCTTGGCGTACTCCCTGTGTTCCTCGACCCTCCGCCCCAGCTCTGGAAAGTGGACGCCGTACCACTCTCTCATCCTACCGGAGAGGTTGTTCAACACCATGTCCATCTCCACGAGCAGCTGAACCGTCGGCATCAAGAGACTCTCCCGCTCAGAGAGCGCCTCGTGGACCTCGGCTCGGGCGACCTCGGTGTTCACAGCGTGAGAGAACCCGCCGTACTGCTCCACGGATTCTATGAACCCGGCATCCACCGCCATGCGCTGGATGTTCCTCCGGAGGTGATCGCCGGCGGCAGGCATGGCCTCGACGCTGACGCTGAAGCCCTCATCCTCGACTGAGGCCATCAACGCCTCGTTCTGCACGGCGACCTCCTCAATGCCCAGCTTCCTCAGCTGTTCGAGCACATCGGCGGCCTCCCTCGTCAATTCACCGGCCTTGAACCGCGACAGCTCACGGGCTATTTGTTTAACGTCCCTCTGGTAGTGCGCCTCGGCTATAACCTCGTTCTCCTCGTCGAACGCGTGGACGCCTATGATCGATCCAAGCAATGTCGCCTTCAGCTGCCTCATCTCCGAACCTTTATCAATGTGCTGGGTGAGTACGTAGGGGAGACTTGTCTAAATTAAGCTTAGCCGTGGAGGTAGCCGGGCTAAGGCTCAGGTCCCCCCTCATGAACGCGGCGGGCGTCCTCGGCATGAGCCCACCCATTCTCAAACGATTATACGACGGCGGCGCAGGCGCCGTGGTCACCAAGAGCGTCGGCCCCGTGCCCCGGACGGGGCACCCAAACCCCACCCTCATTAGGACATCGTGCGGAGCGCTGAACGCCATGGGGCTGCCCAACCCCGGCGCAGAGTACTTCGCAGACGAGATCAAGGCTCTTAAGGAGATGGGGATACCAGTCGTGGCAAGCTTCTTCGGCGGAACGGTCGAGGAGTTCGCGGAGGTGACGGGCACCCTTTCAGAGGCCGGGGCCGACGCCCTGGAGCTCAACGCCAGCTGTCCCAACGTCCAGGAGGAGCTGGGGATGCTGGCCTCGGACGCTTGTAACGTGGAGAAGGTCACCGCCGCCGTCAGGGATGAGACCCGTCTACCGTTGTTCGTTAAGCTGAGCCCCAACGTCACCGACATCAAGGAGATAGCGGAGGCGGCCGAGAGGGGAGGCGCAGACGCCATAACGGCCGTGAACACGCTAAAGGGAATGGCCATCGACATCGATTTCAGGAGGCCGATCTTGGCGAACGTCACCGGCGGCCTCTCGGGCCCCGCCGTGAAGCCCGTCGCCCTCAGATGCGTCTGGGAGGTGGCGGAGGCCGTCGAGGTCCCCGTCATCGGCTGCGGAGGCGTAACCACTTGGAGGGACGCCGTCGAGTACTTCCTGGCCGGCGCCTCGGCGCTGGAACTAGGCACCGCGGTGATGACCCACGGCTTCGAGGTCTACGGCCAGATCAACGAGGGCATCCGCCGCTACATGGAGGAAAACGGGTTCAGCAGCGTAAAGGAGGTTGTAGGGCTTGCACATCAAACAGGAGAACAGCAGATCAGTAAAGCTGATAGATGTAGCGTCGGAGTGTAGGGAAATCTCCTCGCTCCTCTTCCGAGACGAGGAGACCCGCGCAGCGGAGCCGGGCCAGTACCTCATGGTCTGGCTCCCCGGCGTGGACGAGGTCCCAATGTCTGTCAGCGCATTAGACATGGACGGACTGTCACGGATCACAGTCAGGGAAGTGGGCGAGACCACCATGAAGCTCAACGAGCTCAGCCCCGGCGACAGGATCGGCCTGAGGGGCCCCTTCGGGAACGGCTACAAGCTCCAGGGAGAAGAGCCGCTGCTCGTGGCCGGTGGCTCAGGTGCCGCGTCCCTGATGCCCCTCGTGGAGAAGATGCTCCAGCAGGAAACCACCCCCACCCTAGTCTTGGGAGCCAGGAGCGCCGACATGCTCCTGTTCGTGGACCGGCTTGAGGAACTCCTGGGAGAGAACCTCGTGGTAACCACAGACGACGGCTCACGGGGGTTCAGCGGCTACGCCTCGGGTTACGCCGCGAAGCTCATCGAGGGAGACGGTTTCGATGTGGTCTACACCTGTGGTCCCGAACTCATGATGGCCAAGGTCTACCAGTCAGCCAGGGAGCACGGCCTACCCATACAGGCCAGCCTCGAACGCTACGTCAAGTGCGCCGTCGGTCTCTGCGGCAACTGCGCCATAGGCCCCTACAGGGTGTGTAAGGACGGCCCGGTTTTCGACACAAATATGCTTGACGAGGTCCGGGATGAGTTCGGGGTGAGCCGCATGGATGCCTCCGGCAGAACGGTCCGGGTGGAGCACTGACCATAGAGATTATAAACCCAGAGCCACCCAAATACCATTAATGCCCGTTCGCAACATCCGGAGACGATACCTGGCCCTAAAGATCCATGGCGAGACAGACATATCAGAAGCCGACCTGTACCGAGCAATCTCTGACAAGATACATTTCCTGTATGGCGTCAAGGGATCAGCGGAGACCGACTGCAGGATGATCGAGTATGATCAGCAGCAAAGAAGGGGGATAATCAGGTGCAACCACGACAGGCTCACCGAGACCAGGGCGGCACTCGCCCACATCACCTCGATCAACGACGCCCCCGTGGCGATACAGGTGGTCACGGTCTCGGGCACCATCAAGACGCTGAGAAAAAGGCTCACAGAGCCGAATATGGAGAAAGTGTAGATCATGGCTGAAATCAAAGTGGAGGACGCAGCCCAAGGCTACGTGGAGACGCTGCACAGGCTCGGGGTGGACTACTTGTTCAGCTCACCAGGCTCGGAGTTCATACCCCTCTGGGAACACCTCGTCCAGTACAACGCCGAAGGCAAGAAGCCCCTCTACCTCAACATCAGGCACGAGGGCGCAGCCCTCAGCATGGCTAAAGGCTACTACATGGCGTCGGGGCGGGCCCAGGTGATACTCACACACGTCCTTGCGGGGCTCCTGCACGGGGCCATGGAGCTCAAGGCCGCGTACACCGACCAGATACCCCTGCTCCTCTTCGTGGGCCAGGACAGGACCCATGATGGGGAGGTCTACGGCGGCACTCCTGGCCCCCACTACCTGAGCTTCACCGAGGTCGGGGGCCAGCAGCGCCTCGTCCAGCCCTACGTGAAGTGGGGGGACGCCCCGGAGACCAACGCCAACATGCTCTCGGCCATCCAACGGGCGTACCGGATAGCGTCGAGCGATGTGAAAGGCCCCGCCCTCATCAGCGTCTCCAGGGAGCTACTCTTCGAGAAAACGGAGAAAATGAGGCTGCCGCCAAAAACCGTTCCGCCTTCACGGATTACCGCTGATCCCAGAGCCCTGCATGAGCTGAAGGAGATGCTGGTGAAGGCAGAGAACCCCCTCATCTACACCAGGTACCTCGGCCGGAACCATGACGCGGTGGCCTCACTCGTGGAGCTGGCAGAGCTGCTGAGCGTGCCCGTTTTCGAGCTGCCCGGCTACATGAACTTTCCCACGGACCACCCGCTCCACATGGGCACCAGCGTCTCCCCCTATCTTGAGGAAGCCGACTTCCTGCTGGTCATCGACAGCAGCTCCTGGCCGCCATGGTACCCGCCGGGCAGCGTCCGCGGAAAAACCAAGGCTAAGATAGTGTTCATGGACCTTGACCCCCTGCAGCTGAAGTACCCGACGTACGGGTACCCGGCGGACCTCCTCGTGAAGGCCGACTCCAGCGTAGCGGTGCCCCAGCTCGTGGAGCTCATAAGAACGGAGAGGCTGGATACGGTCGCGGCTCAGGCTCGCGGCGAAAGATGGGCGGCAGAGCACAGACGCATAAGGGACGAGCTAAGGAAGAAGGCACTCACCGTCCAAGACGAGGCCCCTATCGACCCCCTTTGGCTCTGCTACTGCATAGACCAGGTCATCGACGAGGAAACCGTCATAGTGAACGAGACCATAACCCACGGCGGCATGATCCACCAGCTCATCGAGAGGAACCGGGTCGCCCCCGGCACACGGTACGAGTCCACGGGCCCCGTGGCGCACACGGGCCTCGGCCAGGGCATGGGGATAGCCCTGGGCGTCAAGCTCGCCGACCCCGACAAGACCGTTGTTGCTCTCGAAGGCGACGGCACGTTCAACTACAACCCGGTTCTGGCCTGCCTCGGCGCAGCCCAAGAGCACGGAATACCCTTCATGACAGTCATCTACGACAACGGGTGCTACGCAGCCATGAAGGGCCACGCCCGCTACTACCCAGAAGGATACTCAGTGACAAGCAACAGGTACTACGGCGTCAGCTGCGGCCCCACCCCCACTTACGCCAAAATCGCTGAAGCCTTCAGTGGCTACTCGGAGACCGTGGAAGACCCCGAACAAGTCGAGGCCGCGTTAAGGAGGGCCTTGAAACACGTGCGGGAGGGGACGCTGGTTCTGCTCGATGTAAGGCTTGGAAGATAGTGGCTCGAAAGCCCCATTCTTTTATTCCATACACGCCCAAGTCTGAGGTATGGCGACGCGAGCCATCATATTTGACCTCTTCAAGACCCTCGGCGAGTTCGAGAGGACCATCACCGATGATGACGCCACGTCCCTCCTCAGAGACAGGGGATACGAGGTATACCCTCAGGCTTGGAGGCACGCGTTCAGCTTCGTCGTGTTCGTAGACTATCCCCGGCAAGGGTTCGGCTCACATGAAGACCTGTTTAAACAGGTCTTCAAACGTCTTGAAGTCGATGTAGACGACGAAACGGTACACGACCTCGCCGACATGTTCAGGAGCAGTCCGTTCCGGCTCTACCCAGAGTCGATTGAAGCCGTTAAGCGCGTCCACAGAATGGGGTTGAAGACAGCCATAGCGACTTCGACGCCTAAGCCGTTCTTCAGGACCGGCGTGGAGCCTATCGCCGGCTGCATCGATTTCATCTGCACTGGTTACGAGGCGGGCTACGAGAAATCCAACCCCCAGATATACAAGGTCATCACGGACAGGCTGCAAGTCAAACCGGAGGAGACGGTCGTCATAGGCGACGACCCGGTTCTGGACATCCACAACGCCAAGCAGCACGGTATGCGTGCGATACACATACCAAGAGAAGCAAGGCCCTCCGAATTCACAGACGGCGTAGCCGAGGACGTCCTAGAAGCGGTCAAGATCGTCGAGGAGTGGGTATAGAGGGGGTTGGTGCTCCCGCCGGGATTCGAACCCGGGATCTCCGGCTCGAGAGGCCGGAATCCTTAACCGGACTAGACGACAGGAGCACGGTGCACCAAAGGTAAGAGCCGCATGAATAAAAATATTAGGCTAGAGGTCGTCCCTCAGCTTCATGAGCCTGGCGATGTTCGCGTCGGCATCTATCACCGGCTTTATGGCACCTGTCTTGGACGTGAACAGCGTCGTGACCCCCGGACCGTGCCCCGCTACGATGCAGTCGCTATGGGTTACGATGCCCACGCTCACGGCTCCGCGCCTGTAGATCCTGCCGTAGCTGTGGTCGGCGTCCATTATCGCCACCAAGTCCCCGAACCTGACGTCCCCGAGCCCGTACTCCTCGCAGGTAGCCTCACAGAACATGGTTATATCGTAGTCGCCTGACGCTACATGGCTCCTGCCCAGCCCCGAGCCCATGATAGCCGCGGGGATCGTGTGGGTGACAGGCACCTCGAGCTTCCCGCCCCTCACCGCCGGGTCCACCGCCTCGAGGAACTCGGGGCTCACGTTGAAGAGCTTCACCTCGGGGAGATCCAGCAGTTTGAGGCCGACGCCGTACGCCTTGATCATCACCTTATCCTCGATGACGAGCTTCTCCATGGTCTCGGGCTGGAAGTCCACCATGACGTGCTCTATGCCGCCGTGCTTCCCCACAACCACGCCCTCGTCCCCCTTGGCGTCGCCCCCCACCCCCGTAGCCTCTTTTGCTTTGCAGCTCAGCACGTTAAGGGCCCGGCTCTGGGCGTTGGGATACCTG
>CAZGZR010000061.1:0-15199 GCA_964529745.1 uncultured Candidatus Bathyarchaeia archaeon
GCCCCAGACCCGTGAGCACCTGGCTGCCATAGAGGCGGTCGGCCTCAAGAACCTGGTCATAGCGCAGAACAAGATCGATCTGGTGAGCATGGATAAGGCGCTGAAGAACTATGACGAGATCAAGAGGTTCATAAAAGGCAGCATAGCGGAGGACGCCCCCATAATACCTGTGTCCGCGCAGCAGCTCGTCAACATAGACCTACTCATCCAGGCGATGCAGGAATACCTGCCCACGCCCAAGCGTGACCCGGACCTCCCCCCGAGGATGCACATCATCAGGAGCTTCGACGTCAACAAGCCGGGGACCCCTATAGACGACATGGTGGGCGGAGTCATCGGGGGAAGCATCACCCAGGGGCGATTCGAGATGGGTGACGAGATCGACATTAAGCCAGGGTTGCCGACGAGGCAGAAGAACCGGCTGAAGATGAGGGAGCTGGTCACGGAGATAACGAGCCTCCACGTGGGAGGCACAGCCGTAGATGAGGCGTTCCCTGGCGGTCTGGCCGGCATCGGCACCATGCTTGACCCCTCGTTGACCAAGTCTGACGGGCTCGTTGGTAGCCTCGCGGGGAGACCGGGTACACTGCCTCCGGTGCTTGAAGATCTGCGGCTGGAGTATGAGCTGTTCGAGAACGTCGTTGGCAGCCGAGAGAGGGAGAAGGTGGCTCAGATAGCGAAGGGAGAGAAGCTTCTCCTCAACGTGGGCACGGCCAAGACCATGGGCGAGGTAACAGACGTCAAGAAGGGTGAGATGGAGACCAAGCTGAGCATCCCCGTCTGCGCCAAGCCCGGGGATCGGGTGGCCATCAGCCGACGCATCAGCGGAAGGTGGAGGCTCATCGGCGTGGGGTCCTTGAGTGGCTGACTTGCCGCCGAAGATACTTTTCGACACCAACTTCCTTTTGATACCGTTAAGGTTCGGTGTGGACATATTCGAGGAGGCGGAGCGTGTGCTCAACCAGCCCCCGGAGTACTACGTGACCAGAAGCGTCCTAAGGGAGATAGCGCAACTGAAAAAGGGTGCCAGCCCGTCCTTCGTCAAGGAGTTGAACTTCGCGGAGAAACTCGCGGAGAGGTGCGGCGTCCTAGAAGTTGAGGTCGAGGAAGGGGAAACGGTGGACGAGTCCATACTGCGGACAGCCGAGGGAAAAGGGCTCATAGTGGGCACGACCGACGCCGAGTTAAGGAAGAAGCTGAGGGAAGCAGGCGTAAAGGCTCTTGTCCTCAGGCAGAGGAGATTCCTTGAACTCATGGGCTGAGAACCGTGTATCATGGCCGCCTTATCCTCGTTGACCAAATTCAGCGGAGAAGTTTTAAGTCATAATATCTTCCCATTGGAGAAACAGAACCCCGATAATATGTGGCACGGTGTGGTATTTGGAGAACATAGACTGGCACGCTAAAGAAGTAGAAGACGTTCTCGAGGCACTTGAGACGAGCCGTGAAGGCATCACGGACGAGGAAGCCGGCAGAAGGCTTGAGGAATACGGCGCCAACGAGCTCAAGGAGGAGGCGAAGATAAAATGGTACCACATCCTCTACGAGCAGTTCACCAGCATATTAGTGATCATACTCGTGATATCCGCGGCGGTCTCGGCCTACCTCGCCATACAGGAGAGCGAGCCCATGACCGACGCCATCGTGATACTCTTCATCGTCGTCATGAACGCCATCCTCGGCTTCGTACAGGAGTACAGGGCAGAGAAGGCGGTCGAGGCCCTCAAGGCCATGGTGAGTCCCCAGGTCCTTGTTCTCAGAGAAGGCAGAGAAGAGTCCATAGACTCCATAAACCTGGTTCCGGGCGACATCGTGCTGCTTGAGGCTGGGAGCAGGGTCCCCGCGGACGGGAGGCTCATCGAGGCAGCCAACCTTGAGGTAGACGAGGCAGCCTTGACTGGCGAGTCGAGGCCAGTCTATAAGAGGCTGGAGCCCGTCGCCGCCGACGCCGGCGTCGGAGACCAGAAGTGCATGGTCTTCATGGGCACCGTCGTCACCAACGGCCGAGCCGTCGCCGTTATCACCGAGACAGGGATGAGCAGCCAGTTCGGCATGATCGCGGGCATGGTGCAGGCCATCGACGTCGAGCCCCCGCCCCTCCGCCAGAAGATGGAGAAGATAGGTAGACAGCTGGCCATCATCAGCGTCATACTCACCGTCTTCGTGTTCTTGGTGCTCTGGTTCGTCCACGACAGGACCCTTGAACAGGTTTTCATGACCAGCATCAGCCTGGCCGTGTCGGCGATCCCGGAGGGTCTGCCCGCGGTGCTCACCATCACGCTTGCTCTGGGAACCGCGAGGATGGCCAAGCAGAAGGCCATCGTGAGGAAGTTGGCCAGCGTCGAGACCCTAGGAAGCACCACGGTGATCTGCAGTGACAAGACGGGCACCCTCACCAAGAACGAGATGACCGTCACGAAGGCCGCCACCAACGCCCGTCAGTTCAGCATTAGCGGCGCGGGCTACGCGCCAGAGGGTGAGTTCACGGAGAATGGCTCGACCATCGACCCCGCATCCGACGACAACCTTGAGCTGCTGCTGAGGATCGGCGCCCTCAACAACGACGCCCACATCCAGCAGAACAACGGCGCCTGGGTCTGTTTCGGCGATCCCACCGAGGGCGCCCTGCTCGTTGCCGCCATGAAGGCGGGGATGGACATCGCGGCGCTCAATGAGGACTACCCCCGTGTCGCCGAGCTGCCCTTCGACTCCGCCCGTAAACGCATGGCAACCATCCACAGGACCCCCGAGGGTAGGCTCGTCGCCTACGTGAAGGGCGCGCCCGAGATAATCATGGAGCGCAGCGACGGCCTCCTCGTGGGTGACTACGTGAGAAACGTCACCGTTGAAGACCTGAGGAGGAACCGTGAACAGATGGACGCCATGGCCGCGGAGGCCCTCCGCGTGCTCGCGGTATCATACAAGCAGCTGCCCGACGACTACGACCTCACAGAACTCGACGTCGAGGAGGTGGAGAACGACCTCGTGTTCGTGGGGATGCAAGGCATGATCGACCCGGCCCGGGAGGAGGTGCCGTTGGCCATCAGGACCGCCCAGGAGGCGGGCATCCGCTCCGTTATGGTCACCGGCGACCACAGGATCACCGCGGTAGCCATCGCCAAGGAGATCGGGATACTCGGCGAGGAGACGGCGGGCTCCGTGATGGAGGGCGTAGAGATCGAGTCCATGAGCGACGAGATGCTCGACGACATGATCGATGACGTGAGGGTCTGCGCCCGAGTGAGCCCCGAGCACAAGATGAGGATCGCCCAGAGCCTGAAGAGGCTGGGCCACATAGTCGCCATGACGGGGGACGGCGTCAACGACGCCCCCGCGCTCAAGGCGGCGGACATCGGCGTCGCCATGGGCATCAAGGGCACCGACGTCACCAAGGAGGCCAGCGACATGGTGCTGGAGGACGACAACTTCGCCACCATCGTCCGGGCCATCCGGGGTGGCCGCGAGATATACGACAACGTGAGCAAGTATATCAGGCTCATGCTGGCCGCCAACTTCGACGAGTTCATAGAGATCACCGTCACGGCTGTAATGGGGCTCCCCGTGCCGTTCCTGCCCATACACGTGCTATGGGTGAACCTGGTGACGGACGGGCTGCCAGCCGTCGCGCTGAGCATCGACCCCGCAGACCCTGACATCATGAGGTACCCTCCCCGCGACCCCAAGGAGGACATGCTCAGGCGCTTCTGGCGGTTCATCCTCTTCTCGGCTCTCGTGGACTTCATCAGCGACTTCATACCCTTCTTCTACACCTACATAACCGCCGTAGAGTTAACCGGGGACTTCGAGCTGGCGGCCACCACGGCGAGGACGGTGGCCTTCACCAGCATCGTGTTCTTCGAGTTCCTCCTCGCATACCAGTGCAGGAGCGAGACCAAGCACATCTTCCAGCTGGGCTGGGAGGGCATAACGGCGAACAAGATGCTCTTCGTCTCGGTAGTGGTCGGCGTTGTCCTGCAGTTCCTGATAATCTACGTGCCGTTCCTGAACGAGGTGTTCCACGTGGTGCCGTTGACGCCGTTCCAGCTCCTCTACTGCTTCGTGGGCAGCCTAACCGCTTTCCTGATACTGCCCCAGCGGCTTATCCCACGGCGGCGGTATGTAGAGCACAGAAAACAGTAAATACGTGTCCTTTATCCCACACATTTTTATATATTTCAAGTCGATTAAAGGCGATATCAGTAAACTGATGGAGGAACGAGTGCAATGGCAGAAGCATGGCTAATCGCGCCGGCGGCGTCGATAATATCGATTCTCATCGGGTTGTTCCTGTATAGGTACGTTAACGAGAAGGACGCCGGGACGGACCGGATGAAGCAGATCGCGGGATGGATCCAGGAGGGCTCCAGGTCGTTCCTCAAGACGGAGTACACGTACCTGGGCGTCTTCGTGGTAGTCATGGCTTTGATACTCTCCGCGGCCCTCGGCCTAAAGATCGGGGTAACCTACGTGTTCGGGACGTTACTATCCGGCTTAGCGGGCATCATCGGCATGGAGATCGCTGTCAAGGCCAACGTCAGGACCGCCAACGCGGCCAAGAAGGGAGGCCTCACCGCGGCGTTCCCCATAGCCTTCCGGGGGGGAGCCGTAATGGGGCTCATGGTGGTGGGGCTCGCCCTCTTAGGCGTAAGCATCATCTACTGGCTCACCAGGGACCCGGAGATCGTCCTCGGCATGAGCATCGGCGCCAGCACCCTCACCCTCTTCATGAAGGCCGGCGGCGGTATCTACACCAAGACCGCGGACATCGCCGCGGACCTCGTCGGCAAGGTCGAGCTAGGCATCCCGGAGGACGACCCACGTAACCCCGCGGTCATCGCTGACAACGTGGGCGACAACGTGGGCGACTGCGCCGGCTCCGGGGCGGACCTCTTCGACTCGTACGTGGCCGCCATCATGGCCGCCATGATCCTGGGTGGGACACGGCCTATCAATTACCTTGAGGCAGTGCCGCTGGTCTACGCGGGCATCGGCATACTGGCGTCCATACTGGGCGTCGCAATCGTCAGGGTGGGCAAGGACGGTGACCCTGGTAAGGCGCTGAACATGGGCACGTACGCTACGACCATCGTGTTCGCAGTTCTGACCTACGGCGCGACGATACTGCTCGGCTACGACGCGAGGATCTGGTACTGCAACATTGCGGGTCTCGCGGCCGGCGTCGTCATCGGGGTGACCAGCGACTACTATACCTCCATCAACAGGTCCCCCGCCAAGAAGACCGCCGAGGCGGCTCAGACCGGGGCAGCGATAAACATCCTCACGGGCTTCAGCTACGGTCTCATAAGCTGCTTCCCGGCGTTCATCGGCATAGGCGTCGGATCGGCAATCGCGTTCACCATATACGGTGTCTACGGCGTCGGAATCGCGGCCGTCGGCATGCTAAGCGTAGCCGGCATCATCATCGCTGGCGACGCCTACGGCCCCATCGGGGACAACAGCAAGGGCATCGCGGAGATGTCCGAGCTCGGCGAGGACGTCGTGGACATAACCGACGAGATCGACGCCGCCGGCAACACGACGAAGGCCATAACGAAGGGGTTCGCCATAGGCGCGGCGGGCCTCACCGCCTTGGCGCTGTTGGCTTCCTACCAGGAGATAGTGAAGAAGCTTGTCGGGGCCACCGTGGTGTTCGACCTCATGGACCCCCTGGTCATGATGGGCGTCTTCATAGGCATGAGCATACCGGTCATATTCTCGGCCATGATCATCCTCGGCGTATCCAAGAACGCTTTCAGGATGATCGAGGAGATACGCCGCCAGTTCAAGGAGATCCCCGGCCTCATGGAGGGCACCGGCACACCCGAGTACAACAGGTGCGTCAACATAGCGACCAAGGGCGCCCTCACCGAGCTGCTGCCCCTCATAGTGTTCTCGATTCTTGCGACCATAGTGCTGGGCTTCGTCGCGGGGATAAAGGCGTTGGCAGGCTACCTGAGCGGCGCCATCTTCAGCGGGTTCTTCCTGGCCATACTCATGGCCAACGCGGGGGGCCTCTGGGACAACGCCAAGAAGTACGTCGAGTCGGGCTTCTTCGGCGGCAAGGGCTCGGACGCCCACAAGGCTGCGGTGATAGGCGACACCGTGGGGGACCCCTTCAAGGACACGGCGGGGCCCTCGCTGAACACGCTGGTGACGGTAATAAGCCAGATAGCGTCCCTCTTCGCGCCCCTGTTCATAGCTTACGCGCTTATAGGCGTCTAGGAGCCCAGCGCACCTTTCCGGCGCCGTCTATACCTTTATTAATGTGAACCAATGATGTTTGATAGCCCATCGAGGAGAACGTTCAATGTACAGGCATCTCAGGGAGGCGTGGAAGCGCCCCGACGACAGCTACGTAGGCGAGGCCATGAAGAGCCGGGCCATACTCTGGCGCAGGCAGCCCTCCATAGTGAGGGTGGACAAGCCGACGCGTCTGGACAGGGCCAGGAGCCTGGGCTACAAGGCCAAGAAGGGCTTCGTCGTGGTCCGCACACGTGTGCGCAGGGGCGGCAGACGCAAGATCAGGCCGGTTCTCGGGCGCAGGCAGAAGCGCATGGGCGTCAAGAAGTTTACTCCGGCAAAGAGCAAGAGGCTCATAGCCGAGGAGCGGGCCGCCCGTAAGTACCCCAACCTCGAGGTGCTGAACAGCTACTGGGTCTGGGAGGACGGCCAGTACAAGTGGTTCGAGGTAGTCATGGTTGACCCGAGCCACCCCGCCATCAGGTCCGACAAGGACGTCGGCTGGGTAGCGGGCAACAGATAGCAGCTTTCTTCAACGGGTCATATCTGAAGATTCATTCGTATGTCTGCCGGGCGTATTCGCCCTTCATGGGTTTCCGGTTCCTCACGTTGACGTCCCACTCCATCTTGAAGACCAGGCGGATGTAGTTGAGGAGCCCCAGTTTCTTGATCCTGCGGACGCTGTAGCGGATGGTCATGCCGTGGAGCAGATTGATCCTGCCCTTGTGTTTGATGCGTTTGAATATCTCGACGTCGTCGGCGTAGGCGAGGGGGAGGTAGCCGCCGGCCTCGTGGAACGCTGTCTTCCTGAAGGCGGAGTTGGCGCCGCAGAGGTGGTGCCTGCCGAGGCCGCCGAGGGCGACGAGGATGACGTTGCTGAGCCCGAAGAAGGCCTGGTATGTGAGCTTCTCGGCCCACGTCATGTCGCCCCAGTCGCTGGGGTCCAGGAACCCGGTGACGGCGACCACCTCGTCTTCCTCGAAGCCGTTCAGGGTTGCTTCCAGCCACCCCGGGTACGGCTGGCAGTCGGCGTCCGTGGTGGCGACGATGGGGGCCTCAGCTATTTTGAAGCCGTCGTTTCTGGCGCCGCCGACGCCCAGGCTGGTCTGGGCGATTACCTTGTCGGCGAGCCTCCCGGCGATCTCACGGGTCCTGTCCAGGCTGTCCCCGTCCACGACGATTATCTCTATGTTTTCCCGTGGGATGGTCTGGCCGTGCAGCGACTGGAGGCATCTCTCGATGTTCCTCTCCTCGTTGTACGTGGGGACAACGACGCTTATCAGAGGCGCAGGGTCTCCGCCGCCCTCTTCCCCGACTGTATCGCCTTGTCCATGTTGTGGTACTCCCACTCGCCGAACCTCCCTATGGGTGTGATGTTGTTATCTTCAAGGTACCTGTGCACTATGTTAACGTTTTTCCTGTGGTCCAGGTCGTAGATGACGTAGGCGTACTTGAAGCTGGCCGCCTTACAGGTCTCCACCTCGTCGTCCTCGCCTATGAGGCCCGTCTTCACGAGGTCTATGAGCACGCGTTCCTTGGTCTCCTCGACGTCCACGTGGTCCCTGTAGGTGACCTCGACGAGGATGCTGCTTCGGCCCCCGGGCGTCGTATCCTGGCTGAAGTTCATGGGGAAGCTGATCCTGTTGAACACGAGGTCCTTCTCGGGGAAATAGAGCCAGTGCTTGTCGGTGATCCGGGGCCTTTTTACGCCGACCATGACGCATACCAGGGAGTTGTGAACGAGCCGCTCCGCCGCCCTGTGCACCTCCTCGGGGGCGCCGTCGATCATCTTGACGACCTCGGGTAGGGGCAGCGACGAGAGGACGGTGTCCGACTCCACTTGCCTCTGTTCGCCGTCCTTAGTGTAGACCACCTTGACGCCGTCTCCGCGGGGCTTCAGCTGGGTGACGGTGGAGCCCAGCGAGACGCTCAGACCCCTGGACAGCCGGTTGGCGAGGGCGCCTATGCCGCCGCGCCTCGGGTACCAGAAGACGGCGTTGGGGCCGAAGTCCTTGTCCTGCCGCCCCTCGGCGCCCCTCCTCATCTCCTCGACGCTGAGGGAGGGTACGCGGCCCGCGATCCAGTCGGTGTTCATCTCCTCGAGGGGATGTTTCCACACCTTCTGGTTGTAGGGCACCATGTAGTGCCTGGCGACGCCGTCGCCGAAGGTCGAGTATATCCACTCCATGAAGTTCCGGGGCTCAGCCTGTCTCCGGTCGATGACTCCCTGGATGCACTCGTCGATGACGCTCCTCGGCAGGGGGCTCAGGTTGGCCTCGAAGGGGTACTTGACGTAGGTGCCCATCATGTAGATGTAGGCTCTCCGCTCGTGGGTCTGGAGGTTTTCGCCGAGGAGGCTGAAGAATAGGTCCCGCGTGTACTCGTCCCGGGTGAAGAGTATGTGAGGGGCGTAGTCGAAGACGTAGCCGTCGATGTTCACGCTCCTGCAGAGGCCGCCCACCCTCGGCTCCTTCTCCAGCATCGTGTAGCCGTCCCCCAGGTGGTATGCCGCGCTCAGCCCGGAGAGCCCTGCGCCCAGTATGGTTATCATGGCGCTCACCCGAAGAACTTGATGAGCTTCTCGGCCACTATGGTGCTGTTGCCCCGCTGGGCCTCGACGCTGCCGGCCCCGATGTGGGGTGTGCAGACCACGTTGGCGCGTTCAACCAGCTCGGGGTCGGGGCTGGGCTCGGACTCGTAGACGTCCAGTGCTGCCCCGGCGACCTTCCCCGAGTCCAGGGCGGCCTTGAGGGCGGCCTCGTCCACGATGCCTCCCCTGGCGGCGTTTACTACGTAGACGCCGTCCCTCATCTTCTCGAACTGTTCGGTGCTGATCATGTGCCTGGTCTGGGGCAGCAGGGGCACGTGTACCGTGACGAACTCGCTCTCCGCGAGAAGCGTGTCTAGGTCAACGTCTTTTGCGCCGATCTCCTCGACGTAGCGGCGGAGCTTGTCCATGAGTACGTCGTAGGCTAGGACCTCCATGCCGAGGGCCCTGGCCTTCTTGCCCACCGTGTAGCCGATGCGGCCGAACCCGATGACGCCCAGGGTCCTGCCGCCTAGCTCGATGCCTGTGAGCCTGTTCTTCTCCCACAGGCCCTGCTTCATGGTGCTGTCGGCGACGGTGATGTGCCTCGCCATGCAGAGCATGAGGCCGATGACCAGCTCGGCGACGGCGTTGCACGGCGCCTCGGGGCTGTTAAAGACCTCTATTTTCTTCTCCTTAGCGTAACCGGTGTCGATGTTGTCGAGGCCGACGCCGGCGCGGGCTATGGCCTTGAGGCTGGCCGCCTTCCCTAGGACCTCCGCCGTGAGCTTGGTGCGGCTCCTGACGACTATGGCGTCGTAGCCGTCGATGACCTCCGTGAGCTCCTCGGCTGTGATGTCGGTCCTTAGGTCTACGCTGAAGCCGGCGTCTCTGAGCATCTTGACTCCCTCGTCGTCTATGGGGTCGGATACGAGTACCTTGACCATTTTTTTCGCCTATCTTCGGCCCTTGGCCGACACTATCTGTATCACATCGCGGTCCCCTAGGATATAGGTGTCGCCGAGGCGTTTCTTGGTGCGGGCGTCGATGGCGTATATGAAGCCCTCGGCGAGGTCGGTGTGGATCTCGGCGGCGAACTGCTTGGCCGTGGTCCCCCGGGGGACAAGGTAGCAGTCGGGGAGCACGTGGCCCCTGTGGTCTGTGAGCTTCTCGGCGTCCTCGACGGGGTACACGGTTATCATGTCCAGAAGGCCGAAGAACGCCTGGTTTATGGCGTCCTGGAGGCCGGTGCCTCCCCACTTGTCGAACACCCTCTCCCTTATCCTTTCCAGGGCTCTCCGCTGGCCGTCGGTCAGCTTCCCCGGGGAAGTCACCTCGAAACCTGGGTCGCCGGGGGTGTACTGGACGAGCCCCGCCTCGGCGGCTCGTCTCAGCGCCAGCTCGGCCTCGGCGCACGTGGGCACCACCCTGTACCCCGCCTCAACCATGCGCTCGACGTTCTCCTCTGCCCCGTCCCTGTCGGCCTTGTTGGCGGCCACTATGAGGGGCTTGCTCACCCTGCGGAGCTGGGTGGTGAAGCGGTTGAACTCGTCGCCGGTCCATGCCACGCTGTTGAAGCCGTCGAGCCCCGCCTCCTGGACGGCGTGGGTTATCTGGCCGCGGCTGATGCCGAGGCCGGTGAGCCGCTCCTCCAGGTGCCTGCTTATGGGTTCCTTCCTGCTCTGGGCTGTCCGGCTCACCTTGTCCCAGTCCTTCCTTATGAGGGCGCGGAGCCAGAGGTCGAACTCGTCCTCGAACATGCGGACGTCGTCTACGGGGTCGTTGGTCATGGGTTCGACGGGCTGGCCGTTGAGGTCGGTGGCGCCGCTGGCGTCGGCCACCACTATGAGGGCGTCTGCGCGGCGTACCTCATCGAGGAACTGGTTGCCGAGGCCCCTGCCCTGGTGGGCGCCGGGGATGAGGCCGGGGGTGTCGATGAGGTCCACGGGTATGAGACGTATCCCGTCCACGCAGGCGCTGTTCTGGGGGTTGTCCTGGACTCCAAACTCGCGGCAGACGCAGGGGGCCCGGATGTAGCCGACGCCCCTGTCCGCCTTGACGGTGGTGAAAGGATAGCCGGCAATGTCCACGGGTTTGAGGGTGGCGGCGCCGAAGAACGTGCTCTTGCCCACGTTGGCTTTGCCGACGAGCCCCACCATCTTAGCCATCGGTTGTCATGTGTTCTGGGGGGTTGTGGCGCATAAGGTTATCCACTTATCGAGACCCGTTTACTCGGGGAAACGTTTCTTGGTTTTTCGGGGAAAAATGGTTGTCTAATAAAAGGGTTTGGCTTCTGGTTAGTAGGTGGTCTTGCTTTCCAAGGGCACCACGTAGAGGTGCTCGAAGTCTACGTCGTCTGCGGCGCCGTGCCAGTGCATCTCACCCGCGGGTATTACCACCATGTCCCCGGGTCCGACCATGTGCTCGGCTTCCTCGGTGGCGACTACGCCCTTGCCCTTGGTGACGAACAGTATCTGCTCGTGGGTGTGGCTGTGCAGCTTGTTCCTCACCCCCGCCGGGAAGTACACGAGCGCCGACTTTAGCTGTTCTGCGCCGGCTTCGGCGTTGATCAACGGGGTCATCCTTATGGTCCCCGTGAATATGCCGCCGGTCATCTCCTCCGAGGGAGCCTGGCTGGATCTAACAACCTTCATGGAATCCCGTGAGTATATGTGGACGCGTCCTTATAGCTTGCCTTGAAGGCTTATGGGGCTCCGTGTCAGTGCGTGGGCTTCCATGAGTCTTCCATTGATATGCTTATCCGGGCTCCGGCATGGTTCTTTAACGATAGTTGATGTTGGGAGAAGTGTTGTCTTGTTTCGGGGAGCAACAGGTGTTCTACCTGGCCACGGCTGAGGGCCTGCAGCCCCGTGTACGCCCCATGACGCTCATCAAGACGGGCGACGGTTTCTACATGATAACGGGTGCCAAGGGCGGCGTGTACGCGGCGAAGCTGGCCCAGATACGGCGGAACCCCCGGGTCGAGTACTACATGACGCTGAAGGGGGAAGACGGGGGGGCTTCATAAGGGGAGAGGCCACCGCCATGGAGGTAGATGACAGGGACACCAAGAGGCGGGTCTACGAGCTCATCGGGTGGGCCAAGGGCTACTTCGACACCCCTAACCACCCCGACTACGTGCTTCTGGAGATAAAGCACAATGCCTTCAGCTACAGGAGGCCCGGGGAGAACGAGATACGCCGCTTCGCCGTGGAATAGGCTACCCGCTCTGGTTTCCGAGGGTCTCGGGCACAGAATAGAGCAGAGGCGTCCTGACTAGGTGCTACCTCAACGTTGGGAGTAATGTGTACACGGAAGCAGGGCGAAGCCTAAGGTCTAAACTCACCCTGAGTAAAGGGGTAGTTTGTATAAGGGTTATCGCTTCTAGCGTCATTGAACATCGTCACCCGAGCCCATACTGGCATTAACCAGTTTGGTTGACTACACTGCAACCTTCTTCGACGTACCAATCGCATTCATTATCTTCGACAAAGTTGTCCCTGATATAATGGCTTGATACGCCTGCGTCTTCCTCAAGCAACGGAGAGAACCCGCGGATGAGGGATTCTTCGTTATAGGGTCTTACCGATACGCCAACCCTGTTCCCTTGGACCGTATTGCCGAAGGTCGTGATGTCTCTGGCGTTGACGCAGTCGATCCCCGAGCCGACGTTACCCACTATGGTGTTGTTGAAAGCCATGCCGCTGCAGTCCTCCAGCTTCACACCGTGCTTCCACCCCTCTGAGTAGGCCTCCGGCTGATGGGGATGACTCGGATACAACCCCTTCGGTCGCCCCTTCTCGTCCAAAGCTCGTCGGTGAGCAGCCCGTTGGCGGCGATGTAGTTACCCTCGATGACTATGTTGGCGCCCCAGCTGTTGTACTCGACGTTGATCCCCGCCTGGCCGGTACCGTTGATGATGTTCCCCCTGACAAGCGTGGGCTCCGTGGCTCCCCTGAAGTCCTCGAAGTTGACGGCGTCCTCTATGTTAAGCTCGAAGAGGTTCTCGTATACGTCGATGCGGACAGACGGGTCCTCCTCCCGGTTCATTATCATCAACGCGTGGGGGAAGTTGTACCTGAAGACGTTGTTGTAGATCGCGGCTCCGTGGCTGTTCAGCCCCATCACCGCGTTGTGCTGGTCGTTGGCCTCGAAAACGTTGAACGAGATCTCCAGGTCCGAGCCCCCCTCCACCACCATCCCCACCGAGTTGTTGACAACCATGTTACCGTTGAAGCGGAGGCCGTGGACCCCCTGCACCAGGATGGCCGGGTCCTCCCAGACGTAGTGGTCACGGAAGACGTTACCGACAAGCGAGACGTTGACGCAGTCAACGACGTGTATCCGCGAGCCTTCGAACATGCAGCCGGTTATGGCGACGCCGCTGAATCCATGAAGCCTCAGGGTGCAGTTACTGAAGGACTGGGAAGAGATGTCCCCTGTCAGGCTTATCTCCTCACTCTCGTGGCGCTCAACGAAGCCCGTCAACGAAAAAGCCGAAGGGAGATCTAGCGTCGGCGGCCCTGGTACCGCCGACATGGGAGCCATTCCCTCATCGCCTCCTGGGTTGTAGCTGAAAGCAATGATCCCGACGGCAGCTAAGACTGCCGCTAAGACCCCAACGTGTAGAGGCTTCATACGGTCAACATGCTTGAAGCCCTGATATTAATGAGATATGAGCCAAAGAAACATATTACACACTTAGGTGCACAGCAGCGTCGAGTGGAAAAAGGTTAAACCCCATAAAGCGGGTGAACCTTACTTCTTCTCTTCGAGAATATGCGTGTTTCTCATCTTCTTGAGGCTCTCGGAGATCGACTGCTTCTCCTTCAGCCTATCAGACATATACTTAAACCAGTTACTGGCGTCGAACCTTTCCCCCACGACGTCCACGATGTCCAGCTCGTCCGGGAACAGGACGGCGGCTTTGGACGCCTTGATCACTTTCGAATCCATTCCAGATAGCCCCATTTAACCCTAAAGGGCGTCTTAAGAACATCGTGGATAGACGATTCAGAGTATGTATATGAATCAGTGTGACATTTACAATTTAAAAAAACGGTTCTAGTACTAAAAATAAGTTTAAATCTGGAAAAAATCACTTTTCAAGAATTTTAGAGTCCCTCATTCTGCTGAGACTCTCGGAGACCGAACGCTTTTCCTTCAGCCTATCGGACATATATTTGAACCAGTTACCCGCGTCGAACCTCTCACCCACAACGTCCACGATCTCCAGCTCGTCCGGGAATAGGACGGCATCCTTGGACGCGGTGACTTGATTAGACACCATTTCTTCACCGACAAGTAACATACAGAGGCTATATCTAAAGAACATCGTGGAACGATCGTTTCAGGTATTTTTCATGGAAATACACCGAAAAAACCGTTTTTTCACGCATTTATTCTATATTATTAATACTTATTACCCGAGAAAACAGGTTTCAGAGGATGAGTGAAACCGGGGCAAAGCGGTTCCGCGGCGGCGAAGAATGGCGCAGATGGCTGCAAGAGAACCATGACGCGGTGAACGAGGCGTGGGTTGTGATACAGAAGGCGGCATCGCCCAAGGAGGGCCTCGGGTACGAGGAGGCGGTGGACGAGGCCATGTGCTTTGGCTGGATAGACAGCAGGATGAGGCGGCTCGACGACCACGAGTTCACCCAGTGGTTCAGTCCACGGAGGCCGCGGAGCGTCTGGAGCCTCAGGAACCGGGAGCGGGCGGAGAGGCTCATCGAGGAGGGCAGGATGGCCGAGGCGGGGCTCGATGCGGTGATGGAGGCTAAGCGGAATGGCAGATGGGAGAACGCGTACACCTCTAGGGAGGCTCCCGACATGCCTGACGATCTGTTGGAGGCGCTGGAGAAGAGCCCCGAGGCGTACAAGAACTTCATGGGGTTCCCCAACTCGGCGCGGTTCATGTACATCCACTATATAAACGAGGCGAAGAGGGCCGAGACGCGGGAGAGGCGGATAAAGAGGGTGGTTGAACGGGCCAAGCAGGACAAGAGGCCCGGAATAGACATGTGACGCCAACCCATCCATATGGCACCTCGCACACGGAATCGATGCCCTCATATTGGATGCCTCCCATCCTTCATTGAGGGAAAAACATGCTCACATTCGCCATCGTCGGCAAGACCAACGTGGGCAAGACCACGCTCTTCAACGCCGCCACCCTCCTCAACGCCGAGATAAGCAACTATCCCTTCACCACCAAGGAGCCCACAGCCGGCACCGCCTACGTCTGCGACGCCTGCGTCTGCAGGGAGCTCGACGTGGAGGACAACCCCAGCAACAGCGCGTGCATAGAGGGCTGGCGCTACATCCCCATAAGGATCATCGACGTCCCCGGCCTCCTCAAGGACGCGTGGAGGGGCCGCGGCCTCGGCAACAGGTTCCTCTCAGCCATAGGACAGGCCGACGCCCTCATCC
>CAZGZR010000062.1:0-15090 GCA_964529745.1 uncultured Candidatus Bathyarchaeia archaeon
CGGCAGGGCCATAGCGTTCGCCACGGGCGCCAAGACCTTCAACCCCGAGCTCACGACGGTGGTCTTCGTGGGGGACGGCGACGGCGCCGGGATAGGCGGTAATCATCTTATCCACGCGGCGAGGCGGAACATAGACCTCACGGTGATCCTGGTGAACAACATGAGCTACGCCATGACGGGCGGCCAGATAGCCCCCACGACGCTCCACGGCGAGACAACGGTCACCAGCCCCTACGGGAACCCAGAGTCGCCCTTCGACATAACCCGGCTGGTCCGAGCCGCCGGCGCCAGCTACGTCGCCAAGTGGAGCACTTACCACGTAGTCGAGCTCACCCAGAGCATCAAGGAGGCCATAACGCACAAGGGCTTCAGCTTCATAGAGGTGCTGAGCCAGTGCCCGACGCAGCAGCGCCGGATATTCAACCTCCGCGGCCCCGTGGATAGCCTGCCACCGCGGATACTGGACATGTTCGCCGAGAGCACCGTGGTCAAGGATAGGCCCGACAGAAGCGGCTACGTCTACGCGGTGCCCAAGGCTTCCCCGGAGGATGCGCTGAAACAGATACAAGAAATTAAGGGCGTCGAGGCCAAGATCGTTGACCACATGGAACATGGCAGAGTGGTCCGCGTAGAAGCCGAGTCCCTAGGCGAGGTCCAGAGCAAGCTGCTCAATCTTAACACGGTGAGCGAAGTAAAAGACCACTTGGACGGAAAGATCACGCTCGGGGTTTTCGAGAAGAAGACGAGACCCGAGTTCACAGATGCGCTTAGGGAGATCATGAGGAAGGCGAGAGGCGAATAGGATGCAGCGGAATATACTCATCGGCGGCACCGGCGGCCAGGGGATAGTAGCAAGCGGCGAGTTCTTGAGCGCGGCCCTCTTCGCTAAGGGCTACGAGGTGGTCTTCGGCCGCAGCTACGGCTCCGAGGCCAGGGGCGGGAGCTGCAGGAGCCAGATAATGGTAGCCGACCACGAGATCAACGACCTCCAGTTCGAGATGAGCGACATATCGCTATTGCTCAGCCTCCCCGCCTTCAACAAGTACATAGGAAACGCCAAGAAGGGCTCCATGGTCTTCGCTGACTCCAGCGTCATGGAGCGCGTCAAGGGCGACGTCAGAGACGACGTCGAGCTCTATAGGGTCCCGGCCAGAGATGTCGCGGTGCGGCTTGGCAACCAGATCGTCGCCAACATGGTGATGCTTGGGGCCCTCTCGAAGCGCTCCAACATGGTGAGCCTCGACCTGCTGAAGGAGGCCGTGGAGCAGAGCATGCGGCCCAGCATGAGGGAGATGAACCTCCGCGCCCTCCAAGAGGGGCACGACTCCGTATAGAGGTGCATGTTACGAGCAGGCAGTATCCTATCCGACCCATCCCAGGGGTAGCCGGAGTAGTAATCGACGGCAACCGTGTGCTGTTAAGCGTCCGGGGGAAGGCTCCCTCGGAAGGTAAGTGGGGGCTACCCGGCGGGGCGGTTGAGGTGGGCGAGACCGTGAGGGAGGCCGTCGTCCGGGAGATACTTGAGGAGACGGGTGTAACCGTCAAGCCCGTTAAGCTGATCACCGTATTCGACTCCATCCACCGCGACGAAGACGATAGGGTCAGGTACCACTACGTATTGTTCGAGTATCTCTGCGAGTACGTCTCCGGAGAGGTGACGCCCAGCTCGGACGCGCCTGACGCGAGGTGGGTAGAGTTCGACGATCTCGACTCCATCGACATAATGCCCAGCACCAAGAAGTTCCTTCTAAAAGTGTTAAAACAGGAAAAACTCCAAGCATAACTCAACAAATGGAGGCCAAGAGCCTCGTCGTCCCAGAGACCATTAGGCTCGGCGGCTTCAAGCTTAAGACAAAGTTTTTCGTTTATTTTATCCGTCCGCGGATGCTCTTCTGTACATCGGAGGAAGCCGGTTGCACCGTGTAAGCGTGGACGTTGGAGGCACGTTCACAGACCTCGTGGCCTTCGACGAAGAGACAGGCGACGTGCTCAACATAAAGACACCCTCAGCCCCGACGAACCCGGAGAGGGGCGTCGTCGAAGCCTTCACAGATTACCTAGAGGATCATGAAGCCTCGGACGTGAGGATGGTGGGCCACGCAACCACCATCGCCACCAACACGCTCCTAGGACAGGTGAACCTGGAGCTCCCCGTCACGGCGCTAGTCACCACGAAGGGGTTCAGGGACGTCATAGAGATAGGTAGGCAGCGCAGAGCCGAGGTATACAACCTGTTCTTCGAGCGGCCGCCCATGCTGGTAAAGCGAAGGCACAGATACGAGCTGGAGGAGAGGGTGAACCACGAAGGACAGATCACGACTCCCATCGACGAGGAAGAGCTACACATGATCATAGACAAGCTGAGAGCCGGGGGCGTCCAGAGCGTGGCCGTCGGCTTCCTCAACAGCTACGCCAACACGACCCACGAGACACACGTATACGAGGCCATAAAGAACTCCCTCGACGACATCTACGTCACCGCCTCCCACATGATATCCAACGAGTACCGGGAGTACGAGCGCTTCAGCACCGCCGTCGTAAACGCCGCCCTCATGCCCGTCATGCACACCTACATCACCCGGCTCGAGACAGATCTCAAAGGGCTGGGCCTCGAGGCGCCCCTCTACGTGATGCAGAGCAACGGCGGCATGGCCCGGAGCAACGTCATAAGCATGAGACCAGCAACGGTCGTCGAGTCGGGGCCCGCCGCAGGCGTCATCGCGGCCGCCTGGCTCGGCGAACAGACCGGCACCCGGGACATAATCAGCTTCGACATGGGGGGCACCACAGCCAAGGCGGGCACCATCCGCGGACGGGTGCCCGAGGTGGTCCCCGAGTACGAGGTAGCCGGCACCGTACACATGGGCCGCCTCGTCAAAGGCAGCGGCTACCCAGTCAGGTTCCCGTTCATAGACCTCGCCGAATGCAGCGCCGGAGGAGGCACCATAGCCAAAGCCGTAAACGGCACACTACACGTGGGGCCCGTGAGCGCCGGCGCCGACCCAGGTCCCGCGTGCTATGGGAAAGGCGGACTGGACGCCACAATCACCGACGCCAACCTCATCCTAGGCAGGCTGAACCCCCACAGCCTCCTCGGCGGCGACATGAAGATACATCCCAGACTCGCCGAGGAGGCGTTCAAAGCTCTGGCCTCCAAACTCGACGTCTCCCCGGAAGAGGCAGCCGTCAGCGTCGTCAGAATAGCCAACAGCATGATGAGCAAGATACTCAGGATAGTGAGCGTGGAACGCGGCTACGACCCTCGGCGTTTCACCCTCGTCGCCTTCGGCGGCGCCGGCCCCATGCACGCCTGTGCCCTAGCCGAGGAACTCAGAGTCGGGCAGATAATAGTGCCGCCCAGCCCAGGCATGTTCAGCGCCCTAGGGCTCCTCACCGCAGACCTGTTCCACGACTACAGCAGACCCGTGATAAGAGACGTACGCGACGCCGACCCCGCCGAAATGGAGACCCTCTACAGGGAGATGGAGGCAGAGGGGGCGGCGACACTAAGCCAGGAAGGCATCCCGGAGAATCGGCGCAGCTACAGACGAACCCTGGACATCAGGTACAGGGGTCAAGGATACGAGCTCAACGTGAACACCGGCCAGCCCGTAACCCATTCGTCGATAGCCGAGAGCGTCAAGGCCTTCCACACCAAACACAGGGAGGTCTACGGCTACTCAGCCGAAGAGGAGCCCGTGGAGATAGTAAACTCCAAGCTCAGGGTAGTGGGGCTCCTTGAGAAGCCTAGGCTGAGACGCCACCGAAAAAAAAGATCTGACTCGCCACCAGATCACAGAAACACATACTTCGAGAGCCCGGGTGAATGGGTAGAAACCGAAGTCTATCAACGCTCCACGCTTAACGGGCTAGGGGAGGGGGCCGCCGTGATAGAGCAGTACGACGCCACCACGGTGGTGTACCCGGACTGGAGCTACATGCCTGACGAGTACGGCAACCTCATACTAAGGAGGCTCACGGGTTGACTCTGGACATCACCACCATCGAGGTCATAAGGGGCGCCCTAATCTACGCGGCGGAGGAGATGGGCATCGCCCTCAAGAAATCGGCCTACAGCCCCAACATCAAGGAGCGTATGGACCACAGCTGCGCCATATTCAACCACAGGAGGGAACTCATCGCCCAAGCCGAGCACATACCCGTCCACCTCGGCAGCATGGCGCTGGCCGTCAGGGTAGGCCTCCAGATCTACCGGGGGGAGCTTGAACCCGGCGACATGGTCCTCCTAAACGACCCTTACATAAGCGGAACCCACCTCCCTGACCTCACGGTCATAGCGCCGGTGTTCAACGAAGGAGAGGTAGTCGCCTACGCCGCCAACAAGGCCCACCACACCGACGTGGGGGGAAAGTCCCCAGGCAGCCTCGCGGCAGACGCCACGGAGCTCTACCAAGAGGGTCTCATAATCCCGCCAGTCAAACTGGTAAGGCGCGGCGTCATAAACCAAGATATCCAAGCGCTTATCAGGAGCAACGTCAGGACCCCCGAGGTACAGATGGGAGACATCAGGGCACAGATCGCCGCCAACGTCACGGGAGCAAGGCGAGTGGCAGAACTCGTGGAGCAGCACGGCGTCAACGCACTCCACGAGGCCATGGACCGCACCATGGACCACAGCGAGCGGCACATGAGGGAAGAGATATCAGCCATGCCGGACGGCGTCTACAGCGCCGTGGACTACATGGAAGACATACTGCCTGGAGGCGGCGACATCGAGATATCCGTAACAGTGACAAAGCGGGGAGACGGGATCACCTTCGACTACTCTGGCACCTCGGATCAGGTTGATAGGCCAGTGAACGCACCCCTAGGCGTCACCGTGGCTGGCATCTACTACATGCTGATAAGCGTCACAGATCCATCGATCCCGGTGAACGACGGGTGCTTCAGACCCATCACCCTCCGGATACCCCGGGGCTGCATGATGAACCCAATAAGGCCCGCGCCTGTAGCGGGGGGCAACGTCGAGACGAGCCAGCGTAACGTAGACGTGTTGATGAGGGCGTTTAGCCAGATACTGCCGAGAAAAGTACCTGCGGCAGGCCTGGGCACCATGAACAACATAACCATCGGCGGCACCCTCCCAGACGGCCGGCCCTGGACTTTCTACGAGACCATCGGAGGCGGCAGCGGTGGAAGGCCCACGGGGGACGGCGTCGATGGCGTCCACGTCAACATGACCAACACCATGAACACCCCCATAGAGGCATTGGAGGCATACCTCCCCCTAAGGTTCCTCGCCTACCGGCTCAGAATGGACAGCGGTGGCCCCGGGAAACACAGAGGCGGCTGCGGAATAGAGCGCGCATGGGTCCTGACAAGCGACAAGGCAGTGCTTAGCATAATGGCGGAGCGTAACAAAATACCGCCGTGGGGCCTCCAAGGAGGTAAACCAGGAGGATTAGGTGTTTATAAGTTGATAAGGGCATCAGGCGAGACGAAAGTGCTCCCATCCAAGTGCACTGTCGAGATGAAACGAGGCGACGCGCTGATTATCATGACGCCGGGGGGCGGAGGATTCGGAGACCCGCTAAAAAGGCCTTTAAAAAGGGTTGTAACGGACGTAGCCAACGGTCTGGTGTCCCCAACTTCGGCGGAGGCTGACTACGGCGTCGTGGTTGACCCTGAGACCTACGAGGTGAAGGCATTAAAGAGGTCTTAACACAAGACGATCTCCCTGCAACTCGATTAGACCCCTTAATCGAAGTAATCCCTCATGGAAACGATTACCAATGAAAAGGCAAGAGTGACGGCGGCGCAAGCATAGAACACCCACTCGATGGAGGCCACATACAGCACCCCGCTCATGGTGAACATGCCGACGGTGCCGCCGAGAGACATTATCATCCCCCAGACCCCCGTCGCGGAGCCCCTGTCCCCCGGCGGAATCGCCTCCATGGTCGCGGCCTGGCTTATGGGAAAGACGAGGACCGCACATAGCCCAAGTACTGCGTTGAGCACTGGCAACATCCAATGATAAGGCGCCAAGGGTATGAACACGAAAGTGGCCACGCTCAGCAACAGCCCCACGGCTATAGATGTAAACCTGCCCACACGATCCGAGAGAGACCCAACGATTGGTAGGCTCACGGCGATGACGACGGCGTTGGCGGTCAGCGTCAAGCCGATCATTAGCTCATTCATCTCCATCGCAGCTCCCAGCAGCGGAATGAAGGTGACGAGCCCCCAGTGGCAGAACGCGTGAGCGAAGACCGCTGTCGATGCCACTATAACCTTCTTGTTGCCGAGTAGCCTTCTCATGGTGGACGGGAACTCAGATAGGATCATCTGTATCTGGACGCCGGGCTTAATGGGGCAGCTGGCGTCCCTATCATCCTCCATGTATCTCCAGATGAGCAGGAACCCCAAGGCGGTGATCAACCCAGATACGACGAAGAGAGGCCTGTAATTCGGGAAAAACCTGACCAAGTAGCCGCCTGCAGCTGGGCCTATGACTGCGCTGACCGCCCAGCTCATGTGGTAGCGACCCATCGCCTCCCCGGCTCTATCCGACGGATATAGGCTGGAGGCATATGCCTCGGAGGGAGGGAAATAGACGCTGAGGGCTAGGCCGCTGACGAACATGGCCAAGACGGGCATCGTCGGCGTCTGGGCGACGCTGTAGATGAAGGGTGTTATGGCGAATAGTGCCATCCCAAAGAGCATCATGTTCTTCCTGCCTATGCTGTCGCTTAAGGCGCCGGACACCAGACGGAGAAAGGTCTGGGTAACGTTCTTGATGTTGTATATCAAGGCAACGACGGCCGGTGTGACGCCTAGGCCCGCGATGAATAGAGGCTGAAAACTATGAGGTACGGTATCGCCGAACATGGCGAAGAAGGTTGCGAGCGTTATGGCCGTGAAAGCCTTCTGCGCCTCCTCAAGTTTCAAAAGCTTCACCCGGGTTAGACACCTTGAATGTGCACCGGGATTTAAACCCATATCAATATAAGCAGCGGCCCGGTGAAATCTGTGATATGTGCCTAGCTGTTCCGGGGCTGGTTGAGAGCGTGGAGGGGCGCACCGCGGTAATCGACTTCGGAGGCGTCAAACGTGAGGCAGTCATCGACCTCATGGAGCCTGGCAGCGTCAAGCCGGGTACCTACGTTCTCGTCCACACAGGTTTCGTCATCCAGATACTCGAAAAGAAGGAGGCCGAGGAGACCCTGGAGCTTTGGCGGGAAGTCCTTAAAAACGTGGACGAGATATACGGCGACGTCTAGTCCAGTCATCCTTATTTAACTCGTACACCACTCCTTCGTTCCAGACGCCGTTGATCTCCACGGCCTTCTCCTTGTAGCAAATCTGTGTGAACCCGGTCTTCTCGAGCACACGGATCGAGGCAGTGTTCATTGGGTTTGCCTCCGCGATGATCCTCCCAACGTCGGTCTCGGAGAAATAATGGTCAACGATCATATTAACCGCGGCTGTACAGTATCCATGATTTCTCATCGGCGGTATTACACGGTACCCAATTTGTACAGCGTTTTCCTCCATTTCCCTTGCGACTAGCTGCCCAACCCTTTGACCTTTTTCCGTCTGGATTACATACCAGTTTTGATCAGGCTTCTCCTCTTGCAGCCAGTCCTCCAGCTCCTCTCTAGTAACCGGCTCATGGGGCTCGTATTCCCCCTCATACTCCGGGTCGTTGTTCCATACATACAGGAACTCGAGGTCTTCAAGGCTGAATGGCTTGAGAGTAACCCTATTCCCGGTTATCACAGTGAGTCTAAACAGAACTCGACTGATAAGAGTTTAACCCACATGAAATCGCTTAAATTGTGGGTGTCGTTCTAGGCTCGTAATGGTGAACTACTGGAGCGACTTCCCCTCTGGACCAGAGCCCCCTGAGAGCATCTACATAGTAACTGAGATACAGAGGAATAGCAGGAACAAGTACGAGTACGACGCCAGGATGGGGATCTTCAAGCTCAACCGGGTGCTGTACACCTACTACCCCTGCGACTACGGTTTCATACCTAGGACTCTAGACGACGACGGTGACCCCCTGGACGCGGTGCTTTTAATAAACGAGCCTACCTTCACAGGCTGCGTAACCGTAGCCCGTCCGGTGGCGAACATTAAGATGGTGGACGGTAAGCAGATGGACGATAAAATAGTCGCGGTGAGCACCACCGACCCGTTCTACAAACACATCAACAGCCTAGATGATCTTCCGAGGAGCGTGATCGACGAGCTTACCTACTTCTATAACAACTATAAACGCGCAGAGGGGGTAGTCACCGAGGTTCTCAAATGGGAAGACGTGGAAGAAGCCCAGAAGCTCATCGAGTGGGCCATGGAGCTATACAACAAGGAAAAATAGCGTCTCCATTTTGATGAAACACACCAGTTAAAACCATCTAAGCCGTTAAAGAGATCGATGAAGGAAGGATACCTGTCGAGTAAAGGTTACAGGGTTCACCACGTTAAATGGGGGGAAAAAGGACCTAAGGTTCTCCTTATCCACAGCATGGGGATGGATGGGCACAGCATGGACAAGTTAGCCGAGAACCTGAAGGACGACTACCAGGTCCTCAGCCTCACCATCCTCGACCACGGGGACAGCGACCCGCCTAAAAGGCCCATAAGCCTCCCAGATCATGCCGAGGTCATGAGAGGGTGTTACACGCAGCTAGGGTTCGCGCCGAGCGTTCTCATAGGCCACAGCGTCGGCGGCATGATGGGCATGGTGCTGACTGCCAAACACCCGGTGGAGTTCAAGGGTCTGGTACTCGTCGACATAGCACCCTTCGAGTTAACAGGGAGAAGCAGCCGCTCCGAGCCCCCTGAAAGTTTCAGGGATGAAGCCGATGCGCTGAGGTGGCTGAGGGAGCGTTACCCGCTGTTCGCCGACTACTACTATGAGAACCGTCTAAGGTATGCGTTCGAGAAAGAGGAGGAGGTTCTCAAGTTAAAGCCCCGAGGCGACAGGGTGCGCAGCGGCCTAGCCACGGACCTCTGGCCCTATGTAGAGCGCATAGTGACGCCGACGCTTCTACTCAGGGGAGAGCAGAGCGACTTGGTCACACCCGAGACCTTGAAGCGCATGGAAGACACCCTGCCTGAACTTGACGTCGTCGAGGTAGAGAACACGGGGCACATGATACCGCAGGACGTCCCCGAGGAGTTCGAAAGGCTCGTACGGGGTTTCCTCAATAGGGTCTACTGAACCCAATAACTCATTTTTCCTTTATTCGAAGTCCTCATCGAACGTGTTATACATTTAACGAGTAGAAATTAATGGTGATAGAATGGTTCAAGACGTGGAGAGGCTGTGCGACTTATACTTCGAGCTGTCGAACGAAGAGAGGCTTAACATCCTTTACAGCCTTAGAGAGGAGAACATGAACATTACTTCTCTAGCTCAGAGGATAGACGTGACGACGCAGGAGTGCAGCAGGCACACGTCCCGCCTCGTTGACGTCAACCTTGTCCAGAGGAACCCTGACGGAACATACGGCTTGACACCCTACGGGCGTCTCACGCTGCGCCTCATCCCTGGGCAACTTTTCGCCTCCACCTACCAGAGATACTTCAATACGCACAGCCTCGATCACCTGCCATCAGGATTCGTTTCGAGGATAAGTGAGTTAAGCGAAAGTAGGTTTACAGAGGACGTATGGGTCACTTTTAGCTTGCTTGAGAACCTGTTCAAGGAAGCCGAGGAATACGTCTGGATGATCCATGATCAATACCTACTAAACACGTTACCGCTTGGCGTCGAGGCGTTAAAAAGAAGCGTCAGGATCAGGTCCATCGACCCCATGAGTAAAGAAGAGAACAGAAGACTAGATGCGGAGAGGCCCGACTATATCACGGCAGAGGACGAGGAATATCTGGTTAAGTCATGGAGAGAAGGCCGGGTTGAGCCTCGATTTTTGGAGAATATCCAGGTGTTTCTCTATGTGACTGAGAGGAAAGCCATAGTAGCGTTCCCGCTCAGCGACGGCTCCTTTGACTATGTGGGCTTCGCCACGGAGAGTGCTGACGGCCTGAGCTTATGCCGCGACATCTTCGAACACTACTGGCACAAGAGCAGCCCTCCTACGCAGGAAAGGGTCGTAGATTCCATCAAGATCAGAATGCAACATCACAAAGAATCAGAGAAAGAGGCTTAACGCAACCACTTCATTACTAAACTAGAGAAGAAGTGGTTAGACCCAGACCTTGTCGAGTAAACTAAGCGCGTTGTGTCCCACAACCTTTTTGATCTCCCCGTCGCTGTACCCGTGAAGGATCATCCACCTGGTATGTTCACGTACTCGTTGGGGTTCTCAAGCCCCTTAACGTATCCCGGGTCAACTACGCCCTCCGGCACCGTGAAAGGCTTCTCAGCCTCAGAGCCCGGTCTATCATGATGCCCCATCCGTAGAGGGAACCAGACATCATATAGCTCTTGATGGGCACCGTAGAGCGTGTCAGGGCCGCAGCCAACGTGATCTATACCCATCAACTCGATGCAGTACTCGACGCACTCCATATAGCTCTCGATACTACCCACGGGATGTCTCTCTGTGCGCAGTCCCCTGCCGGCGCCGCCTACGCCTATGAGGCCGTCGTTTTCGGCTAGAGCGTGGAGCACCTCGTCGCCGGTGGTGTGACCATAGGCGATGACCGAGGGGCCGCTGTGACTGTTGTAGATGGGCGCGTTGCTCGCCTCTATCGTCTCAAGTGCCGTCCTGTCCGTCGTGTGGCCCACATCTACGAGCAGCCCCAGCTTGTTCATCCGCTTTACCGCGTCGTAGCCGAAGTCGGTTAGACCCTGACTCTGGTTGCTCTCTCCCATGCCGCCGCCCAGCACGTTGTTCTCGCTGTAGCAGATACCCATGCTCCTAATCCCCAGTCCGTATAGGACGTCGATCCTGTCCAGCTCGTTCTCT
Source organism: uncultured Candidatus Bathyarchaeia archaeon (assembly GCA_964529745.1). Taxonomy (GTDB): domain Archaea; phylum Thermoproteota; class Bathyarchaeia; order TCS64; family TCS64; genus RBG-16-57-9. The sequence goes on from CAZGZR010000062.1 coordinate 10,905, forward strand.
ATGGGTGAAGCTGATTCTAGCCCAAGCACTAGAGCTATCTTGCCGCTCTCGTGGGTGTTCCCGATGTCTCTGACGGTCTTGCAGTGGGTCACCATGTCTTGGTGGGCGACGTCGCTTAGCCTGATCCCAATGTCGTGGACCACGTCGGTCCACTTCCAGCCACTGTAGCTCGTCACGTAGGCCATCCCGTCCATCATGTTATCGAACACGCAGTCCAGGTGGCTCGTGCTCAGCGCCTCGTAGGCAGTGAACTGCCTGCCCAGCCTGTGCATCTCAGGCACCTCGGTCATGTCCTCAGGCCACAGCACGGGATGCTCGTGGAGATCGACCAGTATGCTCTTCTCCATTAGCCCCTGAAACCTCTCCTCCTCCCCCTTGCTCAGGGGCACATAGTACGGCTCAACACGCGGATGCGCCGTTAGCCTGAACTCTTTGTAGTCGAAACCCGGCTCAAGGAAGCTGAACGCCTTGTAGCCGTCGTAAACCTTCTTACCACCCATAGTAATCAAGAGAAGGTCGGTTCACGATGATAAAAAACATTCACGCAGGAGACGGAGGAGTATGAGACACCCGACCATCTACTTTATAGACTCCCGTCCATTACTCAAACCAAATCGATGGTTGTAAACTTATGAACCCAGTGAAAGTAGACGGTAAGAGGAAAGAGCCTAAGCTGTTCCTCTACACGCTGAGCACCTGCGGATGGTGCAAGAAGACCAAGGAGTTCCTCAAAGAAAACGAGATGACTTACGAGTACGTGGACGTCGACAAGGTCAACAGGGACGAGCAGAAAGAGGTCATAATCGAGCTCAAGAAGAGAGGTGCACCGTTGGCCTTCCCAATAATAATAATCGACGACGAACAACTGATCTCGGGATTCAAGAAGCAGGCCATTGAAGAGGCCATCGCCAAATGATCAGTGTCGACGACGTGAAAAAACGAGCGGAGCTAGACGCCAAGTCGAGGGGCATATACCTGACACCAGACGAGAAGCTGCTCCGAACCCTTCTTGAGGGTCTTAAGACCAACGAGGAGCGGTACGGTTACCCTAGCTGCCCCTGCAGGATGGCCTCCGGGGAATTCGAGAAGGACCGCGACATCATCTGCCCCTGCGACTACAGGGACCCCGACGTAGCCGAGTACGGGTCCTGTTACTGCAGCCTATACGTTGACGACGAGATACATGAAGGCAGGAAGGAGGCGAATGCGATACCGGAACGCCGGCCCTTCGAGAAACAGTTGGCGTCGCTGGGCTTAGAAGAGGAAGAGATTGAAGAGGAGGTTTCAGGAGAGTTGGAGAAATCGGGCAGGAAGTTGTTCTACTGTAGACAGTGCGGGTACGTGGTGTTCAGGGAGGAGCCGCCCTACGTCTGCCCCATATGCCAGGCAAAGAGGGAGATGTTCCAAGAGATCGTGACCATATCCGGGCACTACACTAGGAAGGTCGAGTAGCTATTTCTCTTCGATTACGACGGCTGTACCAGTCGCTGAGATCACGATGACCCCGAGCTGAAGCCCCATGTCGCTGGTCTCCAGGTCGAGCCCTACTATGGCGTTCGCTCCCAAATCAGCTGCCTTGTCCCTTACACGTCGTATGGCGTCCAGTCGAGCCTTCTCCAGCTCACTAGTGAAGGCCGTGACCTCGCCGCCTAACATTGACTCGAAGCCGGCGACGAACTTACCCAATATGCCTCTGGTCCTGGGCGTCAGACCCGTAACGACCCCAAGCACCTTGGTGATTCTATATCCGGGCACCTCCGGAGTCGTCACTATGATGAACCCGGGTATGCCCTTGTCCACGGTCTCGCCGCACTTCGGGCAGTATTTGGCGTCCTCAGGGATCTCTGATCCACATAACTCGCATTTCATCTTGATCAACCTGAAAACGATGCAAAATTATAAAGTTGTTGAAAGGCTAGCCCACGAGGGCGTTGAAGAAGACCTTGAACGTGGCGTCTGTCAGCGCCCTTATCTGGGGTGCGAACCCGTACAGCACCACGCTTCCTTCACCCATCTTGGCGTCGATGAGCGCCGCCTTCCTAGCCAAGTGCTTCTCGCCGATGAGCCACCCGCTCTTCATCATGTTTTCCTCGGGGTAGGTGATCACGGTGCGGTAGTTCTCGTTCCAGTGGCCTCCCTTGACCGTGTAGGCGTGATTCCCCCTTAACAGTATCAGGCCCTCCTCTGGCATCCCGTACCCCAGTGGATGGGTATTGTCGATGTCAACTCTTATGGTGGAGCCTGGGCAGTGGAACTCCTCTGGTTTTAATTCCTTCACCGTATTCCTCACGGGCACGTCCAGTTTCTCGATGGCGAACTCACACGACTCATAGAGGGCCAGCAACCTGCCGCCCTTCTCCACGAACTCCTTCACCTTCTCCACGCCCTCCTCGCCTATGCCTGTCTTGTACTCTGAGGGTAGCACGGGCACCGTGAGCGCACCCTTGAACCGTTTCTCGTACCACTCCTCGACGCCATCACCCGTGATGAGGGCGGGCGGGTCGCTGGGTAGTATGAGCACGTCGAAGCCCTCCAGCCCCTCCTTGACCTCCTTGTCCATCACGGTGGTGTACTCGAAACCGTACTGCTCCAGGAGCCAGCGGGTCCAGCCCTCGTCCATGTTACCGCCCCAGTACCTCTGGTACATCGCGATCCTAAGCGGCTTAATCGGGCCATGGCTGAACCCGGGCTCCTCCTTGAGCCCATGGAACCTCAGATGAGCCTCGTCGGCGACCTCCTTGAGCTTGGGCTCCACGCCACTCTCCTTAGGAACGTAGAAGGCCCCCGGCGGTAGAGTCGCTTCGCCTAGGTCAACCGCCTCGTGTACCCTGTGGACCTCGACGCCCTCCCTCGACAGCAGGTTCACCGCCTTGAAGCTGTCGTTCACCCTCCCGTCCAAGACGTACCCGATCTTGGAGTCTTCGACGACGCCCTCAGGCATACATACCTCCTTAAGCTCCCTGAAGGCTCCTTCAGGGAGAGCCTCCGCCTCGACAACGTCCACGCCTTTGAACTCGGCCATGGTCTGGGTGGCGAAGTCGTAGTTCATCATGGGGGCCCCGTCCTGAGACCTGACCCAGAGGTTATCCCTGTAATGGGTGCGGCTGAGAAGGCTGATTAGGAAGGGCCGAGCCGTCTGCCCCGCGAAAACGACGAAGGTCCCCTCGGGGTAGGTGACGCCGCCCACCGTCACAGGCGATTCGGCCACGTACACCTCGATGCTCATGTCCATTAGGGTCCTCAGGAGCCTGTGAGCCGTGTTCGGATCCCATTGGCCTGGCGGAAAGAGGAAAGCGTAAGGCGCTTCGGCCCCGCCTTTCTCGATGCTTCTCACCGCCTTCCCGTACATGTTCCTCAGGATCATCTCACGGTTGTTGGCAGCCACCTCCAGCGTGGCCATGGCCGCCGCCAGCTGGCCCTTAAGTATGTCCCCGAGGCGCCACCAGCCTCCCCTCCAAGGGTCGTTGAAGTTCACAGATGCACGGTACTCCGGGCGACCCCGCGGATGAGGCTGAAGCTGGTGATAATGAACATAGACCGGCGTCGCGACCTTGACGCTTGCCGACTCGGTGAACATCCCGCATATCCCGAACCACGGGAACACTAGGCTGAACCCGGGCATGAAGTCCGCGGGGAAAACCGCCGCCTGCTCGACGCCGCTAATACCCTCGGACGCCATCCGTATCGCCATCTGTGCCCCGTAGTGCTTCTGCTCCGTCCACACCATTGGGTCCGCCACCTCGTTCACCGGGTTACTGTTGGGTGGAACGAAGAAACGCGACCCGTAGAACCCCATCTGGTGAAAATCGACGTATGCCTGGGGGAACCACTCCTTGAGAAGCACCCTGTTCATGATCCGGGTCTCCACCTGGGTTAGCGTCAGCGCGTCCCTGTTGTTGTCGTGACCAACGTACTCGTGGTAGAGCCACGGTAGCCCGCATCCCTCGTACTCTGTGCCCAGCCACTCGTTGTACCAGTCCACCGTCATTATCTGCCCGTCTGGGTTGGCGCATGGGAAGAGCAGCAGCACCACGTTCTCCCTGATGCGCTGAGTGAGCTCGTCTTCACCGGTAGCCAACCTGTACGCCAAGTCCGACGCGCCCTGGGTGCCGCCTACCTCGGAGGCGTGGATGCTCATGGTCATCGCCACCACCGCCCTGCCTTCGGTCAAGAGCCCATCAACCTG
>CAZGZR010000063.1:0-14672 GCA_964529745.1 uncultured Candidatus Bathyarchaeia archaeon
CCCGAGGTGTATGTGCCGCACAAGAACTGGATAAGGGAGGTCGTCAGGGACACAGCTCACGCCGGGGACGAGGAGGGCGTCACCATGTTCGCATTGCTCAAAGCTGCCCTCAGGCAGAGGCCCACCTACATCATCGTCGGCGAGGTGAGGGGCGCCGAGGGCAACATCGCTTTCCAGGCCATGCAGACCGGGCACCCCAGCATCGCCACCTTCCACGCGGCGACGGTGGGCAAGCTCGTACAGAGGCTCACCAACTTCCCCATCAACGTCCCCAAGACCCACGTGGACAACCTGAACGCGGCCCTGTTCCAGAGCGCCGTCCACGACTACGAGACCGGGAAGTACAAGCGCCGCGTCCTCACCATCAACGAGATACTCGGCTACGAGCCGGCTGACCAGGCCTTCAACTTCGTCGAGGTCTTCAGCTTCGACCCCTCCACGGACAAGGTTGTGTTCAGAGGGCTCGGCACGAGCTACCTCTTGGACAACAAGATAGCAATAATGAAGGGGTACACGGGCACGGAGGTCAGGAAGATCTACGACGAGCTGTTCATGAGGGCGGAGATCTTGGAGTACATGATATCCCTCGACATTCTGGAGTACGACGACGTCCTGGACACGATCCTCTACATCCAGGGCGTCGGCATCGAGGAGGCTCACGCGAGGCTGAGGCGCCAGGCATTGATGAAGTTGGGCCATGGCATCGAGCAGGAGATCAAGAGCAGGGTGAATCAGGATTGATCATCGAGAGGGAGAGGCTGACCAAGTTCGTCGAGGGGCTCAGCAAGGGAGACAAGATAGAGTTCGAGTTCCCCTTCTTCATGCTCTACCTGAGGTCCATCACGTCGGGCACCATAAGCAGGGTCCTCATGCTTCAGGTGGCCTCTGAGAAGCTCATCTTCAATAGCATCATACCCTACCTGAAGAGGATAATCGTGTTGATGACTCAGTGGCGCTACCCCCAGGCGAAGGCCACGGAGATCATGAGCACCGAGGCGCCGACGAAGGAGTTCAGCGACTTTTTGTTCAAGTTCAGCCAGAGCATCGCCTCCGGCGAGCCCGTGAACCTGTTCATAGAGAAGTACTACACGAACTACATGGCGGAGTTCGAGTCGTCGCGCATGCAGGCCATAAACCGGTTGAAGACCCTCAGCGATGCGTACCTCCCGATGCTGAGCATCACCCTGTTCATGACCACCACGATGCTCATCTCGTCCATCTTCTACGACCCAGCCATAATGATACTGCTGGCAATCATGATCGTCATCATAGTGAGCTTCATACTCTACGTCCTTTCGTGGCTCATATTCCAGAACGCGAAGCCCGACGCCATACTGGTGCAGGAGCAGAAGGAGAAGCCCCCGAGCAGACAGCGCGCAGAGCACGCCGCCCTAATGAGCCTGGTGCTCTCTGGCCTAGTGCTTTTTATACCGTTTGAGAGCCAGTTCATGCACTTCATAATAATAGGGATAATACTGTTCCTAGGGGGCCTCGTCGGGCGGACATACGTGAACAACGTCAAGAAGAAGGAGGGGGACTACCCGGCGTTCTTCAGGTACATGGCCTCCAACCTCTCCGCCAACATACCATTGGCCCAGATACTTCAGAGCGCGTCCGAGACCGATTTCGCCAGCCTGGACCCGGTCATCCAGAGCCTTAACAACAAGATCAAGATGCGCGTCGAGCCGAGGATCGCGTGGTGGGGCTTCGAGACCGAGATAGACAGCACACTGATCCGTCGGATCAACACCATAATGACGGACACCATATACACCGGGGGCGACCTGGGCATAGCCTCCAAGTTCATTGAGCAGTTCTACCACATCTACGTCACCATAAGGGAGCGTCGATACTCGGCCGTCAGCTACCACGTGGGGCTGGTGGTGCCCCTCTACGTGATATCGGCTGCACTGTTTGGCACCATCGACGGATTCTTCACGTCCCTCATCGAGTTCATAGGGGAGATGGCCTCGCTGCTGGACTTCTTCTCGGTGCCCGAGATATCTTTCATGAGGCTCTTCTTCGTGTTCGCGTTGGCTTTATTCTCCTTCAACAACGTGTTCAGCGTCTACAACATGGAGGGAGACTCAAGGTTCACGGTGTTGTATTACACCGGAATGCAAATGGCTTTAGGTGGAACGATCTATTTGATTATCAGCGAGGCCGTCGCTAACTACCTGGGTGGAGTGGCTACCATATAGAGGTGATTGAATGAGCGAGTCGATAAGAAGGAACTTCGAGCCGGGGAGATGGCTGCTGGTGTCAGGCGTCGTGCTGAGCGTCGCGCTGATGCTGCAGCTCTACGCGATCAACGAGACGGTGGACATATCGTCCATAGACAGCATCCTGGGGGATAACTACGTTGGGATGCTTCTCATAGCCTCGTATATCCTAACCACTGTCGCCATGGTTGCGGTCGTGATCGAGTACTTCAGCGTGAAGAAGAAGGTTGACGGGCTTATGGCCTTGACCCAGGTTCTCAACATAATAGAGGACCTGCAGTCACCTGGTAGGCCAGGGGAGGTGGAACCCGATGACGTCCAGATGGTCAAGCCACCGTCGTATGGTCTAGACGACGAGGAGGAGCTCTATGAGACAGAGGCTCTCCAGGAGATCAGAGCCATGGACCCCATGGAACGGGCTTACGGTTTGATGGACGACGAGGAGGAAGCCGCCGTGGAGCCGGGTGAAGCCATCAACCTCGAAGACGAGGGCTATACGACCATCAAAGTTGAAGCGATGGAAGAAGAGGCGGATGATCTTGAAGAGTCCAAGGAACCAGCGGCTTTACCCGAGGCAGGCTTAGTCGAAGAACAGGCTGGACAAGAGGGCGTCGAGGAGGACGAGGTCGAGGGGATGCTTGGGCCGAGTGAGGTTATATCAACGCTCTCCGAGCTGGAGCGCGTGGTCGAGGAGCTTAAAACCAAGAAACCGAAGATCACGGTGGCTTAACTGATTCCTGGACGCTCTCCACGCCGGGATTCTTCCATATCTGCGATTCATAAACTATCTATATAATCCGAATCGAGGTTAACCAGAGATGGCGTCCTCGGTAGTATCTGAAGGAGTGGTTCTCGTCGCCGTGGTCATCGCGGCGGCGGCCCTGTCTCAGGTCTTCCTCACATCCATGGCTGGGCTGGAGCATGGGACGCTGTCTATGACGGACAGGCTCAGCGACAAGATGGAGACGAACATCGATGTGATATCGGCTGTCAACACGTCATCCACCACGGTGAAGGTGTGGGTGAAGAACACAGGCACCTCCATAATACCGGCGACGGTGGTCGAGCTGGGCGACGTCATCTTCGGGAGGATCGGAGAGTACAGCCACGTCCTGTACGCCGAGTCGGGGGCGGGCTGGGATTTCACGCTTCTGAACAGCGAAGACACCAACTGGCAGTACTCAGAGACCATCGAGATAACCATAACCACGTCATCGGATCTGGCGAAAGGAGACTACTACTTCAGCTTCAACACCTATAACGGGGTGGACGACGAACTCTACTTCACCATAGGGGGTTAGTTATGGGTCAGTCAACGACGGTAGCCACCGCGTTCACGGCCATCATGATAATCGCAGGTGTCTCGATTCTAGTCACCTCGACGGTTTCCAGCTTCGGGATCATCAGCAGGGGGATTGACAGCATGGTCGCCCAGAACGAGGCCGTGTTGAACGAGGACGTTGGGTTCACTTCGTGGAGCCTCGTGGACTCACAGACCTTGAGGCTTAACGTGACCAACACGGGTGAGACCAGCATCAGGCTGAGGGACTTCAACAAGATGGACTGCATAGTGACCTACACCGCGTCGGGAACCAGGAACTCTACTTGGGTGCCCTACGCGCAGGCCGGCGACGCGAGCAGCCATTGGAACGTCACCAGAGTCTTTTTCAACGGCGTGGAAGGAGACGGGGTGAACCCGTTGAAGCTCACGGCCCCGGTGCATGGAAGCTGGGACCCACACGAGACCTTGGAGATACAGATCTGGCTCGAAGAGCCTAACCCTTCTTTCATATACGTTACCCTAGTGACCCCGGACGCCGTAAAGGCGTCCACTGATCTATACATGGAGTACGAGGTGGGGGTAGCCACCGTGACGACCGGCAGCACCTACGTGGACGTAGCTCACAGCCTCGGCAGGACCCCGAAAAACGTGCAGGTCACCCCGCAGGTGGATCTCGGCACCGGTTTCTGGGTGAGCGACGTGGACTCCAGCAACATACGCATCAACATCGGTTCCTCCCTCGGGTTCGACGCCCCCTTCTACTGGCGGATAGAGTAATCATTTATCATCATCAATACCTTAATTAAAATAAACTATCTATCATTTACTTAGTTTATTGTATTGATTTTCATCTATGCATTTATTATCTATAGATTTAAATTATAGATTATTGATCTATAGTTTAGATCTATTTGTTCAATGCTTCGGAGCTGAAGATCGAGCCATTGGCGTATCTGTTGCTCATAGTCGGGGCTCTAGGGGACTGGGTGTCTACCAGGTTCGGGGTCTCACTGGGCCTCGTTGAGGGAAATACGGTGGCTGCATCATTGATGAGTAGCGGTCAGTGGATGATGACGGATTTCCTCGTCGTGGCGGTCTGTATATTGGTGCCATACGTGTTGAACCGGGTTGTAAAGACTAGGGTTGCCAGCTATTTCATCGGGTTCCCTCTGGTCGCAGGCATAGTCAAGATCGCGGTAAGCCTGTGGAATCTGAACCTTATACTGGCATAAAAGATTAGAAGAATTTAGATAGATCTCACTTGTGCTTCCAGAGCAGGTTGAAGAGTATCTCGTAGCTCTTTACTATGCTCTCGTAGTTGGTCCACATGCCGTAGAGGTTGCTCTGATCGTTGGCCATCAACAGGATCATCTCGCCGCCATCCTTTATGAAGAACCCCGGCATCTCGTGCTTCTTCAGGTAAGCGAAGTCGCCGTTCCCCACCTCTATCTGGTCTAGGACGTAGCTGCTGGTGGGCGAGTAGTTTGTCAACAGCCTCACATCTATGCCCTCGTGCACCGCCATCTCGTCCAGGTCGTCCAGGAACGGGGTGTTGTACAGCCAGATGAGGTTGCTGTCCGACACCAGTATGTCTATCCTCTCGCGACAGCCCTCGAGGAGCTCGTTCAGCCTGACGCTGATGTGGCGTTTACCCTCAAGCACCTGGAAGGTCTCTTTTACGCGATTAACGTTCTCGGGCTCGGGGAGGCTCTTCCATATGCTCAGCAACTCGGCCTTCCTCTGCTCCATCTGGTGGATGCGCTGCCGCCGCTCCTCTATCAGGTTCTCCAAGACCTTCTCGAAGGGCACCGCGACGAACTTCATGGGCCTTTCCATCACCCTGCTGATGAGCCCCTGCGCCTCCAGCCTCCGAAGGATCTTGTAAGCCTCCGTCCTGTGCACGCTCAGTGCCTCGGCGACGCTCTGGGCCTTGTGGGAGCCGAACCTCGCCAAGAAGAGGTAGACCCTCACCTCGTTCTTGCTTAGCTTGAACTTGGTCAGAGCCTGGTCGATGCTTTTCAGATCCTTCAGGTGGTCTATGGTTTCGGAGGGTATTCTCGTCCTGCTCGTCTCCCTCGTGTACACGGGGAGAAGCTCCAGTTCATCCTCCATAAGCTCGGATTTTTTCTTCTGTTTAAGTTGTCCAACCTGCATGTTTTCAGCCCAGGCAAATCCATAGCAGTAATATAAAAAGAGATTCTGGAGAGATGAACTAGTTTCTGAATCCATGTTTTTCAGGCGGATGATTCCATAGAGGTCGAATAATTATGCTCTCCACCAGTTGAACTCTAGGAAACGAAGAGAGCCTTCAACCTCCACCGCCTTGATGAAAGATTTACGGACGGCGGCGGCCAGCCGCCCAGACCTCACTATCTCCGCGGCGTCGAGGGGCTCCCCGGGTTCATGCACCTGCATCACGTACGGGGCGTGGTCTATGCCGGGCCCCTTTTCATAGACGGCGAAGTCGCATCCGTACTTTATCCCGGGCGTCACTATGTAGCCTAGGTCCCTGAGCTCCCTGTATACGGCGTATTTGGCCTCGAAGTCCTCGACCTCCCAGGAAACCCTGTCCATGAGGGCTCTGAAGGATACGTCTTTCCCCCGTATGTCGTTCACGGTGACCTTTTTCCGCTGCAGAAGGTACAGCCCCTCAACCGAGTCCAGCACCAGCGGCTGCGTGAACTCCTCTCTGGGCTTCGCTATTCCCAGGGGCTTGCCGTAGAAACCGTCCTCGTATAGCTCGTTGCCTCTCCTGTGGTCCCATACTATGAGGCGGTTGTCTTCGAGGAGCTGGACGGGTACGGGTGTGGGAGTCATTTTAGAGGGCTATTATCCTTATTAGGTCCGAGGCTTCGCGGACGGTGTCCACGGTGTTCTCCATGAGGTTGATTGCGTCCTTCATTATGAGTATGGCCGGAAACTCCATCTCGCTTGTGATGACCGTCATCTCGACCTTGAAGTAGGCTTCATCGAACTGCCGCTCCAGCTCGTCTATCTCCTTGGTGAATCCCACCGCCTTCTCGCTGTTGAAGCCCAGACTCATCATGGCTTCACGCAGCTTGATCATCGTATCGAACGCAAGGTCCGAGAGGTTGTTGATGCCCTGAGCCACGTCCACAGGCACCTTGTATCCACGTCTCCTTATCTCTATAAAACGTGCGCCTATCCCCTTGATCTTGTCCATTATATCTCCTATTGCGCTGACGAGCCTGAAGAAGTCGTCTCTGCTCATCAACACGCCCCCGATCTCGTTGAGCTCCTTTATCAGCGAACTCTTAACGCTGCTTGAGTCGTCGATGATCTTCTGTATGCCTTCGCTGGCCCCGTTGAGGGCTTCCTCGTCGTTCATGAACTTGTCGGTAATGGCCAGGATCTTCCTGAAGCCCTCGACGATGAGCCTCGCGTCGTCCTGGCAGAGCATGAGGAGGTTCCGCATCGTGCGGTCCTCTGATTCGACGGGGAATACCATAACAGCACCAAACCAGTATTACTGGTAGAATAGTTATCTCGGAAGGTTTTAAACTTTAAACAATTTAGCATTTATTCAAGCTATCAAGATATTTATCATACTTATTGAGTGCCCGGTCACCGTTTCTTCTTGGAGCTCGTCCACCAATCCAGGTAATCCTGGTTACGCTGCCTCCGCTTCTCGTCCTCGTCATCGTCCCTGTCATACAGCTTATCCAGGGCGCGGGAAAGCTCCGCCTCGGTGTAGGTCAACCCACAGCTCTGGCAGCTGTAGTGGCGCAGCTTGGCGTCCCACTTCAGCTTCCCACCACACTCAGTGCAATACGGCGTCACACACCCCTCCATCAACCAAACGCTTAATCATTCACAGACTGTGAATAGTACCCACGATAGCCCATTAAAAACTTATTCGTCCACCAAAAAAAAGCTGATATGACCTGTATAGGTCATAATAAAAAAACTACTCTGGCGGAGGAGCCTCGATGAAGCCCTGCTGCATGAGCAGCTTCACGACGTCCTGGGTCCGCCTGATGATGGAGTCCGCCCTCTCGTATATCTCCGAGCTGTTCAGCTTCTTGCGGGCGATGCCTTGCTCGATGGCCTTGAGGCCGGTCTCCACCGCCTGGAGCGGGTAGATCTCCCACTCGCTCATCGCCGGTATGATGTAGTCCTTCGTGAGCCCCTTGTCCTCGGCGTACTTGGCTAGGGCCGAGGCGCTTGCGATGCACATCTCGTCGGTGATGGTCTTGGCGCGCACATCCAGGGCTCCCCTGAATATCGCGGGGAAGACGAGGCTGTTGTTCACCTGGTTGGGGAAGTCGCTGCGGCCCGTGGCGATTACCTTGGCCCCGGCCTCCTCGGCCTCCCAGGGCCATATCTCGGGGACGGGGTTGGCGCAAGCGAACACTATGGGGTCGGAGGCCATGACCTCGATGTCCTCCTTCTTTATGGTACCGGGGCCTGGCTTGGAGGCCGCGATCATTATGTCGCTTCCCTCGGCCGCCTCCTTGATGCCCCCCTCGACGTTGTCGGGGTTCGTCTCCTCTGCTATGGGCCACTTGTAGGTGCCTTTTATGTCGTCCCTGTAGGTTCCCAGAGTCCCGGTGCTGTCAACCAAGATGATGTTCTTGGGGTTGACCCCCGCCGCCTTCAACACGTAGTAGGTCCTCGTGTTGGCGGAGCCAGTGCCGACTATGGTGAACCTGGCCTCGGACATCTTCTTGCCGACGTACTTGAGGGCGTTTATGGTCCCCGCGAGGATGACGGCCGCCGTGCCCTGTTGGTCGTCGTGCCAGACGGGTATGGGCATCTCGGCCCTGAGCTTCTCCAGTATGTAGAAGCACTTTGGCTTGGAGAAGTCCTCGAGGTTAATACCGCCGAAGCTGGGCTCTATCCACTTGACGGCCTGGATGACCTCGTCGGGGTCCTTCGTGGAGAGGCATATCGGGAAAGCGTCCACGCCCCCCAGGTACTTGAATATGAGGGCCTTGCCCTCCATCACGGGCATGCCTGCCTGGCCGCCGATGTCCCCGAGCCCCAGCACACGCGTACCGTCGCTGACCACGGCGACGTAGTTCCACTTGCTGGTAAGCTCATACGCCTTCTCCTTGTCTTTCTCTATCTGGAGGCAGGCCTCGGCGACGCCGGGCGTGTACCATATGCTGAAGTCCTGTAGGCTCCTTATGGCGCACTTGGGCATGACCTCCACCTTCCCCTGGTAGAAGGCGTGGTAGCCTGGTGCGATCTCCTTCCACTTTGACGCCTCTTTCAGAAGTTTCTCAGTGTCGACACTCAACTCGAATCGTGAAGAAATGACCATAATGGATATTTAAGATGTGGTCATGGCTGGGGTTTGTTAGAAAAGGGCTGGTTAGCCGTATGTCTCGAGAAGCGTGTCGCGGACGTCGCTCCCGAGGGGGCCCTCGCCGTCCACGATGTCGTGGAACGTCTTGAATACGCGCTCCAGCTTACGCCAGTCCGGGACGTAGGCCCTGCTGAACCATATCCTGCTGCTGTCAACGTCGTCGTCCTCCACATCCCACCGGTACTCGTCTATCCGCTCCTCGCTGATCACGTGCGCGTTACCGTACGGGCCTTCATGCTCTGGGGCCTCAAGCATTAACACGCCGTCCGCCCCGTGTGCGAAGGCGTACAGTATGTGCTCCTTCTTGAGCCGCGCCAGGCTCGGCAGAGGGATGATCCTCACGCTGCTGGGGTAGGTTAGACGGGCTAACCCTGCCAAGTCGACGGCGGTGTACGCCAGTTCCTGCTCGACGAACGCCAGTATCTTGAGCTCTGCCTCGCTCTGGTCTAGGGCTCCCCTTATGTTCGCCTTGAGCTGGGCGTCGCTGAGTCCCTGCTGGTCTAGGGCGTCCTCGGGGCAAGCTGGTATGCAGGCTCCGCAGCCGCTGCACATTATCTCGTTTATGACGGGCTTCCCGTCGTCCATAGATATGGCGTTCTCGGGGCACACCTCGACGCACTCCTCGCAGCCGGTGCAGGCCTCCGGGTCCGAGAGGTACGCCCTGTTGGGCTCTATGACGCGGTCGCCGCTGAGGAAGTTCACGACCTTCATCGCCGCGCCCTCGGCCTCCGCCGTGGAGCTCTGTATGTCCTTGGGGCCGATTATCACCCCTGCCGCGTATATGCCGTCTCGTTTGGTGCTCATGGGGTCCAGCTTGGGGTGGCGCTCAAGGACGAACTGGTCCTCATCCACGGGCACCCTCAGGCTCTCGGCCAGCCTCAGCGTCTCCTCGGTCGTGACTATGGGCGGCGCCAGCACCACTAGGTCCACAGGGTTCTCCACCATCCTGTTGAGCATCATGTCCTCGCCTCGCACCAGCACCCTGTCGCCCTCGGGCGCTATCTCGGTTACCTTGCCCTTGACGAACATGGCCCCCTTCTCCTGGGTTGCCATGTAGAACTCCTCGTACCGGCGGCCCGGGGCCCTGATGTCGATGTAGTGTATCCAGACGTCTATGCCCCTGTCTCTGAGCAGCTGAGCCTGCTTCAGGCTGTAGAGGCAGCACACGCGGCTGCAGTGGGGTCGCCCCACCTCCGTGTCCCGGCTCCCCGCGCAGAGCACGTAGGCGACGCTCTTCACCTCCCTCCCGGTTTCGGGCACTATCAGCTGGCTGCCTGTCGGGCCGTTGACGTCGAGTATGCGCTCCATCTCTAGGCTCGTTACGACGTTAGGGTATACGCCGTGGCCGTACTGCGGCAGCCCGCTGAGGTCGTACAACTCGTAGCCCGTCGCTAGGACGATGGCCCCGACGTTCAGATCGATCATCTTACCCGGGTCGTCGATGTCTATGGCGCCGGCGGGGCAGGCCCTCTCACACGCCCCGCACCTGAGGCATGCGTCGTAGTCGATGGTGTATATGCTGGGTACGGCCTGGGGAAAGGGCCTGTATATGGCCTTGCGCTCGCTCAGCCCTTCGTTGTACTCGTCCGGGGCTTTCCCTGGGCAGACCGTGTTGCAGGCGCCGCAGCCTATGCACTTCTCCGGGTTGACGCCTCTGGGTTTCACCCAGACCTTCACCTTGAAGTCGCCGGGTACGCCGCTTATCTCCTTGACCTCGCTGTAGGTGTAGAGTTCTATGTTCCGGCTCTGGCTCACCTCGGCCATCTTAGGCGTCAGTATGCACTGGCTGCAGTCCAGCGTGGGGAAGACCTTGGGGAACTGGATCATGTGGCCCCCGATGCTGGGTCGTTTCTCGACGAGGTGGACCTTCATGCCGTGCTCGCTCAGCCTGAGGCTGGTCGTGATCCCCGTCACGCCGCCGCCTATCACGAGGGCCTCGGGGACCACCTCCATGGACTTCGACTCCAGGGGCACGGACTCCCTCGCCCTGGCGATGGCGCCTCTCACGAGGTCCAGCGCTTTACGGGTGGCGCCCTCGTGGTCGTCCTTGTGGACCCAGCTGCACTGCTCCCTGATGTTAACCATCTCGAGGAACGCGGGGTTGACTCCCTTCTCCTCCAGGTTGCTGAGGAACGTGGTCCTATGCATCTTGGGTGTGCAGCAGGCCAGCACCACCCTGTCCAGTCCCTGTTCCTCGACGGCCTGCTTGATGGCGTCCACGCTGGGCTTGCTGCACAGGTACCGCTCCACCTTCACGTAGGCCGCCTCGTCCTTCACGGCGTCGGCGACCTCCTGGGTCTCCACGACGTCGCCTATGTTGCCACCGCACTCGCAGACCCAGACGCCTATCTTCTCGTCAGACATTTTCTATTCCTACAGTATTTTGAGCTGGTGCTGTAACGTCTTCTCGCCGCGGTACTCGGGCAGCAGCATGGGAGACTTCCTGTCCGTCTCTACGCCCGCCTCCTTGAGCCATTTCTCGTAGCGGTCGATGTGATTCAGGTTCAGCTTCCCTATCTTCGCGGTCTTGGCTCTCTCAGCCGCCGCCTTCCCGGCTCTCCTCCCGAAGACGTAGAGGTCCAGCTGGCTGTTGCCCATGAGCCTGTTCTTTCCGTGGACGCCTCCGCAGACTTCGCCGGCGGCGTAGAGGCCGGGCACGCTGGTCTCGCACCTGACGTTGATCTCGACGCCGCCGTTCTGGTAGTGGAGGGTGGGGAAGACGAGCATGGGCTCCTTCCGGATGTCTATGCCGAACTTGTTGTAGTTCCTGTACATGGCGGCGAACTCGCGTTCTATGGTCCCCTCGCCGTTGATTATGTCGATTAGGGGCGTGTCGAGCCAGACGCCCTTCACCCCCGTTGGAGTAGTGATGCCCCGTTCCCTGCCGTAACACTCACGGATAAGGGCGGAAGCCTCCACGTCGCGGGTCTCCAGCGGGTAGACGAAGAGCTCGCCGTCGGCGTTGACGGGCTGGGCGCCCCTCGCCCTGAGCTTCTCGGTGCAGAGCTGCCCGACTATCTGCTCGGGGTACGCCGAGCCCGTGGGGTGGAACTGGGTGCTGTCGAGGTGGATGAGGTTGGCCCCAGCCCGGTAAGCCATGACAATGCCGTCTCCGGTGGCGCCGTAGTGGTTGGTGGTCTCGAAGTTCTGTATGTGCAGCCTCCCAAAGCCCCCCGTAGCCAAGATGGTGGACTTGGCTCTAGCGATCTTGTACTCGTCGCTGTCCATGTCGTACAGGACGGCTCCGGCCACCTGGCCGGCGTCGTCCATTATGAACTCGACCGCGCAGGTGAACTCGATGTAGCCTATCTCCCTGTTGATGACCTCGTCCACGAGGACCCTTGTGATCTCTAGCCCGGTGTAGTCCTTACAGCTGTGCATCCTCCTTCTGCTGGTGCCGCCGCCGGGGGCCAGCTGCATTGTCCCGTCTTCCAGCTTGTCGTAGAGGACGCCTAGCTCCTCGTGCCACTTGATGACGTCGGGGCCGTCCTTCACCATGGCCTCGACGAGCTCAGGCTTGTTGTAGTAGTGGCCGCCGCCGATTATGTCGAGGTAGTGTATCGTGGGGCTGTCGTTGGGGTGATCGGCCGCCTGTATCCCGCCCTGGCTCATCTTGCTGTTGGCGTCGCCCAGCCTCAGCTTCTGGACTATGAGTATCTTATCGGGGGCGATGCCGTTCTCTTCAGCCAAGAGTGCTGCGCTTAGCCCGGCCCCGCCGGCCCCGATCACCAATACATCGACGTCGTAATCGATGTTGCTCAAGTCGATCTCATCGGGGTCTATCGTGCTGTGGGCTTCTAGGATGTTCGCCACCTCGTGGGGCATGAGCTCGCCCTTGCTCGGGCCTATTCTGAGCTCGCGTTTCTGGTCCATCTTCCAGTCAGGGTGGTACTCCTCCAGCACCCGCTGCCTCTCCTCAGCCGTCATGGGGGTGAAGCTCTTGCCCACCCTGCCGGCTCTCGTCGCCTCGACCTTCCTGATGCTCTCCTGCATGTAGTCTAGGTAGCCGCTAACGTCTCCGCTCATCTCAGATCGATCTCCCTGTTGTTGTAGAGCTCTGCGAGCTCCTCCTTCGAGGCCTTCATCAGCTTGGTGATGCCCTCGTCGTACTTGCCTTCCTCGATCTCCTCAACCCTGTCCAGGACATGCTGGCTGGGCCCGTCTATGTACTTGGCGTACAGCCTCCTGGCGAGGGTGCCCACATTGTAGGGGACGATCTCCGCGGGGCACCTAACGGCGCACAGCCCGCAGCTTATGCAGTCGAAGCTGAGCTTTGCAGCCTGCTCTATGTCGCCTCGGAGGCTGGCCTGCACGTAGTCCATGACCATGATGTCCTGTGGGCACGCCTTGGTGCAGGTGTTGCATGCGAGGCAACGGCTCAGCTCCGGATAGTACTCAAGCATGGTGTTGGCGTCGGGCCTTAGCTCGTCGAGGTCGTAGGTCGTCTTCTCGGCGGGGCTGAAGGGTATCTGGGCTATGTACATGCCGTCCTCTACGATCTTCTGGCACGCGAGGGCGCCCTCCAGCTTGTAGCTTCCCTTCTTCCTGTATATGGTCGCGCAGGCTCCGCAGAAGCCGCCTCTGCAGCCCGCTCCCCTAGTGAACTGGTGTCCGGCGTACTCCATGGCCTTCATTATAGTCAGGTCGCCAGGCACCTCGTGTTTCTTGCCCATCACGTAGATGGTCACATACTCGGCGTTGTTCTCCATCTCTATTCCTCCAGCAGGCCCTTCTCTCTGAGGAGGGGCCTCGGGTCGGGCGTGTTGCCCGTGAAAGCCGTGGCTTCTTCACCTAACCCGAAGGCTAAAGCCATGAGCTGGGTGAAGTATACCACGGGTATCGAATCAAAAACAGGGTGTTTCTTCTCGACCTCTGATTGTATTGGGCCGAGGTTGTACTCGCAGAGGGGGCACGCCGTGATCAGCATCTCTGCGCCCTCCTCTTCTGCTTGGTTGAGAATCTTGTACGCTAGGTCCGCGACGACCTCCTTCATGTGGACGGTGTTGTAGCTTCCGCAGCATTTCTGGCTGTACGCGAAGCCCACCGGCTCGGCGCCCAGCGCCCTCAGCAGGTCATCCATTACCGTGGGGTTGTCGGTGTCGTCGATCCCTGTGCCTCTGGGTCGGAGCAGGAGGCAGCCGTAGTATGGGGCTACCTTCAAGCCGGTCAGGGGCCTCTCCACGGCTTCCTTGACCTTGTCCCAGCCCATCTCGCGCAGGGTCTCAAGGTAGTGGACGACCTCGACGTTGCCGCTGTACTCTTTTTCCTCCTTGTACATGTTGTCGCGGATCTTCTTTCTCCGGTCGCTGTCCGTCTTGAACACCGCGTTGCTGCGCTTCAGCGTGTTGTAGCACATGGCGCAGAGGGTCACGACCTGCCTGGAGTCCACCTCCCCTGAGTCTCTGAGCTCCTCCACCCTCAGGAGGTTCCTTATCGGGGCCAGGTGGTGCATCACGTCGTCCGTGGAGAGCGAGTGGACGGTGCCGCAGCAGTTCCACCTCTCGGGCTCCACCAACTCGATGCCAAGCTTCTCGGCCGTGGCCAGTGCGGAGTCCTCGAAGTTCTTGGCGTTGGTCTTCAGCGTGCATCCGGGGTAGTACGCGAGTCGTGTCATGCGGTGAGCTTCCTCTGGTTAGACACTATTGCTATCTGGGGCAGGTCTCTTAGCTCCTCTGGGCTAAGGTCGTCGAGGCTCACCCTGCTATACTTCTTGCGTAAAACGAGCTGCCTCAGGGCTTCCATGACGTTGGCTATGTCTATCCCGCGGGGGCACCGGACCTCGCAATTGAAGCACGTGGTGCAGACCCATATGGTCTTTGATTCCAGGGCCTCCTCG
>CAZGZR010000064.1:0-13922 GCA_964529745.1 uncultured Candidatus Bathyarchaeia archaeon
ACCTAGAGCTGGAGAGGGTCATCGAGGAGATCAGGGGTCGGGGGGCGAAGAGGGTTCTGCTGCAGCTGCCCGACGGGCTGCGACCCCTCGCCTTCCAGATGGTGAAGGCGCTGCGCATGGGCACGGATGCCCAGGTGTATCTAAGCGGGGACTCGTGCTACGGGGCGTGTGACCTGGCGGTGAACCAGGCCAGGGAGCTGTCTGCTGACCTCATAGTCCACTACGGCCACAGCCGCATGACGGTGGACGGCGACGTGCCGGTCATATTCGTACACGCCGAGGTCGATCTGGACGCCGAGGCGCTGGTGGAGGAGGCCGCCCCCCTCCTTGGTCGGTGGCGGCGGATAGGGCTCGCTACCACGGTACAGCACGTCCACATGGTGGACGAGATAGCGGAAAAGCTCAGGGGGAGGGGGTTCACGGTGTACGTGGGCGAGGTCTCGGGGAAGACGCCCCACCCGGGCCAGGTTCTCGGCTGCAGCTACCGCACCGCCAAAGCGGTGGTGGGGGACGTCGAGGCGTACCTGTACGTGGGCGGAGGCGAGTTCCACCCCCAGGGGCTGGTCATGAACACGGGCAAGCCGGTGGTAGTGGCCAACCCGTATAACGCCACGGTGCGGCTGATGACGGAGGACGACCTCATGGGGCTCGCCAAGAGGCGCGTGGCCCAGATCGCCGCCACCCGGGAGGCCGAGAGGATAGGGGTGCTCGTCTCCTCGAAGCCTGGGCAGCGGGCTATGGCCGAGGCCGAGACGCTTCGGCGCAGGTTCGCCGAGAAGGGCTGCGAGGCCGTCATCATATACCTGGACGAGGTCAGGGCGGAGCACCTGAACAACTTCGTCGAGGCCCAGGCCTTCATAGACACGGCGTGCCCCAGGCTGGCGGTGGACGGCGTGAGCGGCGTGGACAGACCCATCCTCACGGTGCGTGAGGCGGAGGTGGTCCTCGGCGACATTCGTTGGGAGGACATCTGGGGGAACGGGTACCTGGGGTGACCGCTGGGTTTATTACAAACTGTACTCATAGAAGCCCCGATCCTTCGGGATCGATTCACTCTCAAAGACAAGGTTTCCCCGGGGCACAAAACCGGGGCAGGTGACGTAGAAGAAGGGAAAGACATGGCAAAGAAGCCTATGATAGATGGAAGAGAGGTTTTCCCAGGGGAGCCGCTCGCCGTCATAGAGGAGTACGGCGACGGCAAGGGCACGTACCAACTCGACGGGGAGGTGAGGTCGGCCGAGCTGGGAGTGACTAGGCTCAACGACGCCGCCAGGGCGGTGGAGGTGAAGAAGGAGACGCCGGAGATCATAGTCCCCGAGGAGGGGATGGTGGCGGTGGCGGAGGTGGGCTCGGTGGCCCGCAGGGACGCCCGCGTGGACATATTCATGCTCGACGGCAAGCTCATCCACCCCACCTACAGCGGCGTGGTCCACATAAGCGACATCAGCCGAGACTACACCAAGAACATCGACCTGGCGCTCAGGAGCGGCGACATAGTTAAGGGCCGTATAGTGAACGTCAAGAACAGGCTGAACCAGATGAGCCTCGCGGGCAACGAGTACGGCGTCATATACGCCTTCTGCAGCAGGTGCGGCGGCCTCTTGGAGAACAACCGGGGGCGGCTCACTTGCCCCGACTGCGGGCGGGTGGAGCGGAGGAAGACGGCCAATAGCTACGGCAGGGAGGAGCTGGTATGAAGATCAACGTCGTGAAGCGGGAGGGCGGCTACATGGAGATGGAGTTCAGCGGCGAGGGGCATACGCTCCTGAACCTGCTTCAGGAGAACCTTCTGGAGGACGGTAACGTGGAGATGGCGGGGTACAGCAAGCCCCACCCACTGATGGACAGGAGCAAGCTCTTCATCAGGCTGAGGCAGGGTGAGGATCACCTCGACGCCGTCAAGAAGGCCGCGGAGAGGGCGGACGGCAAGCTGGACGAGTTCCTAGAGGAGTTCGAGAAAAGCTTAGCCGAGGCCAAGCACTGACGTTATTTGCCGCCCCGGGGGTGGCCTGTTGAAGCCTGTGCGTATCCGTCAGGTAAAGAAGGAGATCAGGTTGCTGGGTTTGGCGGCCAGCAGGGTGGACGCCGTCTACGCCGTGGTGGGCGTGGTCTATCGGGGCGGCTTGGCGGTGGACGGGGTTCTGTGCGCCGTCTCCTCGTCGCCTGATCTCACCGCCGCCGCGACAGGAATGATCAGGGAGTCGGTTCACTTTAACCAGATACGTGTGGCGGCGGTGGAACTGGATGGGCTGCCTGCCGGGGCCTGCCTGGACCTGGACGGGTTGGCGTCTGGGACGGGTAAACCGGTTCTCGGGTTGACACGGGGCCCCGTGGAGCTGGATGAGCGCCACATGTTTATGTGGCGCGGGTACACGGTGAAATGTGTGGGGCTCCGTCGGGGCGACGCCGAGGGGGTCTTGGACGTCTGCTCGGGGGATGGGGTCCCTGAGGCCCTGCGGGTGGCGGCCATGGTCGCCGGTGGGATGCCCGTGCTACACAAGGTTTAAAAATGACAGCTTCTGGTGTAGAAAAAGACGGAGGCCGTCGGGTGAAGTTTTGTCCGGAGTGCGGGGCTTTCTGTAACGCCGACAACGAGAAGCGTTGCTACGTTTGCCCTAAATGCGGGTGGGAGGAGCCACTGGAGGAGAGCCGCACCATCTCCAGGAAGAACAGCGAGGAGGAGGACAAGATCATCGTCATCGGCAGGAAGGAGCGGAACCTCTCCACGATGCCCAAGACCAAGGCGTTGTGCGAGAAGTGTGGCAACGACGAGGCCTACTGGTGGATGGTGCAGACCCGGGGCATCGACGAGAGCATGACCCAGTTCTACAGGTGCACCAAGTGCGGCTACACGTGGCGCGATTATAGTTAATCAATGTATTTTTATGGGCTCGTGTCTATCTAGGTGCAGCATCGCTGTATATTCGAGTGGTTTGGTTTGTTTGAGGTTGAGGTTTCGCGGATCGATCCCTTCAGGAACCTGGTGAAGGCGCTTAGCGTCATCGTGGAGGAGGGGACTTTTAACATGAACGAGGCGCAGCTGAAGCTGCTGGCCATGGACCCGAGCCACGTGGCCATGGTGGACTTCGAGCTGCCGGGGGGCTTCTTCGACTCGTACGTGTGTGAGGGGGAGCCCAAGCTGAGCATCAACATAAAGGAGTTCCTGCGTTTCCTTGACCGGGTGGATCGGGATGAGCAGGTGCGTATCGTTTTGAACGAGGAGAAGGCTCGGCTGGTGATCCACTGTAAGCGTGGGGGGCATAGCAGGCGGTTCGAGATGCCCATACTGGAGCCGCTGGACGAGGAGGTGCCTCAGCCGAAGATATTCTTCAAGGCGAAGGCTCGTTTGACGACAGACGCATTGAGGATGGCGATACGAGACGCGAGCCTGGTGTCTGAGCACGTGCGTGTCGAGGTGGAGGGCGACGTGTTCAAGGTGAACGCGGAGGGGGACATGGGCAGTAGCTTCAGCGAGTGGACGCGGGGCAGCGATGATTTGCTGGAGCTGAAGGTGGACGAGGACAGCAGCGCGACGTTCACGCTGAGCTACCTGAGTGATATAGCGAACGCGGCAGGCGCCAACAGCGAGGTGGCTACGCTGGAGCTTTCGACGGACATGCCGATAAAGATGGAGTTCGAGATCCCTCAGGGCCGGCTGGTGTACTACCTGGCGCCGTGTATCGGCGTCTAGCTCCTTGTAGTTTGTTACTTACTATAAGCGGTTTTCAGGGGAGTGTTTCCCTCGTAACTGGTCAGTGGCTGTAAGCGTTTTCTGGGGGCTGATCAATTAAACGTTATTTCTTACTTTTACTTAGATCTTTTTTCATATATCCATTCCGTCATGCAACTTTTGTCTCCACGTCCACCCTGAACATGCGTCTTCTTTTGTGAATTGCATTTTTAGCTAACAAGTATTATATAGTTTATGGATGCATTTTAAAACGGGAAAAACTTTGGCAGACATTCTATTCAGTGTACCCGGAGTTATAGACGGAAGATTCCTAGGACTAATACTAGACATAGCAATGGCGGCACTCGTATACTACTACATGACCTCAGGCAAGACCATACACATACGCAGAATCCCAGGCCTCGACGCCATAGAGGAGGCAGTCGGCCGATCCGCGGAGATGGGAAAACCCGTCGTCTGCAGCTTCGGCATCAGCACCTTCAACTACTGGACCCTAGCCGGACTAGCCATACTCAGCCACGTCGCCCGGATCTCGGCCCGGACGGGCACCCGCCTCATCGTACCCACGGGGGGCAGCGACTCGTCCCTCATAGTCAGGCCCGTGGCGGAGGAGATCGTCAGGACGGCCTACGCGATGGAGGGCGCGGAGGACCACTACAACCCCGACGACATCCCGTTCCTGAGCGGACAGCAGTACGCCTACACGGGCGGCTACATCGGCATCCTGCAGAGAACCAGGCCTGGCAGCGTCATCATGACGGGAAGCCACGCCTCCGAGGCCATGAACATAGCCGAGACCAGTAACGCCGTCGGAGCCATAACCATAACGTCGGGAAGCTACGTGAGCAACGTCGCCGCGCTGGCGTGCGCAAGCGACTACATACTGATCGGTGAGGAGGCCCCGGCGGCGGGCGCCTACCTCTCGGATGACCCAGCCCAGAGGGCCAGCATCAGGGTGCAGGACCTCTTCAAGTGGCTGGCCCTAGGGCTGATAATACTCGGGCTCGCAGCCTACTCGGTCGGAAACGACTTCGTGCTAAGGCTGCTGGCCACATAGGAGGTGAAGAAAAACGTCAGAGATATTGAAGAATAGGCAGCTTCAACTGGCTGTCATGGCGTTGTCCTTCCTTCTGGTCTTCATACCCTACTTCCTCGACATACCTCAGCTGAACCAGGCGTCCACGGAGCTGGTCACCATCACCAGCGTGGTCACGGCCTTCACCGTTGCTCTCGCCGTGGTGTCTCAGTACAGGCGCGGCATGAGCTTCATCACGAGGCGCGTCAAGGGCTGGCAGTTTAAGGCATACATGCTCATCGCCATCGCGCTGATGCTCGTCTTCGCCCTGTTCGGGAGAGACCAGGGGCCCTACCAGTGGGTCATGCTAGCGATAGTAAACCCCCTGAGCGGCGTCAACTACTGCATACTGGCCTTCTACATGTCGTCAACCGCGGCCAGGGCGTTCAGGGCCAGGAACTCAAAGGCGATCCTCCTCCTGCTGACTGGCTTCATCGTGCTGCTCTACCAGGCACCCCTCACGGGAGCCCTATTCCCATCCATCAACCCCATCGGCGTATACCTCGGCGCGACCTTCGTCACGGGCGTCGGCGCGATGTTCCTCATCAGCGTCACCGTGGGCGCCATAGTCTTCGGCGTCAGGGTGCTCCTGGGCAAGGAGCCCTCCGTGCTCGGCATAGGAGGTGAGGATTAGCTTGGCCGACAGCAGAGGCGGACTATTGAAGTGGATGGCCACTTACGACAGGAGGTACGTCTATCTGGTCCTGTTCCTCGTCGTCACCATACCCCTCCTCAGACCCATAGGCATGCCCGTCAGCGTCAGCCCCGACACACAGCAGTACTTCGAGGTTCTAGATAGCGTCGAAGCCGGGGACAAGGTGTTCTTCACCTTGAACACCGAGTACAGCGGCTTCAACGAGATACACAGCGGCATCGTGGCCTCGCTGAGGGTCCTGGTGGACCACAAGGCCAAGATATGCTTCGCGGAGGGCCACGTGGAGGCCACCATCCTACCCGACCTCATCGTCAGCGAGGTGAAGAGCCAGATGGACGCCAACGACTACCAGTACGGAAGGGACTACGTGATACTGGGCTACGTGATGCCCAACGAGCCGGCCGTGGCCTCCATGGCCATGGACTTCCACGCCATCGTCACCCAGGACTACCTCGGCAGATCCATCCAGGGCACGTTCCTGGACGATGTCCACACGTGGGAGGACTGGGACCTCATAGCCGACTTCTCCACCGGCCTAGCAACAGGCCACCTGCAGAACCACTTCGCCCTCAGGGGGACACCCATGATCGTCAACTGCATCGGCGTCAGCGTCCCGTCTCAGAAGCCTTACCTCAACTCGGGACTCATCCAGGGACTGCTACAGAGCATGAAAGGCGGAGCCGAGCTGGAGTACGTCATCGGTTACCCCGGCGTCGGCCTGACCTCCATGGACGCCTTCACGTTCGGCCACTACATGCTCATCATCTTCATAATCATCGGCAACATCGGCTACCTGGGCTACATAAAGAAGCAGACGGAGGTAGGAGGATAAGCAAATGGTTGCGTTTCTAGACATATCGGTCGTCGCTGTAGGGGCCTTCCTGGCGATGTGCATGTTCTCCACGCTTTACGGCAAGAGCAGCCCGCTCTACGCCCTGGCGGAGGAAAGCTACATAGGGTTCGCCACTGGCTTAACAATCGTATGGAACGTGGTCTTCATCTGGCAGACGGGCGTCGTCAACATGATGAGGGGGGACTGGGCCCTCGTGCTGGCCCTCATACTGGGGGTCATGATGCTCTTCAGGATCCACCCCAAGTACGCTTACGTGGCGAGGCTGCCCATAGCCATAGTTGTGGGCGCCCAGCTGGGGCTCAGCCTGAGAACCATCATATTCACGCGCTTCATACAGCAGATATCCAGCGTCATCGTGCCGCTCTTCTCGGGTTCGGCGCAGACGCTGCTATACAACTGGACCATCGCCATCTGCGTCATCTTCATGCTCACCTTCTTCTTCTACACCGTTGAGATGGAGGGGGTGCTTGGGATGAGCGCCAGGTTCGGCGAGTACCTGCTCTACATGGCCTTCGGCGCGAGCTTCGCCATGACCTTCATGGGCAGGCTGTCGATGTTCGTCGGCTTCATGCAGAGCTACACCATACCCGCCTGGAAGACTCCGTATCTCCTGGGCAGCATGATCCTCGTACTAGCCCTCATCGTCTACATGGACAAGACGGGGCTGCGGGAGAAGCTGACACCAGAAGAGTAATACCCACCCTTTTTTATACTCTATTCTATGTCCTCGGACTGGCAGCAGTGGCAGGACCTGCCCCCGGAGCGGGAGGACGAGCTCATAGAGAAGCTGGCCCAGGCCTTCGTGAAGCGAGACCTCGGCCTCATGGGCAGGATGCTCCTGGAGAGCGGGGGCCCCCTGACCAACTTGTTCGCCGAGTTCTACATGGGGATATACGGGCCCTTCTTCGACTTCCTGGAGGTGGACGAATACGTGGCTCTGCTACGTAACAGGAGAAACGTGAGAAGGCTCATCGAGCGGATGGACGAGCTTGAGAAGGAGCGGGAGAAGGGCAGGAAAGCTAAGACCGAGGACGAGGCCGAGGAACCCGGGTAGCACAGCCGAAGAAACCCGGTGATCTAGAGCGGCTTGTGGAGCCCCGTTGATCCCAAGTGGAGCCTATGGGGCTAGTCACCCTTTCTCCTCGGGCGGCTGCTCAGACGGGCCTCTCCTCTCTGCCAGCCTCGCCCTTAGGGCCCTCTTGACCCTGAAGGACCAGAGCCCCAGCCCCAGGACCAGCAGGTTCAACAACGTGAAGGCCCTGTTGTCCTCCAGCTCGAACACGCCGGTGAGGTAGAACATGTCGGCCGCTATGATGACGACCATCAGCACGTTGGCTAGGAGCAGCAGGTTCTGGGTTCTCTTGGGGAGGGTGCTGGTCAGGGCAGGCGCCTCACTCCATCTTGTGGGGCTTGCATAGCAGCCCGTCGGCGTCCGCCGCCTTGATGGCCTCCACCAGCTTCACCACCTCCTCGGTGAAGGGCTTCATTATCTCCTCGCCGATCTCCTCGGAGGCCGTGGTGGACACTATCTTCTTGCCGGCGCCGCCTAGGACGCCCGTGGGGGTCAGGTCGATGGTGTCCCAGGGGAACTGCATGGGCCCCAGGTTGCTGATGCCCGTTATGGGTAGGGTGCCCAGATGGGTGTTCTGGGTGGTGTCCACCGCCCTCTCCATCCTGACGAGGTGGCCGTGGTAGTAGAGGTTCATGCTTGTCTCCTTCTCGCCGGCGTGGCCGTCTATGCCCGGCGGGAACGTCATGAGGACCGCCGCGAACACCTCGTACTCCCTGCGCAGGTCGCCGGCCACCTCCATGAGGGCCGCGGTGTTCCCGCCGTGGCCGTTGAAGAACAGTATCTTGCGGGCGCCGTGGCTGGCTGCCGCCAGCGCTACCGAGAGCATGTAGTCCCTGAAGACGTCCGGGGGCACCCAGAGGGTGCCCGGGAACTGCCTGTGGTGTTCAGAGACTCCCACGGGCACCACTGGGAGGATGGGGACGCCTGTCCTGTCGCCGACGGCTTTGCTGAAGGCCGCGGCGATGAGGTGGTCTGTGCCCAGGGGGTTGTGGGGGCCGTGCTGCTCGGTGCTGCCCACGGGGAGGATGACGGTGTCTGTCTCGCTGAACAGCTTCTCCGCGTCTGTCCAGGTTATCTCGGCTAGCTGAACCATGGTATCACGTGATCAAGGTGGTGCGTCTGGTTAAAATAGTCTGTTGATAAGAGGGTCGTATCTTAGGTGTTCTGTGCGTTTGTCGGTGCTCTAGGGTATTATATGGTAGGAGCCTGTCCGTGAGAGGAAGACTGCTCTGTTTTACTTTTGATTCATAAGTAAGAAATATATTCATAACGTCTTCCTTATGCCCCCCATATCCTTCCAAGCCTACTCTGGTCTCTTCTCTTGCCTTATTTTACGTCGGCGCCGGGCCATTGAAGCCTTGAACAAGCTTCTAATAACCGTCAGGACATACCCCGTGACTGTTGGAGGACCAGTCAGTGCCTGAGGCTTCACCGGAAACCATCGAAGCGACCAGAGGCCGCCTCGTGGTGGACGCCGAGATATGCATAGGCTGCAGGGCCTGCGAGGCGGCGTGCTCGCTGACCCATGAGGGATACGTGGCCCCAAGCCTCTCCAGGATCAGGGTGAAGCGGAACCCGCTGAACGGACCCGACTTCACGCCTCTGCAGTGCCACCAGTGCGTGGAGCCGGCGTGCATGGCCTCGTGCCCCGTGGACGCCATCAGGCTCGACGGGGACTCGCCCCACGCAGTCGTCGTTGACGCGGATGCCTGCACCGGCTGCGGGAGCTGCGTGGACGCCTGCCCCTACGATCCCCCCAGGATCATGCTCGACGAGGCCAGGGGAGTCGCTTTCAAGTGTGACCTCTGCGGCGGACGACCCTCGTGCGTCGAGAGCTGCCCCACGGGCGCCATCGTATACGTCCAGGGCGGCCACACGTGGATCGGGGAAGACCCGGAGGAATTCGAGTGAAAACGCACGGCTACGTCGGACAGATCCTACGGATCGACCTCACTGACGGCTCGTCCGAGACCGTTCCGACTGAGAGGTATCTTCCTAGGTACGTGGGCGGCAGAGGTATAGCCGCCAAGATCTACTGGGACGAGGTGCCCTCAGGCTGCGGGGCCTTCGACCCCGAGAACAGGCTCATAGTGATGACGGGGCCGGCGACGGGGTGCCTGGCCGTGGGGTCGGCCCGGATGACCATGGTGGGGAAGGCGCCCCAGACCTACCCCGTGGAGAGCTACTGCCGCTCCAGCGCCGGGGGCCACTGGGGCCCCGAGCTCAAGTTCGCGGGCTACGACGGCCTGGTAATCGCGGGACGTGCGCCGGAGCCCTCCTACGTCTGGATCATGGACGACGTGGTGGAGGTCCGCCCCGCCTCAGGGTACATCTGGGGCCTGGACACCCACGCCGCGCAGCGGCGTATATGGGATAGGCACGGCGACGACGCCAAGGTGCTCCTCATCGGACCGGCCGGGGAGAACATGTCCCGCGTCGCCGTGGTCTCCAGCGACAGCAACGTCGCGTTCGGGCAGGGCGGGTTCGGCGGAGTCATGGGCAGCAAGAACCTCAAGGCCGTGGCCGTCCGGGGCACCGGAGGCATACGCGTCGCCGACCCCGACGGCCTCAAGGAGCTGTACGTCCGCCTAAGCTACCTGAGCTCGGGATCCAAGAAGGTCGAGGACGGGGACCCCGGCGGCCGCAGGGTGGCTGTGGGCGGCTGGTCCGAGCACGCCAGGAACACGGCAGTCTACGACGACTACAAGGCCGGTGAGGCCCGGTGGTGGTACGAGGGCTGCTACTCGTGCTCCATCTGCAACTGCGCCGCCGGCACAGGCAAGATCAACGTAAGGTACCTGGACGGCTCCATACCCTCTGGGTCCTCCACCTGCGTCGAGTACGGCATATACATCCCACCCGAGCAGCGGCTCCGCGGCGGCAAGATGTACGGTAAGGTCTCGGTGGAGGCGTCCCACCTCTTGGACATGTTGGGTCTGAACGCGTGGGAGTTCTACTTCACCATCAGGGGCTACTGCCCCGACCCGAGGCAAAGCCCGGAGGGGGGCCCCAGGATGGACACGCTGGGCGGCCTCAACCTCCTCTACTACCTCCACGAGGCCGGGGTCCTGGACGAGGACAACACTGGGCTGCCCTTCGACAGGTTCGGGAGCAGGGAGTTCATAGTCAAGCTGCTGGAGGACGCCGCGTACCGCAGGGGCTTCGGCGGCCTCCTCGCCGAGGGGCTGCCCAGGGCCCTACACTACATGATGGAGCACCCCGGCGAGTTCGGGCTAGGGGCGGCGGGCGTCGAGGCCATAAGGCTGGCCTACCAGCAGGGCTACCCCAGGGCCGGCCGCTTCGGCGGCTACCCGAGGCACCACCTATTCTGCGGGGGTCAGGGCTGCGGCCGACTCTACCACCCCCAGCTGATCAGATGCTGCGTGGATCAGGGCGATTTCTCGGTGCTCCACGTGAACACGGGTATGATGAGGGTCCCTGGCGTCGAGTACGGCTCCGACGCGTACTGGCGGGTGGCGGGCCCGCTGGCGGAGAAGTGGATGGGCGGCCGGGAGGCGTTCGACCAGTACACTACGGGGTACAAGGCGGAGGCGGCCGGCTTCGGGATGCTGGTGGGCATGGAGCTCGACTGCATCCCCCTCTGTGACTTCAAGTACCCTCTCTGGTACTCGTGGCACACCGGGGACCTGAGGGGGGACGACGAGGCGGGGAGCAAGCTCCTCCATGCCGTGACCGGGCTGGAGCAAAGCCAGAGGGAGCTATACGGCATGATGGACGCCCTCTGCGACCTGGAGAGGGCCATAGCCTGCAGGGAGGGGCGGCGGAGGAAGGACGACTGGCTCCACGACCACGAGTTCATAGGGATGGACCTAGAAGGCCGGAGGCTACGGCGGGAGGACCTTAGGGGCCTCCTGGACGAGTTCTACGCGTTGAGGGGGTGGGACCCGGCTACGGGTGTCCCCACGAGGCGGAAGCTGGTGGACGACGGACTGGGGGACGTGGCGGCGGAGCTGGAGCGCATGGGTGCATACGCGTAGCGTCTCCGCGAAGGTAACCATCTCCTCCCCTTATATTCGACCGCAAGAAACCTCATACAGCAACCATGCCTCACGCTGGAGAATTGAAGGTTACTAAGTGGAACGGCGAGAAACAGGATTACGACCCGGAGAAGATGCTCGGCACCCTCAACCGGTACGGCGTGACCGGCAAGGAGGCGGAGGAGATACTCGACGAGATCGAGTCCCGGCTGACCCCCGGCATCGAGACCAGCGAGATACTGGACATGATGCACCGGGAGCTGGATAAGCGGGGGAAGACGGGCAGGCTGAAGCGGGACCTCAGATACGCCTTGGGGATGATGAGGTCGGCGCCCGACTTCGAGGAATACGTGAGGCTCCTCCTGGCCTACGAGGGCTACGACGTGAGCCCCAACGCCGTGATAAGGGGCCACTGCGTCAAACACGAGATAGACGGGGTGCTGGAGAGGGATGGCGAGCTGGTGTACTTGGAGACCAAGCACCACAGGAGACGCCACAGCTACACGCCGTTCTACGTCAGCCTCTCGGCGAAGGCCAAGCTAGACGACATCAGGCGGGGCCACGAGGAGGGGCTGAACGGCTACGACTTCTCCCGCGCCCTCATCGTGTGCAACACCAGGATGACGGAGCACGCCAGGCTCTACGCGGAATGCGTCGGCATAGACCACCTTGGATGGAAGACTCCCCCGGAGAGGGGCATCGACAAGATGATCACCGAAGGCGGGGTCTACCCGACGACGATCCTCAGAAGCGTCGGGAGGAGGGAGAGGGACGCCCTCTCAGGGGCGGGAATAGTGACCCTCCAACAGCTGGCGCAGTACGGTGGGAAGCCGCCGCTCCCCGCCCAACGGTTCAAGAGCCTCCAGGGAGAGGCGGAGAAGGTACTCGGTATATAGCGGCCTATGTTGTCAGTATTTGGGAATAAAATATGAGCCACGCAAACCTCACCCCGTTAACCGCTTCTATTGAGCTTAGGACGTTAATATTTAGGCGGGTTACCGTTTTGGGGGAGTTTTAAGTCCAGCGATGCAAATACAGGGTGTTTCCATCGGTTTCAGTCGATGGGTTTGTGTCTTCCGGTAAACTTAAGGTATAATAGGAGTGCTTCTGTAGGTATGTTTGCCCGAGTGGGAGCGAGACGGCGGCTCAAGAAGCGTAAAGCCGTTGAAACGCAGAGCGAAAGAGATGGGCTTCAAATGGGCAACCTCGGCTTTGGCTGAGAAGCCACATCATCTCAACGCGAGAACACTCGGGCGCCTTGCTTTTAGGCACGTGACAGGTGCTGCAACGATACTTCATGAGTGTAAGCCTTGATTTTAGCTGCGTTGAGAAGAAAGGGAGTCAAGCGCCTCCCTGACCCTAAGCAGGTTAGCCTCGACCAGCTCACGCTTCTCAATGCCCCGAGCTTCGTCGAGCCAGTCCTCCATGAGTCCAACGACTTTCTCCAGGTCCCGCCGAGCGTCTCCCCGCTTGTCCTCCATGAGGCGCCTCAGCGAGGAGCTTATGCCGCTGACTACCCCAAGGGCCAGCCGATTCTCCCGCGACCCCTCGAGACGTACCCGGCTCCGCATTACCTCCAGTAAGCCTTCCTGCAGCGTTACCGCCGCGTCGAGCGTCTCCTCGGGGATCTGCAAGCCCACGGGGTAGCCCATGGCCTCCCTGTAGTAGCTGGCGGTGGCCTCTTGGAAGACCCCCACCTCGTAGCTTAGGCCAGGGTATGCCTTGAGCCCCTCTACGGCTGGGGTCTGTGAGGTGTGGAGGGCGCGGTTCAGCATTATCTTGGCGTCTATCAGGAACCCGTCGGTGAAGAGCTGGGCGGCGTTGGCCGTGTAGTTCATCCAGTCGTTGACCTCCCTCTGGGCGTCCCCGGCCTTGGGTATGAGGACGTATAGGAGGTACTCTATCTTGCTCAGCTCCCCGGCGAGCCCCACAAGGTCGGTCCTGTCTGATGTTTGTTCTATCCCTGTCTGGAGCCAGAT
Organism: uncultured Candidatus Bathyarchaeia archaeon; assembly: GCA_964529745.1. Lineage (GTDB taxonomy): Archaea > Thermoproteota > Bathyarchaeia > TCS64 > TCS64 > RBG-16-57-9. The sequence goes on from CAZGZR010000064.1 coordinate 13,324, forward strand.
GCCTGCCTCCCGGTCCCGGTGGTCCTGGGACTCCATGAGCCTATGGTGGAGGGCCCTGACGGCCTTGGGCTCCGGGTCGGAGTAGATGTACGCTAGGTCTTCCGTGGGGGCGCCGCTTAGTATGGCGCTCTCCAGGGCGAGGCCGACGGCTATCTTCAGGGCTCTCGGATCCAAGGTGGATTCATCTTAGAGGCGCTTCGATTTCATTTAAACCATGGCCCCACGGCGGAGCTATGCCCGCCTCTTGAGGACTAAAACAGATTCTAGTGGAATGTGCCCCTGTTTGGTAGGGGTGGGGTACTATGAGCGTTAATTCGAATATCAGGAGTAAAAAAGAAGGGAGGTTAGTCCCTGGACTCCAAGACTTTGGAGAGATCCACCTTCTGGAACGCCTCGGCGAACTCGACCAAGTACTCCACCAGCCCCTCCATGATCTTCTTCCCACGCTCATAGAGGTCGTCCACGACCTCCACCCCTAACATCGGGGGCCCCTCCTCGTCGAGGTCCCAGGCCTGGACGGGGATGGTGATGGAGCCCCCCGTGCGCTCGCACTTGGTGAAGGTGGCGGGCTTGATCTCCTCTCCGCGGACGTCCCGCAT
>CAZGZR010000065.1:0-13771 GCA_964529745.1 uncultured Candidatus Bathyarchaeia archaeon
GGCTACTTGAGCAGCCATGGCTACCAAGCCTCCGAGAAGGTAGAACGAGAGATAGCGTGCAGGACCCATCACGTCCTCTATCTGGGGGCCGAACACCCACAGGAAAAGCATGTTGCCGCCTATGTGTAACAGCCCCTCGTGCATGAACATGGAGGTGAGGACGGTGATGTAGCCTCTCCCCGCGGCTATATCCGCGGGCACGAGGGCCCAGCGTTCAACGAAGGCGGTGCCTCCCATCAACTCCATCACGAAGACGATGACGTTCAAGACGATCACCAGCGCCGTTACTGTGGGGAACCTCAGTGGCCGCCTCTCGGAGTCGCCTATGGGAATCATAAATGAAATCTCTGATTACTAGTATTTGAATCGATATCGGATGGACTTTTCAGCAGCCTATGGAGATAACACACGTACGCCTAGATGCATGTAGTATTCATGTATCTTGATACGTCCTCGGGAATATGCGTGGGTCGGGTATGAAGTTTAACCACACACAAAACTTCGTGCTGGTGGCTTCGCAGGGCAAGTTGAAATCAGTTATCAGGGTGCTTCTATCTCGCATGTTTTAACGGGTTTGTTTCCTCTACCGAAAACATCAACACCGTGACAGCTACCAGAATGATTAAAGACGTTAAGTAAATCGAGTAGTCTAGCACATAGACGTCAGCGATCCTCCCGAGGAGAATGGGGCCGATGAAGTACCCCATGTCCCTGAAGAACCGGTAGCTACCGATCAACGTCCCCTCAACCTCGGAGGGGGCTATGTCACTCACCATGGCCACGAGGGGCGTATAGAATAGGGCCGCCTCGAACCCCAGGAACAACGCGAGAAACACCAGGTACAGATAGTTGCTCGTCAAGCTCAGGGCTACGAGCGTCACCGAAGAACCGAAAAGCCCTAAGACGGTTATCGTTTTCCGACCAGCCCTATCCGATAGGTGGCCCGTCAACGGTTGCAGGAGGGCCCAGGACAGAGTGAAGGCGGATAGAATCGTCGTTGCCCCATCGAGGCTCACCCCACGTTCGATGAGATAGAGCGGGAGAAACGATATCATCAGGCTATCCATGATCTTGCTGCTGAAGCCGGCTAGGCTGAGGGGGAGTATCCTGACGAAGTCCTTGACGTGGCTGCTGAGCGGGTGTCGAGCCGTATCCACGGCGCCTGCATTCATTCTGGTCTCGGGCGTCAAGAAATAGGATGAAAAGGCTCCAAAGGCCGATATGAAGAAGATGACGATGAACGGGTATCTTAACCCTTCGACGACCGCGATCTTACCCCCAACGTAGGTGCCTATGGAGGAGCCCCCGTAGGCGGCCAACTCAAACAAGCCCATGGATAACCCGATCCGAAGCGGCAGAGTCTCGATCATGGAGACCATTATGCCGACGAAAGTCGCTCCCCCGCCTACTCCTATCAACGCCGTCCCCAACAGCATGTACGCGTAGTTTGAGGCTCTTCCTATCAACGCGCCTCCTAGCCCCGTCAGGATTATCCCCGTGATGATCACGGGTTTCCTGCCGACCCTGTCGGAGATTGTCCCGAACACCAGGTTTGTCACTGCCTTGGATAGCCCGAAGATCGAGACGATGTACCCGATCTGCGTGTAGGAGGTTATGAGCAGCACCTGCCTCGCGAACAACGACGATAACCCCCTGTGGATGCCCCACTCTATCCCCGCAAGTATCTCTAGGATGATGAATACGGCGAGCACCAAGCGGGTTCTATTCTTCAACATAGACAATTTATTGGCCCCTATCAGCTTGGGTATGAATCATGTATTTGGAATTGAGGGCTGCTACTTCCAGTTACCGAGAGCCTTCCTTATGTCCATTATCTTACCCAGGTGGTAGGCGTTGTGCTCGATGATCACCATGATCTCTCGGAGGTAGGTGTACGCGGTGGAGCCGGGAACCAGGGACAGCGGATCTATCTCGGGGTCCATGACCAGCTCCACGGCCTTGTCCATGTCGCCGAAGAACTTCTCCACCACCCTGTCCCACTCCTCGTCTGTGGCCACGTGCCCCGGCTCGGGCCAGAAGCCCTCAGGCCACTCCGGGGAGTCCCACACGTCCATCAGGGCGTAGTATAGGAGGTCCTCCTGGGCCACGGTCATGTGGTAGAGTTCCTCGTATATGGAGTGCAGCGCCTCGTCTGGCCTGACGCTCCTCAGCTCCGGCCTGATCCCGTCCAGCGCCTTCTCGTAGGATACGAAGGCTTGGCCACCCCTCAGCGACTTCGCTAAGTGGTCCCGTAAAACGTCTAATTCGCTCATCGTCTATCTAGGCGGCGTGGCTGGTATTTAGGCGTCTCTGTCTCACGGGGGCGATGCCTAACGGTGAACCCGTCGAGAAAAGAGTAATATGGGCGTCGGGCGTAAGGGTGTGATACCTTTGACGGAGAAAGAGGAGCAGGCTGAGACGGGCAACCGTCTGCTTGTCGCCATGGTCGTGCTACTGCACACGCTGAACCACATGATAGGCGGCGGCCTCCCCATACTCTACCCTGACATAATGGACGAGTTCGGCCTAAGCTACAGCCAGCTGGGGCTGCTAAGGTCGGCGTCAACCCTCGCCGCGGGGTTCCCCCAGATGTTCGTAGGGTTCCTCAGGCGGTGGTTCTCGGGCCGCGTCCTCATAGGAGCCGGGAACCTGGTGAACAGCCTGATGAACATTGGCATCAGCGTCAGCAGGGGGTTCTACCAGTTCTTGGGCCTCAGCGTCCTCGGCGGCGTCGGCAGCAGCACCCAGCACCCCATGGGCGCCTCCATAATAACGACGGCCACCGAGCCCTCCAGGCGGGGGAGGATGTTGGGGCTCAACCAGTCGGTGCCCTCGATAGCGTTCAGCCTCACGCCGCTTCTGGCCGCGTACCTGGTGATAAGGTTGGGCTGGAGGTCCACCCTGAGCGTGCTCTCCGCCCCCGCACTCGTCGCCTCGCTGGTGCTGATCTTCCTAGTGAAGGGCGGTGAGTCGGCCGAGGCGAGGACCAGGGACGCGTTCAGCCTGGCCGGGCTCAGGGAGGCGCTGCGTAACCGCAACGTCATGGCCATAAGCGCGTTGAGGAGCGTCATGGCTTTCAGGATGGGGGTCAGGACTTTCCTGCCGCTTTACTTCATCAACGTGCTGGGGCTGGCCGCCGAGACCAGCAGCCTCCTATACTCGGTGATGCTGTTCGGCGGCGTGCTGGGCCCCTTCTTCTGGGGGTACCTCAGCGACAGGATGAACCGGAAGCCCCTCATAATAGGCGTAATGGCGGGGTCCAGCGTCCTCTACTTCGTCATACAGTTCGTGACCAACCAGTGGCTCCTCGCCGCGGTGCTCTTCATGATCGGTTTCCTGGTTCAGACCGTGGTCGTGCAGAACGTGCTCTCGGACTCTGTGGAGCCCAGCCAGCTTGACCAGATATTCGGGTTCTACTTCACCCTGGGGTTCACGTTGGCGTCGGTGAGCAGCGTCCTGTTCGGTTACATCGTGGAGATCTTCGGGTTCGGCTGGGGGTTCACATACATCGCCGGCGTTACCCTGATCTCCATGGTGCCGGCTTTCTTCATAGTCGAGCCACGGAAAGGCTAGGGGTTTAGCCCCGCTTCCCGGACAGGTACCTGTGTATCGACTGGGCGGCGGTACGGCCCTCGCCCAGCGCCTGTATAACTGTGGCACCGCCGCTGATGCTGTCGCCGCCGGCGAAGACGCCGGGGATGCTGGACTGGAGGTCGTCGTCCACCTTTATGCCGCCCCACCGGTTCACCTCGAGGCCCTCGGCTCGCTGGAGGAACAGCCTGTTGGGCATGGTGCCTATGGCCTCGACGACGGTGTCGAACCTCTCGGTGAACTCGCTTCCCTCGATGGGCTTGGGCCGTCTCCTGCCGCTGTCGTCCGGCTCGCCCAGGGTCATGCGTATCATGTCCAGGCCCTCGACCCACCCCGCCCTGCCTCTTATCCTCACCGGGTTGATGAGCTCGCGGAAGATGACGCCCTCCTGGACGGCGTGCTCGAACTCCTCCGCCCTGGCCGGGGCCTCGGTTCTAGTCCTCCTGTAGAGTAGGTGGGTCTCGGCGCCGTACCTGAGTGCGCACCTGGCGGCGTCCATGGCCACATTGCCTGCGCCTATGACGGCCACCTTCCCGCCCACCAGTATGGGAGTGTCGTACTCGTCGGGGAACCTATACGCCTTCATGAGGTTGGTGCGTATCAGGAACTCGTTGGCGCTGTAGACGCCGTTGAGCTCCTCGCCGGGTATCCGCATGAACCGGGGCGCCCCGGCGCCGGTGCACACGAACACGGCGTCGTACTCGCCGAGGATCTCCTCGAAGCTGATGTTGAGGCCGACGATCCTGTTGAGGTTTATCTCAACGCCCAGCTTCTCCAGGTACCTGAGCTCCCTGTCCACCACCTCCTTGGGCAGGCGGAACTCGGGGATGCCGTACTGGAGGACGCCGCCCGGCTTGTGGAGGGCCTCGTAGACGGTGACCTGGTAGCCGTGCTTCCTGAGGTCCACGCTGCAGCTGATGCCGCTGGGCCCGGAGCCTATCACGGCTACCTTCTCCGGTCGCTCCTCTATCATTATGGGCTCCTCGACCATGTTCTCCATGGCCCAGTCGCCGATGAAAGACTCCAGCTTCCCTATGTTTATGGGCTCGCCGACGCGGCCCAGGGTGCAGGCGCCCTCGCACTGGTGCTCCTGGGGGCAGACCCGGCCCGCGATGCTGGGGATGGGGTTGCTAGACTTCAGCGTCGTGTAGGCGTCCCTGAACCTCTGCTCGGCGATCTCCTGGACGAACTTCTTGACGTCCACCAGGACCGGGCAGTGCTCCATGCACGGGGGCTTGGCGCACTGGAGGCAGCGCTTCGCCTCTGCCACGGCCTCCTCCGCTGAGTAGCCTAGGGGCACCTCGTCGAAGTTGTGGATACGCTCCTCGACGGGCTGCTCTCTCATGGGTACGCGTGCCTTCTCCATCACGATCCCTCCCTGGCCTGGAGGTAAGCCTCCTTGGCGACGGCCTCTGGCTTCTTGAACATGCCCAGCCTGTTGATTACCTCCTCGAAGTTGACCTTGTGGGCGTCGAAGAGGGGGCCGTCTATGCATGTGAGCTTCATCTGGCCGTCTATGAAGACCCTGCACGCGCCGCACATCCCGGTGGCGTCCACCATTATCTGGCGGAGCACCGAGTACGCCTGTACGCCGTGCACCCGTGTGAGGTCTGCCATCTCCTTGAGCTTGTCTATCTGCCCGCAGCCAAGCACCACGTCGATCTCCCGCGTCTCCAGGAGGCTCCTGAGGACGTCGTTGTAGTGGCCTCTCTCGCCGTAGGTCCCGTCTGTGGTGGTTATGTGGTACTCGTGGCTCACCAACCGTTGCTCCTCTTCGCCGTATACGTCTTCCTTGGTGGGGAACGTCTGTATGGATATGACGTGGTTTCCCTCTACCTTGCTCAGGGCCTCGCAGTACGCGTAGTTCTCGGCGTGGCCGCAGACCAGGTCCGAGCACCAGACCACGGTGCCGTACCGCTTGATGGGGAAGGCGTTGCCCATTGGACCCACCACCTGGTAGAACGAGTCCCCGACCTCGTAGTCGTCCAGCTGGAGGCTGGTCTTGCCGAGTCGCTTGATGAACATGGTTATCCTTCCGCCCTCGGCCTTCTGGACGGACATGGGTATCCTCTCGCCCTTCTCGTGGGTCATGAGGACGACGAACTGGCCCGGCCGGAGCCTCTCGGCGACGTGGGGTGCCTCCACCTCTATGAGGTAGTCCTGCGTGTTCAGGTCACGTTTCTCTGTGATTTTGAAGTTGGACATCTGTGAATGGATGTTAAGTCTGTATATAAAATTTAGGCTAGATTAACGAAATTTTGTAATACACATCCGTATGAACTCGATGTTTAATACCGTTACGCCTTTTTTTGTCTACTATTTACGGTTACCGGATACACTGAGAACGTGGACCCGTCCATGTTTAACATGACTCGGTTCGAGTCAGGGTTCGGCTGTTCAGCCGGGTGAGGCTGAGGCTGCTTCGTATGTACCTCAACGCCTGCTCGGCGTCGAAGGGCTTGCAGGAAAAGACGTCTATAGAAACGAGGTTTCCGTCGTCGAAGGTGTGGATGGATATGTGGGACTTATCTATGATGACAAACCCGGTCCACCCCGGGTTTTCTGGGACGCCCTCGACGACGAAGGGGCCCGCCAGTATGTTCATGTCTATCCTTGGCGGTAGCTTACGCAGCAAGTCTTCGACTTCGTGTCTCCCTATCGGGTGCTCCATAACAGCGTCTACGATGAGATGCTCGCCTATCATTTCGCTATGGTGGAGAGGCTTTGAGATATAAACGTGGTGCACCGCTCATATCGACGGCCGTTAACAGGGAGGCTTGAAGACACCACTGTGCCTTACACGCGTCTTTAATCTACGTGTAGGGTAGTCTATTACCTTGGTGTATTCCTTGCTGGGGAGAGTGAAGGAGGAGCTGGGCTTCCTCCGGGGCAACCTGCTGGTGCTCATGGCGAGCTACATGGTGTTCGGGTTCACCAGCGGCCTCTTCAGCCCCTTCAAGAGCCTCTACATCAGGGAGCTGGGTGCTTCTCCGCTGGTGCTGGGGCTAATGACGTCGGTGGGCTACGTGATACTGGCGTTCATCAGGATACCCGGGGCGTACATCGCGGACAGGTATGGGCGGCGGAAGGTGATCGGGGTGTTCACGTTCGGGGCGGCGCTGAGCTACGCGTTCTACGTGTTCGCGTGGGACTGGAGGGTGATAATGGTGGCAATCGTGGTTTCGAGCCTCAGCCACATCTACCAGCCGGCGCTGGAGGCCATAGAGGCGGACAGCCTCCCCCCGGGGAGGCGTGGCCTGGGGTACAGCCTCATCTGGGTGATGCCGGGGCTGCCCGCGTTCCTGGGGCCGGTGGTCTCGGGTTACCTGGTGGAGAGGTACGGTCTGGTGCCGGGGATGAGGGCCGTGTACGCCATGGTGTTCGTCTGTGTGATGGCCATAGCCGGCATCCGTTGGAGGTACCTGGAGGAGACCGTGGACGGTGGCGGCGGGCTGGGGCACCGGGAGCTGGCGGCGTCGTTCAGGGAGGCCCTCGGGTCCATAAGGGAGGCCTGGCGGGGGATGGGCGCGGAGATCAGGTACGTGACCCTGGTCTTCCTGTTGATGAGCCTGGAGTTCCCCCTGTTCGACACGTTTTACTCGCTATTCGCCTACGACGTGGTGGGGGTCACCGGCCTGGAGTGGGGCCTCATATCCACGATAGGCTCCATCGCCCTCATACTGGTGGGCTACCCGGCGGGCAAGATCGTGGACAGGATAGGCAGGCGGCGGTCAATGCTGCTGGCGTACCTGCTCTCGACGCCGACGCTGCTGGGGTTCATGGCGGCCCGGGGGTTCGCCCAGATGGCCGTGGTGAACGTGGTCTTCCAGGTGAGCACGGCGTTCTTCTTCCCGGCGCTGAACGCGTTGAGGGCCGACATGGTGCCCCGGGAGAAGAGGGGCAGGATAATGGGGTTGATGGGGACCATGAGGAGCCTTGTCATGGTGCCTGCGGCCGCGGTGTTCGGGTACCTCTACGAGGTGAACAGGGCGTACCCGTACATGATCGGCGTCGCCATAGAGGTGGTCACCGTGGCCATAATTCTGGGGCTGGTCTCCGAGCCGGAGACATCCGAGGAGTAGCCTACGTCCAGGTGCGTCTGATGGTGAACCTTTGGAACTCGCCCTTGGGGGTCGCGGGCCGGACATCCACGTCCGTGACGTGGGCGCCGGTGGGGCCCCGGCGGCACCACTGTATGAGGCGCTCCACCATCTCCTCGCTGCCCTCGACCACGGCTTCCACATCGCCGTTGGGCGTGTTGCGGACCCAGCCGGTTAAGTTGAGTTGGCTGGCCATGCGGCGGGTGTTGGCTCGGTAGCCGACGCCCTGCACACGGCCCTTTACGAGGAGGTGGACTCGTATCACGGCTGCTCGACTCCGTAGCGGGCCGATATGTAGCAGCTTCCCTCGTGGCTCACCATGCAGGGGCCCACGGGGGTGTCGGGGGTGCACCTCGTGTTGAAGAGGGGGCACTCCCAAGGGTAGATTATGGCCCGGAGGACGTCGCCGCACCTACAGCCGTGGGGCATCTCGTAGCTGGCCTCGGTCTCCACGGTGAACCGTTTGGCGGCGTCGTGGTCGGCGTACTCTTCCCTGACCTTGAGGCCGGACCGGGGGATGACGCCGATTCCCCTCCAGGGCGCGTCCTCGGGCTCGAACACCTGCCCCATCAGCTTCAGGGCTCTGGGCGCCCCCTCGGGTTTCACGGCTCTTCTATAGCTGTTCTCGATCTCGGCCCTGCCCTCCTTGATCTGCTTCAGTATCATGGCTATGCTCATGAGGACGTCGAGGGGCTCGAAGCCCGCGATTACCTGGGGGACGTGGTATCTTTTGGCTACCTCCCTATAGCCTTGTTCGCCTATGATGGTGGAGACGTGGCCGGGGTCTATGAAGCCGTCCACCTGGGTGACGCCCATCTCCATGAGAGCCATCATGGCTGGGGGTATGAGGAGGTGGGCGCTGTATACACTGAAGTTGGGCGGCGGGTCGGCGACGAGTTCGGACGCGGTGGTGGGGGCGGTGGTCTCGAAGCCCACGGCGAAGTGGATGACCTGCCGGCCCGTCTTCTCGGCCATCTTTACGGCGTCGTGGATGCTGTAGACGATGCGTACGTCGCGGCCCCGCGCCTTGGCGTCCTGGAGGCTGCCCAGGCCGGATGGGACCCTCATCATGTCGCCGTAGGTGGTGACCGTGTGGCCCTGCTCGGCGAGCCCTATCGCGTAGTCGATCCTGTTGGGGGGCACGGTGCAGACGGGGCAGCCTGGGCCCATGAGCACCTCGACGTTCTCCGGTAACATGCTGCGGACGCCGTACTTGGTTATGGTGTCCTCGTGGGTGCCGCAGACGTGGACGATGCGGTATCTTCTGTCGTTGCTTGCTAGCTCATTGATGAGCCTGATTATCTTCTTTGCCGTCTCGTTGTCCCTGAACGCGTCCACGAAGCTGAACATCAAGAACCCCTTACCAGCATGGAATAAAAAGAAAACCATAGGGTATATGCGCGCTAGTAAGTAAGATAACATGCTTTCAGGATCATGAAAGAATATACAGGTCAAATAATATCGAAAAAATTCTATTTGATAGAACGAAGATGTAGTCTAATACCACCGGAAAGAAATTTTCGGAGGTCAACAAGTTCTAATTTTCGTTCCTCATCCAGAACTCCGAGCACGGACTTACCTGACCTAAAAATCACAGGATGAATATAAAGTTGATAATCATCTATCAAATCAAGTTTTGTGAAAGTCTGAGCAATCCCTGCACCACCAACAACAGCAATATCTTTACCAGGTAGTTTCTTGATTCGAGATATCTCAGTACAGATGTCATCATTTACTACTCTTGAATTCCGCCAATTTACAGATTTCAATGTAGTCGAAAACACAATTTTTTGTATTTGACCGGTGAATATTGAAAATCTTTTCTGAAAATCGGAACTGGAAGGGTCTTCGGCGCGAGAGGGCCAATACTTTTCCCACATCTGAAAGGTAACACGTCCGATGATAAGAGTATCAACAGATTGAAGTAATGTCCATACGTCTTCAATCATTTCTTCTGCTTGAATCTTAGTTTCAGCAGGTGGAATCCATCCTTCTGCACTAATTCCATTTAACCCCATCCCCATTATGAGGACTACTTTTCTATCATCACTGTCTTTAATTTGGTGTTTTTCATCATTATTCGAATTTATAGTATTATGCGCACGCATTTTCAATCTTTAATTCTTTTTTAATCTTAATATCATTTATGCTTGCTTTAACTAGTTTTTTCACCAATTTGCTTGGTATCTCTTCATTATATTGGAGGTTTACAAGGAAATGGATATAATTTGTATTGAAATGAGCTTCACATCATAAACTTCATGTTCCATGTAACCAAGAAAAATCGACTCGCCAAGCCGCCCATAAACCCCTCAACCATGGGGGAGGGGGGTAGACGAAATAAGCCGAAAAAGCTACTCTTCCATCGATAGGAGCCCGAGAAACGCCTCTTTCAGATCAAATCATATACAAAAGTGTAATCCACCGAACACAGAAACACGCCTTAAAACGTTAATTCCATGTAACAAGGCTATTGAATTTCCCGAATTATAACAAATAGTTTACTCGATTTGATTTTACTGATTGCATCACCACAAAACATCACACAGTCAGGTTTAACGGTATAATTATGAATACATCTCACAGCATTATTTCCACTTTTATCGATGATTTTATTGCTGCAACCTAGATGCGCTTGAACCAGATTATTATTTACCGTTATCGGCTTCTGATTGTTCCTTATTTCTTATTGTATTGTAGGCCCATAATCCTAACCCTGATGCAAATAAGGCTGCAACTAACTCAGAGTAGAGAATCCCATAGCTTAATGCAAGCACACTAAACAGATCCAGCAGAAAATGCAGAGTAATGGCTCCACCGTAGTAGATTTTACGTCCAGTCATAAATGTCATCAAAACCATAACAGACAGACACACATGTACAATTATAGCCATGCACCGCTCAAAAACCCCGACAAATGGAAGATAAACAGGCGAAGCAGTGATTGATGCTAGTTGATTTGCTGGAATCGCGCTTGGGTTCGTAAGTAGGAGGTAACCTATCACGGCAGCGCTCACTCCAACAAGGAGTATGGACTCCGCCCCTCCATGACCCGACCCAAGAGTCAACCCGTTCCCATAAGTATGATCTTTTACTAGATATCTATAGGCGATGTATCTAGCACTCTCCTCGAACACTCCTGCAGTTAGCGCTGAGAAAGCTACTATGGTGACGTACGCGTTTTGGCCACCCATGGTGCTTATGGTTGAAGAGGCATAGCTGTTTAGAGGCATCCTGATAAGCGAGATTATGAACATGATGCCTCCGATTAGGAACGTTTTCCATGAGGTTTTGTATTTGTGTATGAAGTAATATCCTAGTGCAAGGGGGATCATTATCTCAAGTATCCCTGAGATTATGTAGGAGTAGGCGAGGCTGGTTTCACTTGGGTCAGCTGTTAACTGCAGTAATAGGTAAGGTAAACTGGTAACCATGTTATTATCAAATGATTACTAGTTTATATACAGAAAATTCGAAATGCTTCGCACGCGTCTACTTGGCTTGGGTGAGTATGTTCTCCCTCTGGAAAACCCTCAGGCCGATCCTGAAGACCATTAGAGCCAACAAACCAACTACGAGAGATAGCTCTAACACCACGATGCTGCCGAACATAAGGAAACCGAATGCTTGACCGAAGAGCAGGAGTAGCACAGGGATCACCATCATGGCACTAAGCTGCTGGGCTTCCCTGAAGCCCTTAACACGGGATGATATCACCACCGTGACGCCGATGCCTAGGAGGGATATCATTGGGGCTAGGACCAGAATCATGACCAGCCACGTCAATGTGGGCATTATGAAGCCCCCGAAGCGCTGGTAACTCAATACATCCACAGTTGCCGTGTAGAATATGAATCCCAGTAGGGTTATCCCCATCCCAGGTATGAAGCTCACTAGAATCTTGCCGAGAAGCAACTCGCCGTCAGTTAACGGTGTAGCCAGTAGGGCTTCTATGGTGTTTCTCTCCTTCTCCCCTGCGAAGCTGTCTGAGGCGATGACGCTGGAACTCATTACGGGGATTATGAGGAAGATTGGGGCGAAGAAGTAAACCGCCATGATGTACTCCGCCTGCATGACGGGAGTATACTTTGATATTTCCTCCTGCACGTTCAGGGGCAGGTTTTTGATAATGTTCTCGATCACCGCATCGTTATTTCCACCAGTGTTTAAGCTGTCAGGGGCCAAGATGCTAACAGCGGGTAGAACCAAAGCAAAGATAATGGGTAGTACTAACATGGGCAGCAGAATCTCCTTATTCCGGGTGATCTCGAGAAAATCCTTATTGAAGACAAGGATCGCTTTATTGAGCCTCAACTATTTTCACCCCTCACCAGCTCAAGATAGGCATCCTCAAGAGATGTCTCCAAGGGTTTAACAGACTGGATGCGAGCCCCATGATCAACAAGAAGCTTCACGAGATCGGGAGTATATGACTCGTTTCTGAGGCTCACCGAGATGGTGTCATCGCTGCTCTGGACGCTGAGTATGAAATCCACTCCGTTCAGCGAATCTAGTATGCCGTCGTCGATGGATGTCAACCCGATTTGTATCTCCTGCTTGCTCGTGAAACGCCTCCGTAGATCATGGGGAGAGGAGATAGCTAGAGATTTACCGTGGTCGATGATCATGACCTTGCCGCATAGCTTCTCAGCGTCCTCTAGGCGATGGGTGCTGAGGAGAATAGTCTGTTTCTCGTTCTTTGTGAGCTCTTCCATAAGGTCTCTGATGTCCTTGCTGGATTCCGGGTCCAACCCAGAGGTGGGCTCATCCAGATAGATAATATCCGGGCTGTGGACCAAGGCTCGTGCTATGGCTAGCTTCTGCTTCATACCCTTGCTGTACTTGCTCACTTGTTCGTCGCGGCGGTCCCATAACTGGAAGAACTCTAGGAGGTCATGTATCTTGGCTTCCCGTGTTGATTTATCCGTCACCCCATAGGCTTTTGCAAAGAACTCCAAGTTCTCCATGGCCGTGAGCCTTCCGTAGAGGCTGGGAGACTCCGTGAGTATCCCGATTATCTCGCGTACCTTGTTGGCCTCAGTTCGTACATCGTGTCCTCCGATAATGGCACTGCCTGATGATGGAGATATGAGGGCTGCGAGTATCCTGATTGTGGTTGTCTTCCCAGCTCCATTTGGTCCCAGCAGCCCGAATATTTCTCCTTCATCAACGCTGAAACTCAGGTGGTCGACGGCGGTGAGGCCATCGAAGGTCTTCACGAGGTCGTGTGCCTCTATGGTGTTCACAGACTGTCTCCTTTAGGGAATCTGAGATATGCATAATTTATAAACAGGAAACACACCTGCGGTTCTAGGCGCACGCATGAGAAATTCAAACAATGCTGTCCTATGTAACTAGGAGCAATCTGATTGAGCAAGGGTAAAACCTTTTAATTTATTTTAAAAAATTCTCATCAACATGCCTCAAGAACAGGCCCTATCCGAGACACAGATAACCGAGATGGCTAGAAACGCGTTAAAGTCCGAGCTGATGGCCGCGGCCATATACACGAGGCTCGCCAAGAAACACAGAGGAAAGGAGATATTCGGTAAGCTGGAGGAGTTCGCGACCGCCGAGCAGAGCCACGCCGAGTTCTGGGCAGGCTTCCTGGAGAGGAGAGGCCAGAACCCCGACGAGGTCAAGATCAGCTCTCTATATGTGGACGCTCTGGCTTTCATCTACGGATTGCTTGGGCTAGGCCTGACCCTCAAGCTACTGGAGTCCGGGGAGAGACGGATGATGCATAGCTACGCCAACGTCCTCGGCTCAGGCAGCCTCTCACAGGAGGAGCGCAACGGCGTCACAAGGTTCCTACTAGCCGAGCTGGCCCACGAGGAGGAGTTCACCGAGTACGAGGCCGACTTCAGGTTCTTCATAGGCAAGACCGCCACCATATTCACCCAGACCAGCGGCGGCCTCGTCCTCGTCCTATCCACCGCCATCGGCCTCTCAGGCGTCTACAAGGACCCCCGCACCATCGGAGTAACCGGCCTCATCGTCGGAATAACCAGCGCCCTCAACACCGTCGTCGGGTTCTACTACTTCGGCAGAACCAGCCGCAGACTCAACCAGGACATACT
>CAZGZR010000066.1:0-13648 GCA_964529745.1 uncultured Candidatus Bathyarchaeia archaeon
GGAGAGGACGACCATGTCGGCGTCCAGGCTCTTGGGCTCCCCCATGCCGTCCACGTACTCGATCCCCAGGGCGTCTCCGTGGGTCGATACACTCATTATGTCGCCGTGGACGAAGTCAACCCCCAACTCCTTGGCGTCGTTGTACATGGCCTCGAAGCCGTACCCGCTTGCCCGGATGTCCCTGAAGAGTATGGTCACCTCGGCGCCCGGGTTCTTGAACTTCTTTATCAACGTGGCGTGCTTTATCGCGGCCATGCAGCAATACTTGCTGCAGTCTCTGTTATACTCGGGGTCCCTGCTCCCCACGCATTGGACCATGACGATCCTTTCGGGTGTCTCGGCGTCGCTGGGCCTCAGCACCCTTCCGCCTGTGGGGCCCATGGGGTCCATGAGCCTAGCCAGCTGGAACTGTGTTATGACGTTGGGGAACCCGTAGCCCCACTTGGGGATGCCCGTGGGGTCGAAGTCCTTGAACCCTGTGGCGAGTATCACTGAGCCCACCTCCAGGGTCTTGTCGCCGGGCTCCTCGTCGTAGCCCGTGAGCGCCGCCGGGAAGAGGCTCGTGCAGCTGCCGCACCTGGAGTCCTTCACGGCCTCCAGGGCCTCCTCGTCCGGCTCTGAGGCGTAGACCAGCCTGTATTGTTGAGCCTCCGCCGATGGGACGGTTATGGCCTCCACCGGGCTTCCCTTGCCCTTCTTGGGCTCCACGTCCAGCTCCAGCGGGGCCTTGGTGTAGGTAACCTTGAAGCCCTTGGGTGTACGTAGTACGTCCTTGACCTCGCTGCTCACGTGATAGGTGATGCCCGGCTTTGTGAGCATGCTGATCATGTTTGGCCCCCTGAGGCACATGGTGCAGTCCTCCTCGGGGAACGTCTTGCTTATGAGGGGCATGGTGCCCCCTATGGCGGGGCTTCGCTCCAGCACGTGGACCTTTACCCCCACATTGGCTAGCTGCGAGGCAGCGGTGAGGCCGGCTATACCGGCGCCTACCACGAGGACCTCCTGCACCCTCTCATAGGAGACGGTCTCGGTGGGCATCATGCTGAGGGCCTTCTCGAGGGACGCCTTGAACAGCATCTTGGCCTTATGTGTGGCATCGTCTCTGTCTGGGTGTACCCACGCGAGCTGCTCCTTGGCGTTCACAACCACGAGGTTCTCCGGGTCCAGCCCGGATGCCTCCATCACCGCCTCGAGGGGCTTCCGGCAGACTGAGCGCGTGCACGCGAAGGCCACCAGCTTCTCTGATCCCTGTGAGACGGCCTCGACGAGGTCGTCTATCATGGCCTTGGTGCACGCGGCGTCTGTGGTGATTATCTCGCTTACTCCCTGGGTCTCCCTGGCGAAGCCCTTGAGCTCCTCGAAGTCGAGGTGCTGAGAGAGGACGCCACCGCAGGTGCAGAACACTACCTGTACGCTCATCTAGGCGACCTCCTTCACCTCTACCGCGCTGCCGTCTACGGTGATGTCGAAGTCCACCATGTGGACGCTGCAGCTGGTGCACGGGTCGTAGGCCCGTACTATCTTCTCAAGTCTCCAGCAGGCGTCCGCCCTGGTCGCGGGGTCCGCTATCTCGGCCGCGTACGTCTTGGCGTTCTCGTAGAGGTCCTGCTGGATCAGTGGATGGTTGTAGGTGGTGGGCGCCAGTATGTTGGCGTACCTTATGAGGCCGTTGTCGTCTATGACGTAGTGGTGGGTGAGTATCCCCCTCGGCGCCTCGATGAACGACGCCCCCTCTCCGCCCCTGCTCTTGACGGGGACGCGGATGTCTTCGCTCACAATTGCGGGGTCTTCTAGCAATGCTAGGACCTCCTCCTGGGCCGCGATGAGCTCGGGTATCCTCGCGAGGTTGAATCCCTGGACCTGTATGCATGTCCGCGGGAACAGCTCCAGGTACCTTTCCTCGTACTCCCGCGCCACGGGGAAGGGTATCTGGTTGGCTACGTTTAGGCGGGCCAGCGGGCCGACCCTTATGATGCCGCCGACGCCCTCGGGCTTGTAGTAGGGGACCTTGGTGCTGCTGTGCTCCCACACCGCCTCCCTGATGTACTCGTAGTAGTTGGAGGGGTCGAACCTGGCTAGCTCTTTTCCCGTGGGTCCGATGATCCTGCCGTCGCCGTCATAGATGTCCCAGTCGCACCGTGGTCCCTGGACGAGGGCCATGAAGTTGGTCTCCACCTCCGGGAACTGGTTGCAGGTGAGGGCGTCCTTCTCGTATATATCGAACACAAAGTCGGCGTACGCCTTCATGAGCTTCAGGATCTCCCTGCCTTCCTCGACCAGCTCGTCGCGGCGCTGCTCCTTGAGCCTGAGGGTCTGGCCGCCGGGGACGCTCGTGACCACCTGAACTATCCTGCCGCCAGTGGCCTCCACCACCTTGTTGCCGTAGGCGTGTATCTTGAGGGCCGCTTTCCCTATCTCGGGGTACTTGCCCATTAGGGCTATGAAGTTCCTGCTCTCGGCCGGCAGCCCCGCCATGTCCGGGATGGCGAGGAACGCGCTGTGCAGGCTGTGGCTGGTGACGAAGCCGCCCGCGTTCATGACCCTCCTCAGCTTCACCGCCGTCTCCGGCGGGGTCACGCCCCAGGCGTCCTCGATGGTCTTGACCGATACGAGGTGGTGGCTCACGTAGCAGATGCCGCAGATGCGCTGCGTGAGGCGGGGCGCCTCCTCGCATCTCTTCCCCGTGACGAGGTACTCGAAGAACCTGGGCGCCACGGTTATCTGGAACTTGAGGTCGTGGAGCTGGTTGTCCTTTATCTCGACCTTGATCTTCCCCATCCCCTCGATCCTCGTCAGGGGGTCTATCTCGACGGTCTCTGTCATCTAGTTCTTCCTCCTCGCGAGTTCCGAGATCACGGACTCCGCGTACGTGAACCGGTACAGCATGCCGCTGTACAGGTTGGGGTCGAACTCGTCCTTGAGCTGGGTGAGCAGCCCGGTCATGGCGTCGATCATGGCCATCCCCTGGTCGTCCACCTCGAGGCATGAGCCTCTGCAGCCCTCACAGGTGTTGCCTGACTGGGGGCACGGCGCCCCGCACCCCCCCATGGTGGCTGGGCCCATGCAGAAGTATCCCTGCTCCAGGAGACACCTGTCCGGGTCAGGGATGTCCTCGTGGATGCGTTTGAGCTTGGTCTCGTACTCGCCGAGCCTCTCCCGTGGGCAGTCGTCGCAGACCTGGGTGCTGTTGTACTCTGGCTCTCGTCCGCCGAGCAGGGACGTCAGGGTGCCTGCTATGTCCGTGATCTCGGGCGGGCAGCCCGGTATGACGTAGTCTACGTTCACGAAGTGCTTTATGGGGTGTTGCTCCTCCAGCGACACGAGGTGCGTCGGTACAGTGCCGCTGTCTGTGCCCCGGTGGTTGCTGTAGATCATGTTCATTAGCTCCTTCCCGTCCCTGAGGTTGGCCAGACCGGGGATGCCGCCGAAGGCGGCGCAGGCGCCCAATGCTATGACGATCTTGGACTTCTCCCGGATGTCCTTTATGATCTCCTCTTCGTGGGTGTTCCGTATCCCGCCTTCGACGAGGGCGACGTCGATGTCGTCTGGTATCTCCTTGGCGTCTATGAGTGTCGGGGCGTATATGGGTTCGTTGGCTGCTAGAATCTCAACTAATGCCTCGTGTAGGCCCAGCGCAGCCACCTGGCACCCGCTGTCCCCGGCCAGTCCAATCAATAATATCCTTGCCATTTCGTCTCCTGCCTGTGAATGTAGTGCCCAGAAGCCGGTGCAATTGAGGTCGCGCCGTCATTTTTCATGTGATTATTTGGCATTCTGGGAATCTAATAGCTGTTCAAGTGCCATCATATATTGTTTTCTACCTCCTTGGGTGACGGAAAATACTGTCGCGAAAACAGTTAAACAATGGCGAAAACGTCTGTCTCGACGGTTCTCAGCTGAGATACCTTATCACCGTCTGGACGTCGCCTTCCACCCTCACCTGAATAGGCCCCATGGCGTCCTCCCCCTTCAGGTTGAGGGAGAAGTGTCCCGCGTAGGCCGCCTGCCGGTTGAGGCCGAAGCTCAGACGATCCTCCTCGGCCCAACGCGTGAACACGGTCCTCACCGTGTCTCTTACACGTTCCCGGGCGATCAAGCTTCTAAGCCCGCCGAGCGCCTCCACTCCCTCAAGTTTGGCCGAGATCACGCCCTGCTTGTTCTCCAGCTCCATGTCTCCGAAGATGTTTCTGATGGCCTGCGCCACCTTTTCGGGGTCCTCAGTGGGCTGAAGCCTGGCCCTAATCCATGTCACCGTCACTTGATCTCAGCTTCCTCAGCAGCGTGTTTAGGCTGCGTTCAAGTGTGTCTACGCCGTTCTCATTCGTGATTATGTAGTTGGACATGGCTATGGCGTCGCCCATTCCGAAGCTCAGCTCGCGGTGGTCTCTCTCCCTGAAGACCTGCCTGTTTGTGGGGTCGTCGCTTCTCCCCCTGTTCCTTAGGCGTTGGTACCTTGTTTCCGGGGAGGCGTGCACTGCCACGATGTAGACGTCGAAGGCCTCCTCGAAGGCGTACACCTCGTCGAGGCTCCGGACGCCGTCCAGGGCCACCTTGTTGTTGGGCTCGCCGATTATGAGGGGCACGCACTTCTTGGCTACGGCGGCGTCTCCGCCCGACCTACGTATCTCCTCGGCCATCTCCCCCAGGTTCTCCGGGGTGGGGGGCAGATTTCTCATGCGTACCTCGTGCCTTATCACGTCTCCCATGGTGAACACGGAGTAGCCCCTGTCCCTGAGGAGGTTGGCCAGCGTCGTCTTCCCGGATCCCGCCATGCCGGTTATCAGCAGCAGCCTACGTTTAGCCATCTAGGTGATCCTCTCTAGCCCGCCGAAGCGGGTCTTGATGTAGACACGCTCAAGGCCGGCTTCCAATGCCTGGTTCGCCAGCTCTACCAGGTGCTCCCTCGTGGGTGACTCCATTTCTTTCAGCTCGGGTGAAAGGACCTCGCCCTGGTTGTCGAACTGTTGAAGATAGTAGACGTCGGCGTAGCCCTTGATGCCCTCCGCTATCCTCCTGATGAAGTCCGGTTCATCGGAGACCGTGGGGGCTACCGTGGTCCTTGCCTCCACCTCGACGCCTAGCTCCTTGCATAGCGCGAGGGTATCCCTCACCGAGGAGCTGAAAACGTCCCCCAGCTCGGGTACACCTGACACGGCGCCGTAGTCCTCGGGGGTGAGGGGCGCCTTCACGTCCAAGGCCACCCTGTCTATGAGCCCGGTCCCAAGAACCCTCTCCACCGACTCGAATATGGTTCCGTTGGTGTCCAGCATGAGCTTCAACCCGTAAGTCTTAACCAGTCTGGCTGCCTCGAGCACCGCGTCGGGCTGGAGCAGGGGCTCGCCGCCCGTGAACACCACGGCGTCCAGCTGGGGGACGGGATGCATGCCGATCTCCAGCCTCTCCTCGATGTAGCCTAAGTCCACCTCCTCGCCAGAGTCGAGGGGGAGTAGCCCCGAGTTCTGGCAGTACGGGCACCTGATGTTACACCCTGCGAAGAAGACCACCAGGGAGACGTTCCCGTACCAGTCCACGGTAGACATGTCCGTTATCCCACCCAACCTCGTCATGATACCCCCTAGGATTTCACTCATGAAATGTATCTCTAGTTATTCAAGGTTTAGGCGACCGCCCCCAGCAGGTAAACCCCCAGGAATATTATCATTGAACCCACGATCCGCACCCCGCCGTACTTCTCCTTCAGTAACAATACCCCTAGAACCGCTCCTAGCACCACGCTAACCTGCCTCAGCGCCAAGATGTAGCTCACCTGAGCTAGGCTCATGGCGACGAGCACCAGCATATAGCCGCCTTTCATGAGGACGCCCGCGACGGATATCCTCAACAGGGAGCCTCTCAGCTCTTCCTTTATGGTGCCTACGCCTCTCCGTCTGACTATCACGATGGACAGCATCCCGGTTTCCACGAAGCCCAGCCAGAACGAGTACAGCAGGGGGTCAACCGCGGTCACCCCCATCTTGTCCGAGATGCTGTACACAGTGGTGCCGAGAGCCGCCACGAACGCGTACCTCGACGCGGGGGCGCCCAGAGCCCTCAACGGCCTCTTCAACTCTTCCCCTCTCCAGCCCTTGAGGTGGAGCACGTAGACCACGACGAGTATCAGGGCGATGCCTAGCGCACCCCAAAAGTTGATGGTCTCTCCGATGAGTATGGACGCCGCTATCGCCACGAACATGGGTGACGACCTCGCGACGGGGTAGACTACGCTCAGGTCGCCCTCCTCGTACGCCTTCCCCAGCGCCAGGAAGTATATGGTCTCGGCGACGCCGCTTGCGAGGAGAAACGGCAGTATCTTAGTCGGGAAGTATATCTCGGGTAGTATGAGATAGAAGACGGGGAGGAAGAGGGCCAGGCTCAAGACGTTGAGGAGAAGCATGAAGCTGTCCTTGTCGCCCGCCTCCTTCGCGACGTAGTTCCACAGGGCGTGGGAGAAGGCTGAAGCCATAATCAGCGTGAAGGGCAGCGGGTCCAAAGGTTATCTGCTCAGTATTCGCCGCCGAGGTATAATGTTTCTTCCCCAACGTTTTATTCACGCGGCGCGAATTCAATGTGAACGCCATGAGTATAAGGTGCTTCGTAGCCGTAGAGTGCGGCGGCGACGAGCTTGCAGCGAAGTTAAGGGAGGTCAGGAGGGTGCTCGAAGCCACGAGGGCCGACGTCAAGTTCGTCGAGCCGGAGAACGTCCACCTCACCCTCAAGTTCCTCGGCGAGATCGAGCAGAGCCTCGTGGAACAGGTTTCCAAGGTGGTGGAGGAGATCAGCTTCCAGCCGTTCACCGCCAGGATCGAGCGGGTGGGGGTCTTCCCCAACCTGAGGAGGCCAAGGGTTGTATGGGCGGGCATAACCGAAGGCGCGTCCCAGCTGGAAGAGATGTGGAGAGAGATCGACGGCGAACTAAGCCAGTTGGGCTTCGAGAGGGAGAGGAGGAGGTTCAGCCCCCACCTAACCATCGGCAGGATAAAGAGCGGCAGGAACCGGGACAAACTCGTCCAAGAAATCTCATCTCTAAGCGACTACGTTTTCGGCGACCTTCACGTGGACAGAGTATCGCTGAAGAAGAGCGTGCTGACGCCGAGAGGTCCCATCTACACCAATCTGGCCGAGTCGAGAGCAGACAGGTAGATATTTCAGTCATGCGAGACATCTTGCATCCCACTGAGACGGTGAGCGTCATGGACTGGAACGAGCTCAAGCCGAGTATACTGAAGCTGGTGAAGCCAACCGAGGAAGAGGATCTAAAGGTAAGGAGATTCTCGGAGAAGCTGATCAAAGACGTCAACCAGGTCCTAGAGGCGGAAGGCTTCGATGCTAGGGCTGAGCTCCACGGCAGCGTCACCCACGGCACATGGGTGAGAGGAGGCGAAGACATCGACCTGTTCATCGTGCTGGGCCCTAAATACAAGCGGGAAGACCTCCACCGGGTTCTGGACGCCTTGAAGAGGAGCCTCGACGGCGACTACGTCGAGGCTTACGCCGAGCATCCCTACCTGCAGGTTTCCATGGAGGGGTTCAGCGTTGACATGGTTCCGTGCTTCAGGCTGGAGAAAGGAGGAAACATAAGGTCTTCCACAGACAGGACCCCCCTCCACTCGGAGTACCTCGCCGAGGCGCTCACCGACGATATGAGGGACGAGGTCAGAATCCTAAAACTTTTCACGGAGACCATCGGGGTCTACGGCGCCGAGATAAGGGTGCAGGGGTTCTCCGGGTACCTGTGCGAGCTGCTCATCGTTAAGTACGGCTCCTTCTGGGAGCTGGCCGAGGTGGCCGCCGATTGGAAGAATGGGGAGGTCGTCAGCCTCGACCCCAGCCTAGATGACGATGCGTTGAGGAAGAGCTTCAACGACCCGTTGATAATCATTGACCCCACGGACGAGTCCAGAAACGTGGCGTCCGCCTTAAGCCCGGGTTCATACTGGACCTTCGTCGCTGCTTGCAGGAGCTTCACCGAGAAACCGGACCTCAAGTACTTCGTCCACGAGGAGGAAGCACCCCGTGAAACGGTGCTCAACCTGCTGGAGAGTCAGGGAAGCGACTATGTTTTCTTGGTGATAGATGAGCACAAGGCCGAGGTCCCTGACAGCCTCTGGGGGCAGCTTCACAAGTCCCAGCAGGCGCTGCGGCAGACGCTGGAGGCAGGCGGCTTCAACGTTATACGGTCGAGCGCATGGAGCGACGAGAGGCACCGCCACATACTCGTCTATCAGCTGGAATCATCGACCATCCCGAGCGTCACTAAACACGTAGGCCCACCCGTTTCCATGGCGAGAAACGCCGAGAGCTTCCTGAAGACGCACCTGGACTCGGAGACCACGGTATCGGGCCCGTGGATAGAAGGCGACAGGTGGGTCGTGTTGTTAAGGCGGCAGCATACAGAGGCGAAGGAGCTGCTCCAAGAGAGGCTGAGGGACGGGGGAATAGCCATCGGGGTCTCCAAGAACCTCGCCGTCAAAATACTTCAACACCACAGGGTCCTTCTAAACGAGGCGATAAGGAACTACCTTGTGGACGGCTTCGAGAAACACCTGTACAGGATACTGATAGGAAGGCCACACTGGGTTGAGTGAATACATATCCCTGGAGGATATCATAGGACACGAGGTTGGCAGATTCATCAGCTGGCCCCGCTACGACGAGGACGTAGTAATAAAACGACTAGGTCAGCTGAAAGAACTTGGAATAGAATCCATTGCCCTCGGCGGGCGCCACGTCATATTGGGCTATCCGCTGCTGGGGAAAGGGCACGCGGGCGTCGTCTTGAAGGCGTTGAAGAGTGGAGAGGAGGTGGCCTTGAAGATTAGACGCACAGACTCCGATAGAGAGTCCATGCACAGAGAGGCTGAGATGCTTACCTTAGCCAACAAAGCCGTCGTCGGTCCACGGATCTACGGTTTCTCAGAGGATTTCATCATCATGGAGAAGATAACTGGGCCTTATCTGGGGGATTGGTTGAACGATTTTAAAGGCGATCTGGTGGAACTCAGGCATGTGCTTCGAGTCCTTCTGGAGAAATCTAGGAGACTAGACCGTGCAGGTGTGGACCATGGAGAACTTAATAGGGTTAAGAGACACTTCATCGTCGCGGAAGATGGTCCCAGGATAATTGATTTTGAGTCAGCCAGCACAGAAAGGCGTATGCAGAACGTGACGGCGACGGCTCAAAGCATCTTCCTGAACAAGGGCTTCTCTTCGGAACTGGAACGCCACCTAAAGCTTCCCGACCCGGATGCGCTGATCGACATCCTTTCTACATACAAGCAGACCCCGACAGATATTAACTTCAATAAAATAATCGAGACATGTAATCTATCTTAAAGGGAACTCTGAGCATCTTTAAAAACTGTTTATGTTTCACGAAAATGTCGAAGAAAAAGAAATGGTTAGATTATTGTTTTTTCGTCAGGAAGTATATAGCTGCTGCGCCTATGATGAGGCCAACTACTGCTCCAATGGCAAGATTCGTCGGCGAGGGAGCTTTTCCCGCAAGTTCACTGTTTTCACTTTCTAACTTCGATACCTGGGATGTAAGATTGCCTACTTCTGATGTCAAAGAGTCTACGTCCGCTGTGAGCGCGGCGGATTTCGCGTCAAGGGCTGCTGTCTCGGCTTCGCCCGCTAGTTTAACTGCATCATTAAGCATCATGTATAGCCTCTCCGTGTTGTGCAGTCCGCCGCTGGCATCGTAGTCAACATAATGTACGATCCCCATGGCCTTGTCGGCTAGCTCCTGCGCCGCAGCGACCTTTGATGTGTCGATGCCTTCCGTTGCGTTGACTTCTTCGATGGTAGTCATGGTTTCTTCCACGATCTGCTCTGTGCCATTGATGAACTCATCCGTGAGGCCTTCAATATATTCGAGGCGCGCGGTCGCCCACTCTAGGTCGTGACAGTTGCCACAGACCATGGGTTCCGACTGGTTGTATGGATAGAACGTGTTGTAGATCCCGAAGGTGTGGTTGAACCACTCGCCTATATGACCATGGGCGAAACGTTCTCCACTTCCGTGGCAGTCAACGCACTCGACTTCAGCCGTGTCATGAGCGCTGTCGGGATACACCTCACTCTGAGGGTGATGTGATCCGACGTGGCAGTCTCCACATAGCCCATCAACCGTCTCAAACCTGAGCTGAGAACTGTTTTCCTCCGAGTGCGGGTCGTGGCACGAGACGCAAGAGAGTGACTCCAGTCCCTCGGTTTCAGTGGTAACCTCTAATCCGATGAAGCCTTGAGTTGTCATGCAGTGCAGACATGTATCGCTTCCATGATCGGAAGTCAGAAAGTCGGTGTAGCTTTGGCTGTGACGACTCTTGGCGTGGTCAGTGGGCTGTTCGTGGCATTCTGCACACCCTTCCGCCGCATAGTCCAAGATCATCGTCGGGTTATCGGCGCTGTGAGCCTGGTATGGTCCGTGACACTCCTCACACTGAACGCCCAGCCCATTGGCTGGATCAGAATCATCGAACTCAAAGGTTTGTGATTCTCCATCCCAGTTTAAGGTGTGACAGCCCGCACAGCTGTTTTTAAACGCTTCCAGATCACCCCTGTTTCTCGTAGGATCTTCCGGGTCATGAACCCAGTATGTTCCGTCGTCGTTTAGCCCAGCGGCGTTCGCGTGCCCAGTCTCGTTCCAAGACTCGTATTCTTCGGTGTGACAGACGCCACAAAACTCTGCTCCCTTATACGTTGGTTCCGCGGCGAATACGTTGTTAATGCTTACTGTGATGGCAATAACTATCCCTACCAGTAATAATAAGTACATTTTACTTTTTTTCAATTTGGGCCACTTAGTGAGTACTTTTTACCAAAGTTGCATTTATATTTATTGAAGTAATGCGTTTAGTAGCAATTTAATGAAAAATTATTCGTTTTTACATATTTAAAACCTATATATATTATGCTATAAGAAAACTACAAGGTCAACATAATGAATGTATTTCCCTTGTTTACTACGGTCGTGGCGCTGGCATTCACAGTAAGTCTATATCGGCAATACCTTAGGCGCCGGAAAACGCATCAGTTGCTGTGGACCATAGCCCTGCTATTCTATGGAATAGCGGCCCTCATGGAGTTTCTCATGAATGCGGATGTCCTCGGCCCGAGCGTGGCCGTATTCAAGGTATATTATGTCTTGTCTGCGCCTCTCGTTGGGTTACTGGGATCGGGTGTAATGTACCTGCTTATGGACAGGAGAAAAGCCGAAATCTTCACGGCCATCATAGGTCTGTTGTCTGTGGCTCTGATAGTCACGGGGATGCTTGAGCCTCTGGATAAAGGTGCCCTCGAGGAGGCCTTTAACGGTCCATTGGGTGAGGCTTTCAGACAGGCAGTCCACGCCTACCCCATGAGTGTACGCAGATACGCGATCGTAATCAACATAGTGGGCGGTCTCGCGCTCATCCTGGGCGCCTTGTACAGCTATCTCCGAGACAGGCGGCGGACCTATAACATACTGATCTTCATCGGGGGCATACTCCCCATGATTGGAGGCTCCCTTCTGGGTATATTCGGTGATCCAAACCTGTTCTTCGAGTTAGAACTACTGGGAACCGCGTTTCTATACGCAGGGTTCATCTATAGTGATAGATTCATAAAGGAACGAGAGTCTCGCATCAAGGGAACCGGTTTTTCTAAACCTTAAACAAGCCGATCTCCGTGTCCCCCAGGTAAGGAAAAATTTATCCGTCAATAATGATTGACCACACCCATGTCGCTGAAGACTTGGATCGTAGCCACACGGCCGTGGTCACTCGTCATGACCTTCGTCTCCACGTGCCTCGCGGGAATTCTTGCCTACGGGAGCGGCAGCTTTAGCGTACCCATATTCATGCTCACCATGGTCGGTTTGCTGATCGCCCACATGGCGGCGAACATGACGAACGACTGGTACGACGTCAAGCACGGGGTTGACGCCAACGCGCCCACCGCCGAGTACCGGCCGCACCCGCTCCTCTTCGGGGAACTCGACAAGGGTGCCTACAAGACGGTGATATTCTCATTATACGGCGTGGGGTTGCTCATAGGCTTATACTTGGCGTGGCTACGCGGCATACCCGTGTTAGTATTCAGCGCCCTGGGCGTAGTATTGGGAGTGTTCTACACGGCTGACCCCGTTAAACTGAAACATCACTCCGTTGGGGAAATCTGCGTCTTCCTTGCCTATGGGCCGCTGATGGTGGGCGGAGCGTTCTACGCCCTCACGGGCGTAGTGTCTATAGACGCGATGATGGCTTCAACGCCTATCGGGCTCCTCATAGCCCTTGTTCTCCTCGCCAACAACATACGAGACAGAGAATATGATTCAACAGTCGGTATATCCACGCTGACCACGAACAAGGAGGAGAAACAAGGCGTCACATACTATAAGATACTGCTCTCCTCAGCTTACGTCGCAACAGTCGTGCTTATACTTGCGCGAGTTCTCTCTCCCTTCAGCATCATCGCCTTCCTAACCCTCATGGAAGCATACGGCATCGTCAAACAGTTCACCGTCAAGGTGCCGCTCACATCGGACCAGATAACGGCCCAGCTATCGCTCCATTACGGCGTGCTTCTGACCCTCGGGGAGTTCCTTAACCTCACCATCCAGTCGTTGCGTTGACTGCGGCAACCGTTGAAAAGGGATCGAGCTGAAAAGGTGGAAAAAGTCAGGTGCTTGAACAGCATTAAAATATGGTAGTGGTGCACACGTAGGTATGCCCGGCGTCGATCTGCTGCTGCTTCACGCGCCAAGCGTCTACGACTTCAGGACGCGGCCAGCCATGTATGGGCCCATAAGCGACGTCATACCGTCCACGCCAATCTTCGAGATGTACCCGCTGGGTTTCGTCAGCATGGTCGGCTACCTCGAGCAGAACGGGTACAAGGCGAGGATAGTGAACCTTGCGGTCAAGATGTTGAAAGACCCAAACTTCGACGTGGAGAGGTTCATAGAGAAGGTGGACGCCAGGGTCTTCGGGTTCGATCTTCACTGGCTGGCCAACGCGGCCGGCTCCCTCGACATAGCCGGGCTGGTGAAGAAGCACCTCCCAGACGCCCCTGTGCTCCTCGGGGGGCTCAGCGCCAGCTACTTCCACGAGGAGATCATAGAGCACTACCCCCAGATAGACTACGTTCTCAGGGGCGACACTACCGAGAAGCCCCTCCTGGACCTGATGAACCACATAGACAAGGGGAAGGCGCCCGAGAAGGTCGAGAACCTCACCTGGAGGACAGGCGACGACCGGAAGCGGGTCAACCCCCTGACCTTCGTCCCGACGGAGTTAGACGATCTCTGGATAGACTACGGGCAGGTGATCAAGCTGGTGCTCAGGCACAGGGACCTGGAGAGCACCCTCCCCTACGAGAGCTTCATGGACTACCCGTTCACCGCGGTGCTCACGTGCAAGGGCTGCAGCTACAACTGCGTCACCTGCGGCGGCAGCTGCAACGCCTTCAGGAGGTTCTTCAACAGGGACGGCCCCGCGTTCAAGTCGCCCCAGAGGCTGGTTGAGGAGATCAACGTCATCAGCGAGTACTTCAAGGCCCCCATATTCCTCATAGGCGACCTAAGGCAGGGCGGCAGGAGGTGGGCCGAGCAGGTGCTGGACGGGATAAAGGAGTCCCGTCTGGACAACACCGTCACCTACGAGCT
>CAZGZR010000067.1:0-13547 GCA_964529745.1 uncultured Candidatus Bathyarchaeia archaeon
ATCTTGCTGACGTCCTCGAGGCCGTCAGGCGTGGAGCCGATGCCGTCGATGTCGCTTCCCAGCCCCACGTAGTGGGGGCCCACGAGGTCGTCTATGTGGTCCACATGGTCCACCAGCTTCTCCACCGTCGCCTTCTCCTTGTCCACGAATGCGGGGGCGAAGTTCATCCCCATGACGCCGCCGTGTTCGGCCAGAGCCCGTATCATGTCGTCGGTGAGGTTCCTGGGGTGGTCGCAGACCGCCCTGCAGTTGCTGTGGCTCGCTATGAATGGCCCCTTCATCACGTCGGCGACATCCCAGAACACCGAATCGGCCAGGTGGGAGACGTCGAAAATCATGCCCAGCCTCTCCATCTCCCCCAACGCCTGCACCCCCAGCTCCGGTAGCTTGCTCTCGGCCTTCCTGGCGTTTAGGCCGTCCGCGAAGGGCGTCCTGTAGTTCCACGCGAAGCTCAGCATCCTGAAGCCTAGCCTGTAGAATACCCTTAGCAGCGCTATCTCGCCCATGAGGGGCTCCGCCCCCTCCATGGAAAGCATCCCGCAGGCGAGCCCTTTCTTCTTCGCCTCGACTATCTCGTCGTGGCTGGTCACCGCGACGATCCCGTCGTTGGCCTCTATCTCCGAGTAGAATTTGTCCACCATCTGGAGGGCCACGAGGGCAGCCTCAGGCACGAAGGCGCGTCTCCCCGTGTAGACCGCGAACGTCTGGCATGTTACGCCGCCCTCTATCATCCGGGGCAGATCTATATGCCCCGTGTCCGCCTTCTCCCCGAGGCTGCGGGCGGGCGGCATCCCGTAGGGCTGCCTCAGGAACTTCATTAACGTGTCGCAGTGGGAGTCCACCACGACGGCCTCCCTGTGGAGCCTCATGGCTCTCTCCTCTTGCTTTTTCGATAACTCGATCATGATTATCGCTTGTGTATAGCTCTACAGGCATTATACACTTTCCCTGGGGTGGTACAGGATTTTAGTCAAACTTTAAAAACGAGGCGTGGCTGAGGTATTAGAGTTCGAGGCCCATAGATGCTCATCCGCGAGGTAATCCTAGAGAACTTCATGTCCTACGAGTACGCCCGCATACCCCTCAGGCAAGGCGTCAACGTGGTCTGTGGGCCCAACGGCTCAGGCAAATCCAGCCTGCTCCTCGGGATATGCGTCGCCCTCGGGGACACCTATACGGAGCGCTCCAAGAGGCTCAGCGACCTAATCCGGTGGGGTGCCGAGTCGGCCAGGGTGACGCTGATCCTGGACAACGGCGTTAAGGAGGGCGGGTACAGGCCCGTACCCCAGTTCAACATGGACGAGATCACGCTGACGAGGACGCTGCGGAGGGACGGGAAGTATGGGTTCAGGCTCAACCAGCGGAACGTCTCCAAGGCCGAGGTCGTTGACCTGCTCAGGAGCTTCGGGTTCGACCCCAACAACATGCTCATAATCATGCACCAGGCGATGCCCACCAGGTTCGCCAACATCAGCCCCCATGAACGCCTCACGATCCTGGAGGAGGCTGTGGGCTACGACAGCTTTAGGCGTGACATCGTGGAGGCCAAGTCCAAGCTCAGCGGCATCCTCAGCGAGGAGGAGAGCCTCAACCAGCTGCTGAACCAGGCCCGGGAGACCCTAGCTTACTGGAGGGAGCAGAACGAGAGGCTCCAGGAGAAGAGGCATCTCCAGAAGCGCCAGACGTTCCTGCAGCAGGAGATGGCTTGGAGCCGTGTGCTCACGCTGGAGGAGGCGGTGAAGCGGCTCCGGGACGAGCTGGCGGAGACCGAGAGAGACCTCTCCTCGGCGGATGAGGAGATGGAGAGGAACACCCAGCGGATAGTGGACGCCGAGTCCCTGCTCGCCTCCATGAGGAGCCAGTGGAACGCCCTCATCGAGAAACGCATCGACAGCGAGCGCGTCGTCGGTATGAGCGAGCACGGCATAAACGCTTCCAAGGATCAGCTCACCCAGGTCGAGCGCATAATCCAGAGCTCCAAGGAGCAGAGGCGGCGCTTCGAGTCCGCCATAAAGACGCTGCTCGACAAGGCCCAGAGCGGCCCCACCACCCTCGACGACTACTTCAGCCTCTTCACCGAGATCGAGGAGACCCAGACCGAGACCTACGACAACCTGAGCAGCGAGTTCCTGGAGCAGAGGAACACGCTTCAGGCGGAATTAGAGTCCTACACGGGGCGGCTCACCGAGGCGGAGCAGGAGGCCGGCAGGCTCGCCCTAGAGATGGAGGCGGTCAGGAAGAGGATCGACGACACCAACGACGAGTACATCGAGGGCCGGATACAGCTGGCGCTCCTCAGGGACCGTCGCGGAAGGCTCAGGCGGAGGGTGGAGCAGGTGAAGGCCGAGATCGACCGCACGGGCCGGGACCTCAGGGACGCCGAGGCCGAGGCCCTCATCCGGGGCCAGAGGATAGAGACAGGTCGAACAGGCGAGGAGATACTCAACGAGATAAGGCGCACCCAGGGCATCCTCATGGGCATGGCTAACGTCCCCGAGGAGGCCGAGGACATGTACGAGAGCTACAACGACACCTTCAAAGAGATCCAGGGCCGCATCGAGGAGGTCAAGGAGAGCCGCCGCCAGGTGCTGGAGGAGATCGAGGAACGCAACAAGAAGTGGCGGGACGTCACCGAGACGCTGCTGGACGAGGTGAACGTCCGGTACAAGAGGCTCCTAGCGAAGCTCCAAGCCGTCGGCGAAACGAGACTGATCAACAGCCACGACATCGAGGACGCCGGCTTGGAGATATACGTGGGCTTCAAGGGCGCCGCCCCGCAGAGGCTGGACCCGTACACCCACAGCGGCGGCGAGCGCAGCAGCAGCGTCATGGCGTTCCTCCTGGCGCTGCAGCAGAACGTCCTCAGCCCCTTCAGGGCAGTGGACGAGTTCGACCTACACATGGACCCCCAGAACAAGGAGGCCGTAAGCGAGTTCATAGTCTCCACCATGGAAGGCACCGACGACCAGTACATGGCCATCACGCCTAGCCAGGTGACCTTCAGGGGCCAGGACGTCCACATAATCATGGTCCACAAGACGGACGACGTCTCGGTGCCCACGCTCGTGGAGGACAAGCCATGAGCAGCGAGCTGGAGAGCGTCATAAGCCTCTGCAGGATGGTGCAGAGCGGCAAGATAGAGCCCTTCGACATCGACTTCGACTACGTCATGGGCGTCATCAGGAAGCACTACCCGGCCATCAAGAACGTCAAGGATTTCTGCCTGGACGCCGAGGCCCTCAAGGAGCTCAGCAACGTCCTAGAGCGCCAGAACAAGTGGATAGAGCACAAGAGCAGCACCCTCTACAAGGACCCGTTCATGCTGAGCCAGAGCCTCATGAGGATGGACATAGGCGCCGTCGCGGACGCCTTCCTCAAGAGCTGGCACCCCATCGTGGAGATGGATCAGATAAGCGCCAGGACCCTGGCCGAGAGCCTCAGCTACTGGGGCGACCTCATACCGCTGGACGAGCGGTGGCAGATGGAGGAGGTGGCGGAGAGGGAGACGGGCACCGCGACCATGCAGGAGGCCCAAGACCGGGGGCTCATACTCACCGAGGGGTTCGCCCAGCTGCTGGAGGGGTTCTGGCGCGAGCTCGGGGAGAAAGTCGGAGTGGGCGGCGCCATCGACTACTGGGACTGGATAGGCGCTGACACGTACAGGGACACCGTGTACCGGGCGTACATGACCGTCTTCATGGTGAGCTACGGCTACGCCAGCGTCAGCCACGACAGGCTCACCCTGGAGACCGTTATCGTCCACAACCCGGAGCCCAGCCTGGACCCCGAGAAGCCCAAGGTGAGCCTACCCATGATGGTGGACTACGAGGAGTGGAGGCAGTGGCGGCAAAACTGACCAAGGCCGAGAGGGCGTACGCCCGCAAGGCGAAGGACGCGGTCCAGTTACTCTTCTTCAAGCACCACAGGCTCCCCGGCGTCAGGGGCTGGGAGCTGCGGAAGGAGCTGGGAAGCGACTGGATGAACGTCCTTGACGTGCTTGACAAGCAGCTGAAGCCCCTGGACCTCCAGGTGACAAGGGCTTTCGACGAGCCCGACATAGTCGAACCCACCAGCGCCCAGCTGCAGGACGCCCGCTACTATGTGACCCTGAGGGGGACGGTTGACCAGAAGGCGGCCAAGACCATCGGCTGGCGTATAGACGACATCGCCGGCCTCGCCGTCTCGGTGGCGTACCTCATCTCCAAGCAGGGGAAGGCGCCAAGGGCCGACGTGGAGAGGGTGCTTGAGGAGAAGCTACCGGGGTGGAGGGTGAAGCTCAACGTGGACAGGTACATACAGCAGGGTTACCTCGGCGAGGACGAGCAGGGGGTCATGTACCTGGACTGGCGGAGCCGGGCCGAGATCGACACCAAGAAGCTTGTGGACCTCGTCGTCGGGTTCGGGAAGAAAGACAGGGAATCCTAGCCATAGGAATCAACAATCCCTCTTCCTGCATCACGTTCTTCATTCAATGTGTCTGTCGATGTAGTCGAATATCTCGTCCAGCCTCCTGTGGTCCGCGTATATGGTGTTTCTGGCAGTTCTGACTAGCAGCCCCTTTCTAGCCAGATCCTCGATGCATTTGGTGACTTTCTTACCGTCTTTCTTGATCTTGTTCTGAATCCAGCCCCTCATCCGGTCCAAGGGAATGTGATATGAGCCGAACGCCCCGGCGTTCACCAGACGGTTGAGTATGTCCGCCTTGATCTGTTCGTCTGTTAGATCCAGCCTCACCAAATAGTTCACAAACTAAACCGTTTTGGGTAAACCATTTATACTTTGCTTGGTATGTATCGGTGGAGCCTAGGCCCTTGTACCGAGAAGACAGAGAATCCGTGATCCTGACCCTGTTCGGGCAAAGCCCCCAGACCCGGATACTTGACCTATTCATGGACAACCCCCTGTTCGAGTTCACGAAGAACGAGATCATAGAGGCCCTGGGCATGGCTAAGACCACCCTGTACAGTACCCTCCCCGGGTTCGAGGAAGCCGGAGTGATAGTGGAGACCAGGAAGATCGGTAAAGCCTCCCTTTACCGCCTCAACGAGGACTCCCCGGTGGTCCAAGACCTCAAGGGACTGATAAGAAGATACGCTAAGACCATGGCGTATAGCGAAGCGGCGAACGACTCGCTCGTCGAGGAAGAGAAGCTCAAGGCACCGATAGCCTGATCTCTGAATACC
Organism: uncultured Candidatus Bathyarchaeia archaeon; assembly: GCA_964529745.1. Classification (GTDB taxonomy): domain Archaea; phylum Thermoproteota; class Bathyarchaeia; order TCS64; family TCS64; genus RBG-16-57-9. The sequence continues at coordinate 5,184 of CAZGZR010000067.1, forward strand.
TCATACAAGGTGTAAGCTTCTTCGTAGAAATAGGGAAAGACCATGGAGCCTAGTCCTTCTCGCCTCCCTCTATAGACGCGACCTCAACGAGCTCGGGCTTGGCCACCGTTATCACCTGCAACAGCCGCCTCTCGTCGCCCTCCAAGAAGTAGGACTCCAAGGCATCCTTCTGCACATTCACGCGCTCGTACCCGTGGAGCCGCAGTATTATCTGGGCCTTCTCCAGCTGCCTCTGCAGCACGTCCTCCACCACCGCGACCCATGGGCTGATCCTCCACGAGGACTCCGCCTCGAACAGGTTCAGCTCGGTCGGGAACGCGTTCAGGTTCAGCATCTGGTCCCCCATGGTCGTGAATACGTACAGGTTCCCGTCCTCCACCGTGAAATGCTTACCCAACCTTCAACACCTCCAACAAACCGTTAAGTACCCAGAACAGAAGGGACTTCAAGGCCAGCAGCCTGTCCATGAACGGCAACATGATCAGGACTACACAAGCCGCGGATAGCAGCCTGCGCACCGGCACCTTGACGAGGAAAGCCACCTTTTCCGTGGGGCTATTCTCCCTGGATTCCCCCCGGAGGCTCCTGAGCCACCGCATCAGGGACCTGAACTTGACGCCTATCACGGAGTCCGTGATGTTCCCCGTCTTCAGGGTCCTTATCCACGTCCCCTCCTCGCCTTCGAACAAACCCTTTAGCGCCGCGTACGCCTGGTAGGGCGTCACCAGGTAGCTGAGGGCGATGAACGAGAAGACGCCACCATAGTCCTCGACGAGGTCACCCTCCATGAAGACGCCCGCCAGCCCCATCAACGGGATGGCGAGGAAGTTGCTCACCACGAGTCCCCAGCCCAGGACCGGCGTCCAGAACGGCGGCCGGACCCGCGTCGCCTCCGACACCATCCAGCAGACGGTGCCCACGAGGAAGAACACGGACTGGAGGTAGTAGGGGCTGAAGTATAGGAACTCCAGCTTCTCGCTCAGCGTCAGGTTTCCCGACCTGATGACCCTCCAGAAGTATCTGCGGACGGCGTATGTGTGGCCCTCAGCCCACCTCATCCTCTGCCGCACCAACCGCTTCATCGTGTTGGGTATCTCCGCGGGGGCCTGTATTAGCGGCGTGTAGACCACCCTGTAGCCCTCCAAGTAGAGCCTGATGGTGAGCTCCCAGTCCTCGGTTATGCTGGTGGTCCAACCCAGCAGCCTGAGAAGCTCCGCCCTGAGCATGAACACGCTGCCGCTGATCATCTTCATTGCGCCCACGGCCTCCTCGGCGACGCGCTCCACCATGTAGCTGCCGCTGAACTCGGCACGTACGCCTTTGGTGAGCCAGTTCTCGTTCTTGTTAAGGTGGTGCAGCTGGTACCCCTGGACGGCGGCGACGGGCTTCCCCTCTTCCCGCCTTGACTCGAACTCCGAGAGGAACCTCCTGAGTATGTCAGGCGGCGGAACGAAGTCGGCGTCAAACACAACGACATACTCGGTGTCCGGGTGCATATACCGGAGCGCCTTCTGGAGGGCGCCGCCCTTGAAGCCGGTCCGGTCCTTCCTGTGGACGAACTTGATGATGGGCCGTGTGACCCTCCAGCCGGGGTCCCGCAGAAGCCTGACGGTGCCGTCCCGGGAGTCGTCGGCCACCAGCACCTCGTAGTTCTGGTAGTCGAGGTCGATGCACGCGTCGATTATCCTCCTGGCCACGTTCACCTCGTTGTAGAAGGGCAGGTGGATGGAAACGAAGGGCTCCTGCGTCACGTAGTACTGTTCCTCTTGCTCTTCGCCTCCTTTGGCGTCGTTGAGGAGCCTAAGGGCTATGAGCGTTGAAGCGTAGTATTTGAGGGCGTATACGAAGTATATTCCCCCGAAAACCAGCGCTATGTACGACGCGCCCGCTCCGACGGAGAGCTTCACCCCCTTCACCTTTCCGCTCTGGGCTACCGGGGCACATCACCTTTCAATATTCGTTGAAAGATGGTTCATAGTTGCTTTCTTTATATAAAAATATATCTAACATTCTCTACGCGTCCGAGAACGTCACCCAACCGCGGGACATAGAAGCCCTTTTAGGGACTTTACGTTCTGTGCCAAGGCTAAAAACCTCGGCTACAGTGTGTGGGTGGACAAATCTGTGCAGTGCAGTCAAGTCTGTCGATCTGCTGGCGTTCAACCGGCCACTGGCGAAGACCATATAAAATCCGCAAAAGTCATGGGAACAGCGGGTTAGCCATCACGGCGTCTCTTTTTCAAGTATGACGTGGCCGATGAGGGCTCTGGAGACACATATCCGCCATAATTAATAATGACCTATATTGATGATACCCTCAACCATGAAATAGTTTAAAGTGACTGATTTTACACCTTCAAAAGAGAGAAAAACTAAATATCGTGTCTCCACTATGTTTTTATGCATGGTTTCGTATGCAAGAAAAGTGGTTCGCATGAGTGTAGTTAACCAACGAGTGAAGCTAGACCCAGAACCCTCAAATCATGAGGAAATACGCGTAAAAATCCCGCGAAAAGGCAAAATCGAACCCTCAAAAGAACAGACGAGCTTCTCGCTCATACCGAAAGTAAACCACATCGTGAGTTTCTCGGCGACAACCTACGTACCAGGAAAAATATGCTTCGGAAGAAAAGAGAAAACATAAATGTCCCTCCCAGAAGACGTCCCCTTCGAAGTTATCAGAGAACCATGGAACACCTATGATGTTGGACACGATTTAACCCTCAAGGCGAGAGTGGTTTTAGTCAAGATACTAAAACCTCCCGGCGTCCCGCTTGATAGTGCAGTAGAACTGGTTTTTCAGACACATCCTTTTTTCGCTGTGTGGGCTCCGCTTGAATCAAAAAGGACCCCAGAGACCCGTGAAATTACGTCTGAATTGATGAATGAATCCGTTATAGAGGATCTGGACCCTAAAAGCGTTGGTGGAGAGACGAGTAATGAATACCGTCTGGAAAACGGGGGATTCATACGGCTGAAATTGCTTTTTAATAGGGTTGCTTTAACGGATCTCTATGGAGCCGATGGGTGTCCGGTAATTGCTATAAGACATCAAATAGCTCCGCAAATCCATATGCCTAGGACTAAAAAGAGGCGTTCCCGAAGAACGCCCATAGTTGATTAATGATTTATATGGATGATAGCCTTATATGCGCTCCCCGATCACCTTATGTTGTTAGATTCAATCAAATATTATTGGAGGCGATGATATGAGTAAGAAGAAAGCAGTCAAAGGGATTATTGGCGAACTCGACCTGGGCGAGGGGCCCTTCCTCACGTTAGACATGCACCGCCGTCCCGACCAAGCGAGTATGTCCTTCAACTTGGAGGCGGTTTTACGTCACGAATTCTTTGGTAAAGCAATCCTCATCGTCGAGGACTTTGAAGAAGAGCCTCCGGATGTTCTCAAGAACTTAGATATAATCTCAGCAGATCAACTCGCGAAACTTTATGGGGTCGTATAAGATTCAGTAATTGGCACGCGCAGTGTTTACAGTATTCTCTGGACATAGAAGCCCTTTTAGCTAGGAGATTACTCCCATAGGTGAACCAGGAATACACCTGTAACGGTGCAGCCGCAGATGTCCGGTGAAGATAAGACCCTTGACGAACTAGAGGCACAGGCCACGGAGCTGAGAGAGAAACGAAACCAGCTTTTCGAGGAGATAAGGAAGCACCGCGAGACTCGTGACAGGCTCAACGAGTCCACAAACAAGCTTAGGGACGAGGCAAATAAGCACCGCGAAGAGCGTGACGGTATCAACGCCCGGGTCCATGAGATCAAGAGGCGCCTGGGACCCCTCTTCGAGGAGCTGGACGAGAAGAAGGAGAAGCTGTCTAAGGCAGAGAGGCAGCTGGAGGACGAGTACAGGCAGCGCCCCGACAAGGGTAGGGTGGCGCGGGACCTCAAACGGATAGAGTGGGAGGTCATGACGACACCCACAAGGGAGATCCTGGGCAGGGAGGACGAGCTCGTGGAACGGGCGTCGCGGCTCAGGCACACCCTGGACGAGTACAGGAAGCTCGAGAAGCAGGAAGACAAGAGGATCGACATCCTCGCGGACAAGAAGGCCACGGAGATAGAGATACGGGCCATCCGGGACGAGATGGGGAAGCTCAGCGAGGAGAGCCAGGGCCACCACGAGAAGATGATCATGTTCTACGAGCAGGCGGACGCCGAGAAGAAGAAGGCGGACGAGGCTCACGGGCGTTACGTGGAGAAGATCAGGGATGTCGAGGGTGTCAAAGAGGAGATCAATGCCCTCATGCCCAGGATCAAGGCCCTGAGGGATGGGGTGAGGCTGGAGGGCGTCAAGGCGTCGGAGCGGAGGAGGATGTCCACGAGGCAGCGCATGGAGGCCATGCGTGAGGACGCGTTGAAGAAGCTGGAGAGCGGGGGCAAGTTGACGTTCGAGGATCTTCGGCTTATCTACGGCGACGAGGACGACGAGTCCGAGGTGCTTGACGGCTCCTAGCGGTTCTTAGACTCTTAGGATGGGACAGGTCATGCAGTGGATGCCGCCGTTCCCCTTCTTCATCTCGTCGCCGGGTATCTGGACGACGTCGATGCCGCGCTCCTTCACCTCCTTCATGACGCGGGGGTTGCCGGTGTAGTGGATGGCGAGGCCGGTGTCCACGGTCAGGAAGTTGGCGGCCATGTCCCTGTACTCCTGCTCTGTGATCTCGATGATGTCCCACCCGGTCTCCCTGAGCCACTCGGTGAAGCAGCCGTCCCACGCATCGGATGCTGTCCTGAAGTGGGTCGGGGTGTTGTCGAGAACCGGGGCGTAACTTATGGCCGTCTTGCCGGGTAGCTCCGCGAACTCGCCGTCGATGTGGATGCAGCCCTCAGGCATGTCCAAGGTCACCCAGAGGCCCACAAGCCTGTTGTCAAGGAGGTAGCCGCCCATCTGGTCGAGGGCTCCCTGGGTGGACCTGTCGCAGAGGCCGGCCACCGCGGTGCCTCCCTCCAGCAACGCGAAGCCGCCTCCCTCGAAGGTTTCGGGCTCCTTCATCTCCAGCGCGATGGGGACTCCGTTGGCCCGGTGGGCCGCCTTTATGACGGGGGTCTCCCTGCGCCGCGAGGGGAGGCCCATCCTGAATAGGAACGCGCCGTCGTCCGTCACGGTGCTGCTGTCTCTCGTGAAGACTAGGTTGGGGCACTGGTAGGACTGGGACAGCGCCTCCTCGTCGTCAAGGATGAGCTCCCGTACCTGCAGAACCTCTACACCTGCCTCCGTCAGGGCGTCCATGAGCCGTTCATGGTCTTCTATGAAACGTCTGGTGTCCACGGACGTCTCGAAGTTGTGAGTCTCAGGGTCCCTGTTGGCGAGCTCCAGCTCCTTCCCGGGGTGGTGGACCATGACCCGCTTCAGTGTTCCCGACTCATGGGTTATCCCGTAGCTTGGCATGTGGTTTTCTGGGGTCTGGGTGCCTTAAAACAGTATGCGGTGCAGTTACTCGGATTTGGCTGCCTTCTTCTCTGCGCGGGCCTTCCTCTTGGCGGCCTTCTCCGCCTCGTCGTCTGTGACGCGGTACCTTCTTACGCCGTCGGTGTCCCTGAAGCCGGCGATGCGGTCGTCTTGGAACATGGACTTGAGGAGGCTATACGCCTTCTTCTCCTTAACCTCTAAGGCCGCGGCTACCTCTTTGAGGCTCATGGGTGCGTCGAGGAGCATTACACCGATCTGGTTCTTGAGCTTGGATGCTGACACGGTTCCTCACCCTTTAGTTGAAGGCATTTTATTAAAATTTGATGCATCAGAGATTACTCTCAGTATATAAAACTAACTAGTAGATGGTGCCACATCGACGACTGAACCGTCACCAAGCGTATCATAAAACCCGTTTCCCGGGGCGTAACTTGCTTCCCCCGCGTAAAAGAGGCGTGCAGCCCGTTATCTGCTCGCTCTACGCCTCGACATGATGATGCCTTTGCAGGTCTCGGCGTATTCACAGTACTCTAGGCAGCTAGGCGTCTCCTCCTTCTTCCTGTGCTTGGCGCCGCAGTCCAGGCAGACGCCTTCGGCCTCGTCGCTCCAGAACTCGACCCTCCCCCCGCATTCGGTGCACTCCTCGTATTCTACTGTGGGCCTGACGTAATCCGAGATGCCGGGGCAGAAGCTCTCAGAAGGCCGCTTGATGAAGCTCATCCATACCGCCACCTGAAGCACGTTATAATAACCTTTGCAGAGCCGTGCCTTGGATTAGGATTAAATAGGAAGGTGTGTTTTGGTACTGGAACCCGAGGACGCGGAAATGAACGGACAGGACAGAAGCATAGTAGCCATCTCCGGGAGCCACGGCATAATGCACGGGTACCTTGTGCTGCTGCCAGCGATGATACCCATACTGCAGGGAGACCTCGGCGACATAGGAACCGTGGGGATGCTGGCTTCCCTGGTGTCGCTCTTCTACGGCTGGTTCAGCCTCCCCGTGGGCTTCATAGCCGACAAGTACAGCAAGAGGCTGCTCATCGCGGCTTCCATGGTGCTCTGCGGCGGCGGCGCTATAGTCGTGGGTCTCTCTCCCAACGTCCCGGTCGCGGCCGTCGGCCTCATAGTGCTGGGCATCGGGGCGAGCCTCTACCACCCGTGCGGCTACGCCCACATGGCGCTTGTCAGCGACGAGAACAGGGGCCGGTACATGGGCTACCAGGGCCTCGGAGGCGACATGGGGATGGCCGTCAGCTTCCTCACCTCCAGCATACTGGGCGCCGCGTTCGGGTGGAGGATGACGTTCATCATCTGGGGCGTCGTCGGCCTAGCCATAGCCGCCATCGACATGCTTGTCATACAGGACATAGCCTGCGATGTGGACCCATCTCTGCTTAGGAGGGGCCCCGTGGAGACGGTTAAGCGGATGTTCGCCACCTCAGAGAAGCGGACCCTGCTGCTGACGTTCGTCATCGTGGTGGCCAGCGGCATGCTCTGGACCGGCGTGAGCAACTTCATAATGGTCTACATAACGGACGTCAAGAACGAGACGCTGGTCATAGCCGGTGGCCTCTCGACCCTCAAGTACACAGTGGGGGCGATGGCCATGATCATAGGCGGCACCCTCAGCGACAGGCTGGGCAGGAAGCGGCTGCTCCTCTTCGGGTACAGCGTCTTCGCGGTCTCCCTGGTGGCCTTGACGCTGGCGCCGAGCAACCTGCTGGTGCTGGCGGGGCTGGTGGTGGTGCTGGGCTTCGCGTTCTTCGTCACCCAGAGCCCAATGAACGCGCTCCTCGGCGACGTCAGCCACAGGGACACGGTGGGCGTCACCTACGGCGTCAACTTCACACTGAAGTACGGCATCGGGTTCTTCACCCCCGCCCTCGCGGGGTGGATCGCCGAGGTCTACTCGTTGAACCACGTGTTCTACTTCTTCGCCGCTCTGAGCGCGGCGGCGTTCTTCGTCGCCACGCTGATAAAAGAGAGGTAGCTAGAGTCTCCGGGAGACCGTTTCCAGTTCCTCGTAGAATAGTGTCTTCTGGAGCTCTTCGGGGTCGCCCAGGGCCTCCTCGACGCCCTCGTCGTACTCGACTGAGCCCAGGTACGCTAGGCCGAGGCTCTCCACCTCTTCCCTGACGTAGGCGTTGGGCTTCATTACCATGTTCTCGACGATCCCGATGATGGGCACCCCTAGGTCTTTGAAGAGGACGAGGAGCCTCCGCACGGACTGGAAAGCTACCCTGCTGGGGGTGGTGGCCACTATGAACTCGATGCGGGGCATGAGCCTGAGGGTGTCGAGGGTGGCGTCGCCTATCCCAGGGGGCATGTCTACTATGAGGTAGTCGAGCTTGCCCCACCGGGTTATGGCGAGGAGCTCTATTATGGCGTTGGATACGTCCATGCCGCGGAGGGGCGTGGGCTCGTCTACGCTGTAGTAGGTGATGCTCATGTAGCTGAGGCGGTGGGCGGTGGGGGGCACTATGCCGTGGTCCTCCTCGGGGTAGAGGCCCTCGACGCCGAGGATGACGTGGGTGGCGGGGCTCGTGAAGTCGAGGTCCAGGAGTCCCACGGCGTGGCCTTCGTCTCTGAGGTGGAGGGCGAGGGCGGTGGCTATCATGCTCTTGCCGACGCCGCCTTTGCCGCTGCTGACGGCTATGACTCTGCGGACGTCTCTGAGCCGTTTCTCTATGACGGCTAGCCTGGGGTCACTCATCGTCTCTCATTCCTTTGATGGTGGCGAGCCATACGCCGCGGCCCTTGGTTACCTCGAAGTCGGGGCTTCCGCACTGGCTGCACTTGATGTAGACATGGGCCATCTCGGGGACGAAGTGGATGGCCTCGCTGACGTCATCGGTCAAGCCCAGGCTCGTGAAGCTCCACTCGATCCCGCACTACCTGCACTTGAGCTTCGCTGGCTCGCTCACTAGGA
>CAZGZR010000068.1:0-13468 GCA_964529745.1 uncultured Candidatus Bathyarchaeia archaeon
ACCTGGACCTGGTGTTCCCTGAGGGGGTGCCGGCAGAGCTTGAGGACGCCATGGAGGCCCTGGGCGAGAGGCTGGAGGAGATGGCTGACAAGATGGACGAGAGCCTCGAAACCATCTAACTTTTTATTTTTTCATTTCACAAGCCAAGATACTCGTTAGACTGGGTATTACATGTTCCTTGGCTAGATGAGTAGTTTACCCTAATTACAACCTGATTACATGTAGACCCTATCCATCGAGCCCAGGAAAATCGTCTATCATGCAGCCAACCTTATCAGAGTCATGGGTCGTCGTTCTCACCATCAGATAGTGCGGGGTCTTGTTTATTCTCAAAGATGGGTCCAATGTATTCTTTGAGCCCTTTTATTTCACGATAATCGTGAATCCAGGTGACTGCACTTGATAATAAAAATGGGATTATCAGAATTGCCATCTGGAACTTTATAATGAACTCAAAGGAAAAATGAACATCCCCTGTTATCAAGCTATAAGTCATGATTAACCCAAACAAGACATAAAAGACCCCCAAGATGGCTATTAGGCCATCATCGATGAACCTCCCTCTCTGAAATGCTTTAGCCATTTCCAAAGCAGGGAATTTTCCTGCCTTCCTATCCCCAGACATGCGACGGTATATCTCGAATCTCAGTATCTGGCTTTCAGAGTAGTACCCCATCTTCCAAAAATGGTCTGCCAGTATCCAGATCGCTAACAGTGAACAGAAGCCCGCGAGAGCCGGGACGAAATAGAATAGCCCCTGTTCGTAGAAACCGATTCCGACGCCGAATAAGACACCAAACATCCCCATCTTAAGCAGATTGTCCCTACTAGACGAGCTGTGTTTCTGTGTCGTTATCTCGTACATTCGGAGCAGTGTGTCCAAGCTATCTTCGTCGTCCATGTCTGGTTTTTATCTAGCATAAGCATGAGATGTTAAGGATTTGGATGAGAGTGGCTCCATGTTTATGAAGGCTACTCGATCGTGCCTAGATTCGCGCCAGAAGCCTCGTGGTTGTGAGTTGGGCGCATCAGACTCTTTTACTGGTTGCATAATATACTCCATATGGCTACCAGAGAAGAGCTTCTATCCCAGTACCAAACGGAGGTGCGTCCAGGGCTGCTCAACCCTCCCCTGGATCTCCCCGGCCTCATGAACAACATCGACAAGTTCCTCCTCTGGCGCATAGACGTCGAGGAGTCTGGGCTCGAAGGCGAGTTCCCCGAGGTGGAGGCGGAGGCCTTCGAGCTCATCGTCGCGGCCTTCGTGAAGGGGGTCGGCAACCTGCTGAACGAGATAGTCGCCGTAGACAAGGACATCCAAGCCCTGGAGGAGAAGATAAACGAGTACACTGTCTGGGAGGGGATGGCCGATGAACACTACGACATGATAATCGGCCTGAGGGCGAGGCTGGACGCCACGTTCACTGAGGGGAACAGGGTCATCCAGAACAAGCTCGAGTCCATGCTGCTCACGGTCATCTCCGAGATGAGGGGGGACGGCGAGTCACCCGAGGCGCTGAACCCCCTATACCTACGCTTCAACGACCTTGAGAACCTGGTCTTGGACGCGTCCGAGTTCAGCCTACTAGAGTTCCTGGAGGCTCAGCTACAGCCCACCGTAGACGAGGGCCACAGGGTCTTCGAGAAAGTCGTCCAGGAGGCACTAGACGAGATCGTCCGGGAGCGCATGGAGAACGGGGACGTTGACCGCGCCGTGGGGAGGATACGGGGCTGGGAGCTGGTGAACTACTACACCGAGATAGGCGAGATGATACGTGAAGCCATCCGGAGGTGCCTGGCATTGAATCTGAGCTACGACCTGGTGTTGAAACAGCGGTCCGAGGGGCGGGGCAAGGTCCAGACCCGCAGCCTCCTGAAGCGGATGGGCATGGACCTGGGGATCTTGGGGCTGTTCGTCAGGAACCCTAAGCCGACGCACGACGTGGACGTGATGCACATGCATTTCCAGGTGAAGGGCCTCGAGCTCGGGTTGACGGAGTACGAGGCCGAGACTGGTAGGTACGTGCTGAGCGGCGCCGGGGGGCTGCGGTACCCCGTGATGGTCATCCCGGACGACATAAGCAGCGCGGCTCAGATGGGCTTCTCCGTGGAGCCCCCCGAGATGGATCTCAGGTTCAGGCTCACGGTGACGCCTGGGGCTGGGGGCCACGAGCACACCCTGGAGATGATGATTGACACGCCCGCGAGGAACGTGGTCGCGAACTGGTTCGTGGGCTCCCACGACTTCCTGGGCATAGAGTCGAACCTGGTGCTGCCGGAGGACTTGGAGTCGAGGGCGCTGGGGGAGGTCGATGACATCGAGGACGCCTCCGACGAGGCCACCTTTGAGACCATCGACGGGTTCGTCGAGGAGAGCATGGACTCCATGATGGAGTTAAAGGGCCTGGTGAACGAGATAAGCCGGGCGAGGAGCCTGAGGTACGTCTTCAGGGACCTAGAGGTTGGTGGGGGCTCGCCCTACGCCTTCAAGGAGTATAGCCAGGACTTTCACGACACCGCCGAGGTGAAGTTCTTCGGCGGGACGGCCACGGGTAATAGTTCAATTGATCGCGAGACGAGTCTAACGATAAGGATCGAGTAACCGGGTCGATTTTAACGCAATTATTACTATTTATCTTGGAGAATCAGCTCGAATTCAATTGGCTAGAGGTTCCGTATGATCGTTGACTTCTCGTTCATCGTAGCCTGATTAAAATTCATCTTTAATATCCCTCATCTTCAACTCATCGTATGGCTAGGAAACCCTGTTTTAAAACAGGTCGAAGATTTTATCCTCACCTATCTTTTTTCATGGTTGATTTACAGTTTGTGTGTGTGCTATAATGAGAAATGTGTTTACTTAGAGTTTCTTAATACAACTCCGTAGAAAGCATTAGTTTGATCATCTGCATCTATCAGCTTCTCAAGACGCCAACCTGTACCAGATACAAAATCCTCAACATGCTCTGGCTCAACCAAATAGAGATAGAACCAATCACCTTTCATGTCATGGAAGTTAACCCTGATACGAACCAATCCAATTGGCTTACCAAGCTCTCTGTTTCGTTGATGGTAAGCTAGGTGAACTGGGTTCGTGGTATTTTTTGGGTCTAAGCTGGAAGCAATAAGCAAACCACCGGGTCTGACTACCCTGCTGAGGCCTTGGAGCATTTTCCGACTGCCCCCTAGACCACATAACCCGAAGCCATTGCAGAACAGGGTGGCGGTATCGAATGAGTCCTCAGGGAACTCTAGATTCAATGCATCCATCACATGACAATTCTTGACGCCAAATCGCTTCGATGCCTCAATAGCATGCTCCGAGATATCTATTCCAACTGCTTCAATCCCGCTTTCTTGAAAATACTTCACGCATCTTCCGCTGCCGCAACCTACGTCCAAGACCTTTCCTTCGACCAGTTTGGCTAGTTTCTGCTCGACTGGGTTCCATTCATCATAACTTCCGTAGTATTCTCTGGTCTCGATTGGGTCTAGGTGTCCATCATCGCGCTCAATTAAATGTACGCTATTAGGATCATTAAAATAATCCATCAATGCATATCCAAAAGCATCTTTCAAATAATCCCTTGATTTCTAATCATTTTCAATTTATAAATTGCTAGGAGGCTCTCCAAGTGTATGTGTGAGGGGCGAAGGTTTTATACTCACTTAGAATCCACGCGTGCCTCGTCTTTTATTAGTCGATGACCGTTGAACTTTCTCCATTCGCCACAGAAAGAGCCTCCTCCCTCACGGTTACACGCGGCCGAATATGGTTTATACCTTAGGCATCGCCATGCTAAGACGCAGACTCCTTTTTTATGCGAGTCCATAGGTGCCCACACTTGTATTTCAAACCCCTCTTAATAGGATTTTATGATTCATGGGATGAGTGACTCTTCCATTCTCCGTAGCGTGGAGAAGGAATCAAACATTTAACCTGTAAAATACCCATGACAGACGCTAAAGATACGGGCGGTCACTAATACCGTCCTCGGTGGAGATGTCTCCCGAAGCACTCCCTCTTTTTATCCATAACATTTCAACACCAAACCCGTGGTTACGACTGGAATAGACACTCTTTAGTAGACGTCGAAAACTCTCTCTACGATGAGAAGCTTTCAGGGGGTGAGTGCGGGTTGAAAGAATGGAGGTGTATACAGATCGACGATCACCGGAAGATAGCTGAATGCATCGAAGACGTCCAGAGGGATGGATGGCAACTTCACACCTATCAAGCGAGTGGCCGTGACATCTGGATAAAACACTACTTGCTTTTTGAAAGAGAACGATAGAATCATGGCAACACGGAGTCATCATAATTTAACTGGGTATTTCCAAATCCATGATCATATCCTCAGCTCATCCATAATTTTTATCCCTACATACCGTTCACGAGACCCGTGTATCCATGTGTTTGCTTAGAGAATGATGGATACAGGTGAGGTAGAGTGAAAAAGAGATCGATCTTGATCATACTCGTCATGGGGGTGATGCTGCTAGCGGTGCCGTCGATTCTCAGGCTCAACGAGGAAGATGGGGCGGAAGAGACAGAAAACCCACCAGAGGAAACACCGGAACCGCCAGCCGAGACGCATGAGCCGCCGGAGGAAACACGGGGACCCCCGGCGGAGACGCCGAAGGGGATCCTCGTCAACGAGATCCCGGGGGACGCGGACATCCTCTTCGTCTCGATGAGATACGTCTTAAACGACTTGGCCTGTCTGGATGATAGATACGAGGTGAAACCGAGTTTCCTCAACGACCCCGAGTGCATCGAGAAGATCTACAATGCCGAGTCAAACGTGCTGGCCTCTCCGAGACAGCTGTACGCATACGACATCGAAACCGGCAACGTCACCCAGTTGACGAACGTCGACTACGATTTCTCGAGCTCGAAACCAGTGGACTCGACGAGGATAATGGCGATAGGAGCAGGCAGCGACACGGACGGCGACGGGATCATAAGCACGAAGGACGAGATCAACATCTACCTCATAGATCTCGCGGAGGAAGAGATAGAGTGCCTGACCCAGGGACTGAACCTGACCTCGATAAACAACCCCGACTACTCCAAGGCGAACGGGAAGATCCTCTTCTCGGCGCAAAGGAAAGGGGTGTTCCACAACTACCTGTTCACGCTGGGCCTCGACAAGACCCTCACACAGGTGACCGATGACGACGAATTCCTCGACTTCGACTGCTCGTGGTCGGAGGACGGCACCAAGATCGTGTTCAGCAGGCTGCCGAATCAGGAGTACCCCTGGGTGATCCCCTCGCAGGTGTGGCTCATGGACGCGGACGGGGCGAACCAGGTGAAGATCACGGACGGCGGTCCCAACCCTGACGACGAGGAGCCCCATGGACAGTACCCCATCGGGATCGACGCCGACCCCGACCTCAGCCCCGACAACAGCAAGATAGTGTTCTCGAGGCTCAGGACGGGCAAGGAGAACGAGCCCTTCGGGGTATACGAGCTGGTCGTCCACGACCTGGAGACCTCCGAGGAGACGGTTCTGGACTCGAGCTACGCCAACATGATACCCGAGTGGAAGCCTCAGGGGATAGTGTTCATCAGGCAGATGGGGTCGCCGACCAGCGTCATGGATAGGAGGCAGAGCGTATACGTCTACGTCGACGGCGAGTTCAGGGATCTGGAGCAGTACCCGTTCAACGTCTTCCCCATAGGCTCAAACGGCGCCAGCTGGATCGAGAGAGACGACGAGACGTAAACCATGAACATCATAGAAAGGATGAAGACACATAGCCTTGCGGCGCTGCTGCTGTTGGTCATCGTACAGTCATCCTTGATCGCCGCATCGAGCGACGACGCGACATATAGGATAATTTTTCGCAGCGCGATGGACGCGCCCGCGGATGATCCCGACTTCCAGGAGAACCCCCAGAGGTACTTCGAGCTGTATACCATGAACGGTGATGGGACAGACATACAGCGGGTCACAAACAACATGATCTACGAGAACCAGCCGGACGTCTCGCCCGACGGGAAAACGGTGGTGTGCAGCGTCCACCTGAACGCGAGCAGGGCCTCGGGTACGGACCCCGGCTGGGAGATCGCGTTGATCGACATGGAGACGGGGGAGATGACGCTGTTGACGGACAACGACTACCTGGACTACGGCGCCCACTGGAACCACGACGGCACGGAGATCGTCTACGTGTCCGACTCGGCCCATAGAGACAAGGCCGACGTCGAGAATCAAGTCCCGTTAAGATATGACATATACACCATGAAGGCCGACGGCTCAGGCAAGACCCAGCTGACCTTCGCCGGGCCAGGGGACGTCAACGCCGACCCCAGCTTCTCGTTCGACGCCCCGAGCAGGATACTCTACATACACTCGGAGGGGTACTCCGGCGCCTTCGACCTCTATGAGATGGATCGCGACGGCGGTAATAAGACGCTGCTCCGCGGCCACGACGAGCAGCTGCTGGCGATAAACGACCCCATGTTCAGCCCAGACGGCACACGCATAGTGTTCGGCGCCAAGATCCGTGAGTCCCCAGAAGGGAACCCGATATACAACGTATTCACCGTGGACCCCCAGGGCGGCGACCTGACTAGGATCACAGCCGACGACGGCGAGTCCGACGTTATCCCCCAGTACTCGCCAGACGGCGGATGGATCGCGTACTACACCTACGTCTGGGAGGGCGGCGGGAACACCCACAGGATAAGAGTCATCAGAAGCGATGGAACCGACGAGAAGACGCTGTCGACCTACCCCTGGGAGTCGGGCCCCAGCTGGTACACCGCACACCAGGAAGAGACGGCTCAACAGACGGACGATGCACCAAGCGACCAAGGCATACCCGGATTCGGAGCAACGTCGATGCTCGTAGCCATCATGTGTTTCCTAGGCCTGAAGCGACGAGTGAACAGACTAAATACTAACAACGCCACCAAGAACCACACAAGTTAAAACAAGCCTAACCATGCAGCCTCCAAAAAAAAAATTCACCGTTCATATAGCCGATGAATCTAACCCAACATATACACCAAACAAGACCGGTATCGGGGGTAGACTTAACCAGCTGACCTTGGGCACAGCCTCTTAAATCGCGATAGAATTAAAGACCCGTCCCATGAAGCATCTTGTCATCGGATGGATTGAGGGTTGAAGAAGATCCATGTCGTCGCCGCCGTCGCCGAGGAAAGAGACTGGCAGATCCAACACCTGCTCGAACTCAGAGGAAGACAAGCCTCTGGGTAGGAGAATGTTATGGAGGATCCTCCGCCAAAATGATTAAAAACGGTCTCGTTTGACTGCTTGAAAAAAATGGAAAAGTATTGTGGCATCGATCTAGGGTCCCGAGAAAGCCCATTTGGCGCTCTTGAGCAGGAGTTTATGCAGCGTTCCATCGGGTGAAGCCTGAGACATCCTGTACCAACCAAAGTAGACTAGGGGGCGTTTTTTATGAGCCATCAGGACGCCGCGATTGGACAGCGAGTTCACCAAGACATCTACGTGGTGATTGTGGCTGGATACGGAGTCGAACCAAACGGGGTCGCCGATGTCGAGCCCCCCGAGAGGCAATCCGAACGTGATTTCGTGGGTGTTGTTAACCACGTTGAAGTCATCCTCCCGGCTGTGATCGAACTGGCGTTCCCCCAACCCCAGATCATCGGCGTAAGCGTGGCAGGTGCATATTATGGGTCGCCCAGATCGTATCAGCTCCCTCAGGTTCCAGTAGTAGTAGAAATTGGTGATCACCACCCCGTCGTATTTCTCCCAATCCTCGTCGTTGAGGAATGCGGGATTATTCTCATTTAGACAATATTGATGAAGAAGGCGAGCAGAATAGCTATCGTTGATGAGGGTGTCCCGGATCACAACGGCGTCTTGGGTCTGATACGAGCTGGAGTTCTCGTTGTATGAGATGACTGCGATATCTTTCGGCATGTTACACGCCTAGAAAGCTCTCATGTGTTATCGTTATATTAATTTGACTAGTCTGCGATGGATGAAATCCATTATGCCCTATTCTCGCGCCACGATACATGACCTGTGAAATGGTGTCTGAGAGCATGTCTGTTTAAAAAACGAACGCCACATCATTCGAGGGGCTCAAGCCTCTCCAGCCTGAATATCACGGGGCGCAGGCCATCGGTGCAACACTTGATCATCTCGTTCTCCCCGAGCCAGGGATAGAACGTCCCGCCCAGGTGGAGCACCGACACGCACTCGCGTATGTCGTGCCATGCACCCGGGCAGAACCCCTCCGGCATGCTGTAGTTGTGGTAGACGTAGAACTCCTGCCCCTCCTCGTGGATAGAGCACCTCACGTGAGGCTCTCCACTCTCCGTGTTCAGCGGAACACTGTCCCCGAACAGGGTCCCCGGCTCAACCACCTTCATCACGGAGATCTTGACCTTGTGGCGCGTCATGGTACAACGTTCCTGAATAAGCAGATAATAGCTTCCTGTTTCACACGGGAAATGGAAACAAGGCAAGCCACCTATCCGCGAAAACCGTTATCACCACCACGGTTATTATCGAATTACTCTATCCGCGTGATTCTCCCATCCGCGGTCGGGCTCACGGGGCTGAACTCTTGGAGGTAGTTGATGACGCTGTCTGCCAAGGTTATCCCCAGGTCGCCGTAGTTTTGGCCCGTGGTCAGTACCCAGTGCCCCGAGCCCCCCTCGGCTATAAACTCACCCATGGCGACGGTGTAGGTCTCCTCGGGGTCGAGGGGCTGACCGCCGACGTGTGCCTCGGTGACCCGTTCGCCCACGGGCAGTGAGGGGTCGTAGGTGAACCTTATCCCCGAGACCTGCAGCCATCCCCCGTCTGCGTAGTACTCCAGCTCCTGCATGATCTGCTCCCCCGTGAAATCTGCGACGGTGAGGGAGTTCTGAAAAGGCAGTAGCTCGTGCACGTCCGCCCGCGTTATGTCTCCAGCGGGGAAGACCCGCTTCCACCTGAAGCCCCCGGAGTTATGCAGGGCGATGTCCGCGGTCTGCGCCTGCCAGAGCATGGCGTCAGCCACCAGGTTCCCCGCGTTGGTGTCCCGTCCTTGGAGGGCCTCTGTCTCCGCGTCGAGGTCCACGAGGGATGCCCCCACGACCTCGTTCATTATGGGTCCGTACTCGTCCACGTAGGGCTGCAGCGCCGCCGAAACGTATGGGTCGTCGGGTATATCCTGCGTGATGGGTATGAGATGTCCGCTGTAACCCGTGACCGCGTCGTTCTCCACGGTGATGTCCAGACGCCCCAGCACCAGTCCATGGTTCCACGCCTGGACTATGATGGTCTCGTCAACGTAATCGGGCGAGTCTAGCCTGGTGTGGCTGTGCCCACCCACGATGACGTCGATGCCGTCCGTGCTCTCCGCCAGCGCAACGTCGTTGCCGTAGCCTATGTGGGTGAGGGCGATGATGAGGTCCGAGTCTTCGTCGAGCCGCGGCAGCAACGCGTTGGCCACCGTCGTCGAGTACTGGAACTCCAGCCCCTCGACGTTTTGTGGTTGCGCGTCGAACAGGCCCTGGTCGTCGAAGAGCCCCATTATTGCCACGTCTACACCGCCTACCTCTGTGATGATGTACTGCTGGAGGTACTCGGGGCACGTGCCTGACGCGGTTTCTATCACGTTTGCCCCCAGCCACGGGTACTCGGAGGCCGTGCACGCGGTTGTCATGGGCTCCAGCCCGAAGTCGAACTCGTGGTTCCCGACGCACATGGCGTCCAGGTCCGCGGCGTTGAGGGCCTCGACGGTGGGTATGCCCTCGTAGTAGTTGGTCAGTATGGTGCCGTAGATGCTGTCCCCCGCGTCCAGGAACAGGACGTTGGCCCCAGTCTCCCGCTCCTGGTTCACGAGGTACGCTATCTTGGCTAGCCCGCCCACCATGCCGTCCTGGGGTTCCTGGCTCTGGGCTCTCCCGTGCAGGTCGTTGATGTGGAATATGGTGATGTCGGTGGGTCCCTGGGGCTCTTCCTGCTGGGCTTCCAGCTGCTGTGATAGCCGTTCAATCTGTTCCCGTAGGTCTGCTATCTCCTCTTGAAGCGCCTGCTGGTCTTGCTCCAGCTGGGCGATCCGCGCCTCTTTCTCCTCCAAGGCGTCTTCGAGTTCTCCTATCTGTGCCTCGTACTGGGTGCAGTCCGCTGCTTCTTGGCCCGTTAACGCGGCGTAGGTCCCTGCCCCGATGGCCGCCCCCAGAAGTATGCCTATGATGAAGAGGAGGAGCTTACGGTAGTCAATCATGCAATTGAGTCCTTCTACCAAGTATTTTGGTTTTCCCAGTTCATGCAGAATTGAAACACTCTCTTACCCAAACGAAATACGGTTGAATTGTTATGTAGGGATTTCAAAACTAGGGAGCACATAATAAAAAAATCCACCAGCAGCTTGACGCGACCTACAGTTTTAATTACCTTAAGAAAGAACCTGAAACCATGGAGAAGCTCGGGGACCTCCTGTTCGAGCTGTCCAGCGAAGAGCGCATGACGATCCTGAGCAACCTGAGCAGAGAGCCGCTGAAGCTGAGCCACCTCGCCCAGAGACAGGACATGACCGTGACGGAGACGAGCCGCCACCTCCAGAGGCTCAGCGACGCGGAGCTGATACTCAAAGACGCTGGAGGCTTGTATAAGCTCACCCCCTACGGCAAGCTCATACTCTCGTACATACCGTCGCTGGGCTTCGTCTCAGAGAACAGGGCCTATTTTCAGGAACACGACACATCGGTGCTCCCCCCGGAGTTCATCGCCAGGTTCGGCGAACTCTCCAACCATACCTTCAACGAGGATACCATCTCAAACCTCGTTCACCACATGAATATACTAGGGGATTCAGAGGAGTTTTGTTGGACGGCCGCCAACCAGTTCCACTTGAGCGCCCCGCCTCTAATTGCCGAGGTCCTTAAGAAGGGGGTCGAGCTGCGCACCATACTGCCTACGGACTTGACTCCGCCCCCCGGCTTCACTCCTGCTGAGGGAGTGCAGAGGCGCACCCTACCCGGCTTCAATATGGTAGTGATAGTCTCGGACAAGGAGGCTGTGCTTGGTTTACCCTACGTGAGCGGAAAGATGGATCACGCTCAGTACTTTAGCATGGACCCCAGCTTCCTGAAGTGGTGCCGGGATCTCTTCCTTCATTACTGGGATAGGGCGAAGCCAATGTTGGGTTCCATATAGAATCCTGCTTTTGCCTACTGATCGTCCACATCAATGTGATTGTTCTCTAGGTAGGATGGTCAATCTTGATGACTCTGATTTTTACACACTGTAATACAGACGGAAGTTAAAAGTAGAAGGCAACATCACATCGACGGTATTGCTATGTGAGAGTCCTCCAGAGCCTAGCTCAGAGCCCAATGCTTAATTTTTAGTATCGTGCATAATTTTTCAACCTTTTTGCACAATCACGCTAATCTGCCCCTCTGGAACTGGCTTAAATGATCTAAGATGGTTACGATAAAAATGCCACTCGATGGCAGATTCGGAAAGGAGAGATTCCAGATATGGAGTTCGAAGACGAGGGGCTGTCGCTCGGGCGAACAGCGAGGGACTGGTCTGGGAGGGAGAGTCGAGATGCCCAAAGGTGATCCGAGGCTCAAGGGAAGGGGGAAACACGCGCGCCCGCTGCTTGCCATGTTCCTGGCCGCGAGCATCGCCTTCAGCATAACAAGCCTAGCGGTTCTAGGCAACGTGCTTATACCTGGAGCGTATGCCCAGGGAGCCATCACAGAGACCGTGAGGAGAAGGGACCTGGTGATCGATCTGGGCGACGGCTTGAAGACCGACGCCCAGCTTACTCTCCCCGTCATGGGTGAGGGGCCCTTCCCAGGGGTTCTCCTCATCCACGGCTCAGGGAACATGGATATGGATGAGTATCTTCCCCCCATCGCCACGGGCACCGACGAGCCCACGAGACCGTTCCTGCAGATCGCCGAATACCTGTCCGACAGGGGGTTCGCGGTGCTGAGGTACAACAAGAGGGGTGTCGGCCTGAACGGCGAAATTCTGGACATGGGTGCCTGGAATAACATGACGATACAGGATCTGGTTCAGGACGCGGAGAAGGCGCTAGGAGTCCTAAGGCAGCAGCCCGAGGTCGATTCCTCGAAGATATCCATTATCGGGCACAGCGAGGGAACCATGATAGCGCCGAGGATCGCCGTCAAAGACCCCACGATCGCGAACATCGTCTTGATGGGGGCCGGCGCCCAGAACCTCCGCGAGATCGTCTACTTCCAGATAGTTGACCGCCCGGTCATATGCGCCGAAGATACGTTTGACGCTGACCAAGATGGCCTGCTGTCTATCCAGGAAGTTGAAGCCACCCTAGGCTACAGAGGCGTTAACATGTGCCCGCTTCCGCCGCTGGCTCTCATTCAGAACACCACGGGGGAGTGGGGCTGGCAACCTGGGTTCGACGCAGACATGGACGGCTACTTCGACATAGAGAACGAGTTGAAGCCACTCCAGACAGCGATGTTCGATCTCTACACCTCATCCGACCCGGATAGCCCGTACTACTGGGTTTGGCTGCAGTCTCACTTCGCTTTGAAAGAAAACGCCCTAGACATAATCGGCAACGTATCCTCGAGCGTTCTGATCCTGCAGGGCGAGGGGGACACCCAGACCATGGTAGAGCAAGCCTTCCTGCTGGAGCAGAGGCTCACGGAGGCGGAGCACGCGGATCACACGCTGATAACTTATCCTGGGCTCGGGCACACCTTCTACCCGGCGGACGGATGGATCCAGCCCCTGGGGCCGATGCAGGACAGAGTCCTCGCGGACCTACACGCTTGGCTCGAAAACCCGGCGAGGACGGTGCGCAAACTCGAGGCTCAGGTGCAGGCCGACGCCACAACCATGGAGAGCCTGCAGAGACAACTAGAGGAAGCCCGCAACAATACAAGTTCCATCCAGAGCCGACTGACAGACGACCTTGACGCTTCAAACACCCAGATCAACGATCTTCGATCCTCTCTAGGCACACACGCTATCCTAACATACGTCGCGCTCATCACCGCCGCGATAGCCATAATGGGGCCAATACTTACACGCATCAACCTGCCTAATACCTAATCCCCCATAACACCCCTCTATTTTTCACACACAGAGATCCTCAAGCATTCGTTCGTTGTAATTATACTTGTACCGATGCTGGTTTTGTTCCGTCTTGGTATTGTTTCGTTGATGTAGCATAGGAGTCTACCATAAGCGTCCAAGATCTCGTGGCTGGAAGCCATGAAGAAGCTAAAGTGCTTTCCTTCTTGAGCTCGTTCCACGTATTCGTTGATTACCATATTTTCTAAGGCGTCTTCGGTCTCCTCAGCCATGTCTATGGTCAGCTGCGCAATTGGGTCCTAGATAAATTTTGGAGATGCGCGACAAGCCCTGGTCCGAGGGAATTTTTGAAAGCTGTACTGTTTGGATAGGTGGGGGCGAAAGGGTCGTTAAGATAAGTTTCAAATCTGTCAACCTCGAGCCACTTT
>CAZGZR010000069.1:0-13301 GCA_964529745.1 uncultured Candidatus Bathyarchaeia archaeon
GCTCACGATCTTGTAGTCCCTGGGCATGAAGACCATGAGGGAGGAGAGGCTGGTGGTCTTCCCGGAAGCCGTCTCCCCGCATATCCATATGCTCATCTTGTTCTCCAGGAGCATCCAGATGTACGCTGCCGCAAGGCTGCTCATGGTGCCCCAGTGAATGATCTGGCAGATGCTGATGGGGTTCGCGGCGAACTTGCGTATGGTGAAGTTGCTGCCCCTCGCCGAGACGTCCTCCCCGTACACCAGGTTCAGCCTCGACCCGTCGGGCATCTTGGCGTCAACGATAGGCTCTCTGTGGCTCGCTGGCTTGCCCACTATCTCGCTTAGCTTCAGTGCAAAGCTGTCTAGCCCCTCCGACGTATCCAGCACTATGGTGCTCTCCATCGTCTTGAAGATCTTGTGGTCTATGTAGATGGGTCCGAGGCCGCTGCAGTGGATGTCCTCTATGTAGATGTCCCGGATGAAGGGCTCCAGGATGCTTGAGCCGACCTTCTCGCAGTATATCTCGTACTTGAGCATCTCGTAGCTGAGGGGGTCTAACTCAATCTTGTCTAGGTTGCCTTGCCTGAACCTCGACAGGAACCCCTTGTTCTCATCCTCCTCCTGCTCGAGGTTCCTGGCCCTCGGCTTCAGCTTCCTGTTGACCAAGACGATGTCCTTGAGGAGCGCGTTCAGGTACTCCGTCTTCTCCTCTGCCGACTTGAACGAGATGGTGTCGTCGATGGAGAGGGCGATCCTTTTCTCGACCTCAGCTAGTATCCAGTCCCTGTCAAACATGAGGCGGGGCTCGATCGGCTTGTAGAGCAGGTCCTTGTTCTTACCCTCGACCAGGATGTGGACGAAAACGGGGTCTCCGACCGGGTATATGAGGTTGGGCTCCTCGAGGGCGCCCATCTCCCTGGATAGGCTGTCAACGAGGTTGGGGGGCTCGATCTCCCTTTTCTTGAAGAGGCTCCTCATGTACAGCCTGAAGTACGGGTTCTTCTTCACCCGCCTCTCCCAGTTCTTGTTGAACCCCTCGAGCCTGGAGATCTGCCCCTCAACACTGACTTTAGCGTCGGTGCCGTAGCCGGCAAAGCTCTTACCAATAGCCTCGAAGGATTCCAAGTAACAACCTCTCTAGGTTCCGGGTATACTATTCGTATTTCAAGCGAGTTCCATTGTTTATAGGAATTATAGAGTGGTAACACATAGTAGGATGGATGGTATGGCTATCCTCTGGTCGAGGAGAAGGGCAGTATCTTTATGCCGTAGGCCGGGTTCACCTCGAAGCTTATGACGTCGTTGACGTTTTTCGTCGCTCCTTTGAGCTTGGCGACGTTAATTGTTAGGGCTGTTCTGTCCCTGAACGTCTTGATCTCCAGTATTATGTGGCCGTCGCAGAACGACCTGATACGAGTCAACAGGTCCTGGTCGAGGGCGTAGGGGTGCATCGTTATGAAGAAGGTCTGGCCTAGCTGGTCCACGATGAACCTGCATGTACTGAAGAAGTCAAGGATGTCGCTCTCGTCCGCGTGTGTCAGCAGGTGAGTCATGGCGTCGATTACTACCACGTCGTAGACACTGGCTCTCTGCCTTATGTAGTTGGTGAGGGCTATCAGGTAGTATCTGGATATCTCCTCGTTCCACTTCATGTTGATAGTGTTGAGTGTGGTGATCTTGAAGTTTCCCACCAGGAAGTAGTCTGAGATGCTCCAGTTCAGCCGCTCCATGTTGGTGAGGAGACCCTTGACGGTGTCCTCGGTGGTGATGTAGACGACTCTTTTCCCGGCCGTCAGGGCCCCGTACGTCACCTGCTGGGCGAGAATGGTTTTCCCCGCGTCGTTGGGGCCTTCAACGAGGCTGAGGGAGGGGAGGGGTAGCCCACCTATCTTACGGTCTAGCTCGGGGTTGTTCAGTTTCAGTATGTTCTCGTTGTCGCTGTCGAGGAAGCTCATTTCTATGCCCTGTTGATTTTGTTTTCCCTGGCCCTCGTGACTAGGGAGAGTAACAAGAACAGGTGGGTGGGCTCGGTCCATTCAGCTGTCGGTTTGTCGAGGTTCCGTAACAGCGACGTTACAAGTATTTTGTCCTCCACGTCGGAGTTTATTGTGTCGAGTCCCAAGGATGGGCCGTTGCTTCTTCTATCCACGGTCCTGGAGTTCGTCGAGAGGTGGTCCATGATGTCTCTCACCACCCTCGGGGACGCCCACTCCTTGTACATCCCTTCGAGGAGTATCTCCTCTGAGCCTTTCTCACCGAATCTGAGGACAAGATAGTCGGCCACGAGGCTTATGTATGCCTCGTAGTACACCTCTCCGGAGTTTTCAGGCCTTAATTGCGGTTCCATCCCCCGTCTATCGAGGCGGCTTGGTCTGTGCCTAGGCGATATCTCGCCGTAGGGTGATGCCCCTCTTATCCCCTCCACCAGCTCGTGGACGGTGTTGGTGAGTTCTTCGATGGCCTCTTCCGTCCTTGATAGACGGTTTAAGATAAGGGGGGCTGTCTGCTCGTTGACTGACCCCCTCCTCCTCAGGGAATCCAGGTCACCATCCAGAGACGGGCTTGCCCCCATCCGTGGCTGAGGCGTGGGTTTACCCATCTCTGGACGCGAAGCCGGGGCTCCACCCATCTGGGGGGGCGTCAAATCTGGTTGGTTTGGTGGTTGCTGGGGCGATGGACTCGTTCCTGTGGGTTGACTCGGCTGCGGCGATGGAGCCGGAGGCGAATAAGTTTGTGGAAGCGTTGGGGGAGGTGCGGCTCCGCCATATTGTGTGACTATCGCGGCGGGTCCTTGCTCGTCTCCCGCCATCCGCCTCTTCGCTTCCTCTCTCTTCTGCTTCATTACCTCGTCTTCGACGGTCTCGACAGCTTTGTTGACGAGTTTATCGACGCCCATCTCTCGGAGCATGTTGAACGGGTTGTCCATGTCCTGCATCAGCGCACGGACGTCGAGAAGCGTGGACTTCATGGCCTCGGTCATGGCCCTCATCTCCTGGTCAGACTTGTCCATCCTCTTCTTGAGGTCCATCATCTCGCTGCCGACGTCGATGGGCTCTCCCTCGGGCTCACCATCACCCAGATCTGTCGTCAACGCGGATAATTCTGACTTTAAATCTAGTAATGAGTCCTTGTCCTCAGCCATCAGTCTCACCTCCATCGATTTTTTTTAAAAGGTTTATAGATCACCACACGCTGTGTCGTTATCTCCGTCGTTGAGCTGTTTGAAAGGGATTATTGGTCTATTATCCATTCTTACTCCTGGTTTGACCTGATTTTTGGGTGAAATTAAAAAAGGGGAAGGAGATGACGCTACTCTATGGTCATGACTGCACTGTATACGGCCGGGATCTGACGTTCGACGGTCAACACGGCGCCCGCTGAGGGTCTCAGCTCGATCCTGAACTCCTCGTACGGGTGAGCGTACTTCTCAGTCCAGTCAGCCGCGGCAGGGTCCAGACCACTCAATGGTAGTTCAGTGAAATCGATCTCCACCTTGAACTTCTCACCAGTCTCGAGTAGTGAATCGCCGTCGCTGTTAACCCCAGATATCGTCATTATTGTACCGTTACTCGCGTAGATCTCGCCGTGTCCATATTGGTTCGTGTAGGTCGCCACCATTACGGCGTCGTCGACGTCTATGGGTTCGTGACCCTGTGATAGCTTCAGGTAGAATATCAGCTTGGTGAGGCAGATATCGCTCTGGTCGCCAGTCACGTTCGCGAACTGGCCGATCAACCCGCTGTCGGTTAGCAGCGCCGAGGATGCCTCACTCATGCCTGAGCTGATTACTGACTGGGCCTTCTCGGCCGTCAGGAAACCCATGTTCAGGACGACGAACGCAAACGCAGCAGCGGTTATCACGAACGCCACGAGTATGATGGCGGTCTCGAGACCTGTCATACCGCGTCGCTTTCTCAGCAACTTGTTTCTATTCATTGGCTTGTCTCCAATCCATTCTACGGCGGTTTATGCCGAACGTTCCTCGCCGAATGAAGCTATTAAGAAAATGTATGTCGTAAAGTCACACATATATCGAGGATTTTACGTGCTCAGGATAAGTTAAAGACGATGAATGCAGGTGAAAGTGAGTAAAAAACATGTTTTTTATAATTCAATATTATAGATCCATCATCATATGAAACAGTTTTATCCAAAATAATTATATAATAATCTCTCGAATCATTGAACATCCGTGGGGTTTATGGCTTCAAGGAGGTCCCGCTTCGAGATATACATCGACGTCCTCAAGGAGGTTAAAAGCGGGGCAAATAAGCCGACACAGATAATGTATGGCGCCAACCTGTCATGGAAGCCTCTCCAGGGGATACTGAGATCACTGTTGAACCAGGGCTTGTTGTCCGAGAACGAGGGTGACTCTAGGGACAAGCGTACGAAGGTTACCTACGACCTCACACAGAAGGGAGAAAACGTCGTGAGATACTACGCCAAGGCAAAAAGCCTGGTCGAGATACACAGCCCGGAGGATCTAGACTCTAACTAGAGCTCGATGTCGCCGCAGACGATGAAGTCTTGATGGACGCCGAGTTCATCCGATAGCCACTTCCTCGTGTACTGGGGGTCGATGTCGCAGGTCATTTTGTGTTCATTTTCGTATATGTTCTCATCCGCTTCTTTCTTGTAGACGAGTTCTAGACCGATCCTCAGCCTGTCTTTTCGCTGCGGTGAGTCCCCATACGCTTGTTCTGGGCTGGTAACCTCCAAAACAGGCTCTGGCACCCGTTCCCTGTATTCATATACCTTCTGTCTGGTTTTCACAGACACGATGAACACCTGATCCAATAGATCGAAGCATACGAGTTCGACGTTTTCGAGTCTGCGCTTGAACTCCGGCCAGTCTTTAAGGACTATCTTTATGGGGGAGTCATGTGGGCCCCCATTCACGCCGAGCCTCTCCTCGTTCTCGGCTAGAACGCTCTCGGCGCGCGATATCAAGGCGTCAAGCGACTTCTCATGGTCTTTGAGCACGTTTATCAGGAAGTCCATGACCTCCACCTTGTCGAACAGACTCATCATATCCCCGCTTTGCTGTTCTATGACACTGTTTTCTCTTTTTAAATAAGGTAGAGACTGTGAAACCTATGATCGATCAGGGTAAGTGAAACATAAGGAAGCTATAGAACAGGGTTCATAAAAGAGCTTCAATCGATTTGGGGCTCGTTTTTCATGTACTCGCGTAGGACTGTGGTGGCGAAGCCGCCTTTGGGCAGCTCAAACCGTAGCCTGAGCCCCTCGTCTGATGCAGACACGGTAATATTTGGCACGATTCTGCCGGGTCTTCTCGTACCTTTGGCTTTAAGCTTCCTGAACTGGTCGTTCGTCACGCCCGAGTCCAGTAAAACGGCCTTCTCCAACTCGTGAGCCTCATGCTTAGTGTTTTTCATCTTGTACCCGTAGATGGGTGCAGTGAACGTTATCTCCTTGTTAAAGTATCGAGGCTGCTCGGCTTCGACGTCCTCGACCCAGAATATTCCTCCGGTGTCGTATTTCTTGGCTATGTCCCCGTGGATGAGGGTGCCGAACAGCCCTCTTTCAACTCTTTTAGCTAGGTACCTGTTGCATAGATGGCTCTGATAGCAGGAGACTAGATATCTTCTGAGCCAGCGGTTCCTGACTCTCTTCTCCCCCTGGAGAAGCTGCCAGCCGGCCAACGTGTTCTCGCCTTCCTCGCCTACGCGCTGGTAACCGTAGAAGTTTGGGACTCCGGTAACGTCGAGGCGCCTGCTGATGGCCTCCGCCCTGGTTAATGCTTCCTCTAAACCCGTCTCCAACCCTGTGACCAGTATGTCGAACCTGTTTCCCTTGAGATGTCCTGATCTGAGCTTGTTGGTGTGGTACTTGGCCCAGTTCACCTTCACCCCGACTTGTGACTCGATGATCTGCTGCGCGTCTGATGCGGCGGGTTTCTCGCCCTCGAACAGTATGCTGAAGCTCTGGGTCGAGATGGAGTGCTTGTCCTTCAGACCAGCCTTGCCCACGGACTCGGGTTTCACGTCGAAGAGCTTGGCCAGCTCCAGCTGGACGTCCCGCGTGTTGAGGTTCTTCTTGGTTATGTTGACGTACAGGTGGTCGCCGTACCCCGATGGATCGTAGGCTGGGGTCTCCTCGACTATGAAGTGCTCCGGCTTTTGTTTTATCATCCCTCCTACGCCTTCCAGCCCCTCCGTTATGTATGGAAGGGATAGATCGATTTCTGGGAGGGCCGTCATTTCCGATTCAATGTGATGGAGTTGTTGAGGGGAGAGGAGTCACTCGTGTTCGGGGCTCCACGGGGGGATGGTCCACGGTAGTGGCTTGTTTTCCGAGTAAGCCTTCAACGGCTCCTTGTACGGGAAAAGCGCCACGGCTCCGCCTGTATGAAGGAACAGCACGTTGTGTTTTTCCGTGAACTCGCCTTTCTTCACCAAGTCTATGAGGCAAGCCATGGCTGTGGCCGTGTAGACCGGGTCGATGCACAAGCCCTCCGTCTCCGCCAGCAGCTTCACCGCCTCGGCCTTCTCCTTTGACATGTAGCCGTAACCGCCGCCGACATACTCGTTGTAAACGACGACATCGTCATCCTCGACCGTGAAGCCTAGCTCTAACCACTCTTTGGTGTCCCGTATTATCTCCTTCACCCGGGCTATCTGCGCCTCCTTCTCCGTGTAACCCACGCAGGCCCCGATTACCTTGATTTCCGTGTTGAACGCCTTGGAGCCGGCCACAAGCCCGGCCTGGGTGCCGCCGCTCCCCGTGGCGTGTACGAGGTAATCGAACTGTAGCCCCATGTCGGCTGTCTGGTACTTTAGTTCCAGCATGGCGTTGATGTACCCGGCGGCGCCCAGGGGCACGGAGCCTCCTACCGGGATGTAATACGGTCTATGCCCCTGGTCCTGAAGTTCTTTCATGGATGCATCTATGGTGGGCATGAAATCTTCGGGTTTAACGACTCTTATCTCTGCCCCCATAAGGTGATGTAGTAGATGGTTCCCGTCCCAGTCTTCGCCGTCGTACCCGGCGTACGGGCCCATTTTGATCAACCTGATCTTTAGCCCGAGCCTCTTCGCGGTTGCTGCTGTCTGGGTGCACCAGTTGCTGTGGAACCCGGCACCCGTGACGATATAATCGGAGCCGTTTTCCAAGGCGTCGGCCATCAGGTACTCAAGTTTCCTGGCCTTGTTACCTCCGAAGGCTAAACCGGTTAGGTCGTCCCTCTTCACCCATATCTTGGGTCCGCCCAGCTCCTCCGTGAGGTTGGGGAGGTACTCTATTGGGGTGGGGAGGAATGCTAATCGCACCCTCGGCAACGTATTGAACTTCATGTTGATCACCACTCTACTCGTTTGGTGACTTTTAACCCTTTGACTGGACCGGGTGAGACGCAGCTCTTGAAGATCAAACCCTGATTTATATGCTCAGATACTCCTGCTCATTTTCCTCAAGGTCCAGCCACGCGTCTATCTCCTCCGCGCTCTCTTGACCCGAGTTGTAGATTATCCTGAGGAGGGGGAGGGTCTCCGTGACGGCCTCCTGGGTCGAGGTGTGGGTCTTCACGGCCAGCTTGGCGGCCACCGCCTTCATCTTCCGCCTGCTGTGGTACGTCGTTATGTACCTCCACTTGGTCTGGGGCTCACGATAGTATGGGAGCATCCAGTAGTTCTGGCCGTACATCCATTTTCCCCCCATGTCTCTGAGGTCTCCGTTGAGCGCCCCCCACCTGTCCCTCCCCAGCCACCTGTTGGCCTTGATCATCACGCCGTCCCTCGTCTCGGCGGTCTGGAAGCCGCTGAGGGGCAGCCCGTTTCTCCGTATGGCGGCGTGCACCTGCTTCATCAAGCCGAGCCCCTGGGACTTATTCCTGCTGAACGCGACGCCCCCCGTCATGAGGGTGAACATGTACTTCAGGAGCCTGTAGTCGCTGGATCTGGCCCTGTTCTGGTAGACGTCGGCCTTCGCTAGGGTCTCCAGGGCCTCCAGCCGTTCACCCGGCTCGTCTATGGCGAGGGGCAGGTTCTCGTATATCCAATCGAACAAGTCCTCGTAGGGGATCATGCACTGGCTGATGGTCTGCCGCGCCTCCCAGAGGCTCCTCGCCGAGAATATCTTGTTGATTATGTTGGGCGTGTAGTCTTGGCGGTCTCTCTCCCCCATCCACTCTATGTCACATGGCTCCACCTCGGATTTCCCCCTGGCGACGGTCTCCAGGTCGTTGATGGCCGATCTTAGGTCGCCCTGGGACCTGGACGCCAGCGTGTCCAGCACCTCGGGGTGAACCCTTACGCCGTTGTCTCCGGCTATCCTCTCCAGGCTCTTGTACACCTCGCTGAAGGGCACGGGCTGGAACTCTATGAGGGTCGCCCGTCTTCGGAGGGGCCTGAACTTGCTCTCCATGTTCTCCTCGACGGTGGTGGCGACGAGCACGATGGGTATCCGGGTGGATTTGATGACGTTGGATATGGCGGTGATGCCGCCCCGGTCCTTTCGGCCGCTCGCACCCTCCATCTCGTCCAGCAGTATCATCCGACGTCTCCCGAACACGGTGACCGTCTGGCTCGCCGCCTTACCCAGAACCTCGTCTATGCTTTTCTTCGTCCTGCTGTCGCTGGCGTTGATCTCCAGCAGGTCGAAGCCCTTCTCGGCTGCCAGCGCCTGGACTGAGGCCGTCTTCCCCGTCCCTGGTGGGCCGTAAACGAAGGCCGCCCTCTTCTTGGGGGGCTTCTTCTCCCAGCTCTTGATCCACTTTTCGAGCTGGTTCACGGCCTCCCTGTTGCCCACTATCTCGTCCTTGGACCTCGGCTTGTACCTGTGTGTCCATGGCTGAGCGTGTGTCACTTCATCTCTTCTCCGGCCAACGCCAGGTAAGCTAGCAACGTGCTGAGCTGGATCTCCGGCCTCGCGCCCTGTGTCAACCTGTAGTCCACTTCCCCTACCTTGTCGCTGAGCTTCACCTTCCAGTGCTCGGACAGCGCCGTGCTCCTCATCAGCTCGCTGTACACCATCCTTATGACGTCGTCCGGGGCGAGGCCCTGATCTATGAGCAGCTCTCGGAGTATCTCCCGGGCCTCGATGAACTCGCCTTCGAGGGACCTCTGTATCATGGCCCTCACCCTCTCTGGGCTTACCTTCCCTAGCACCTCGTATATGGAGACGTCGTCTATCACGTTCTTGGTGGCCGCGGCGGCCTGTAGTAGGTTGGTCGCCTTCCTGAGGTCTCCTCCGGAGGCCTGGTACAGTGCGTCCAGCCCCTCCTCTACGATGTCCACGTGCTCATTTTCCGCGATGTTCATGATGTACGTCTTCATGTCTTTCTCGTCGAGGGGGCTGAACCTGAATATGCTGCACCTGCTCTGGATGGGGTCGATGATGTTCTCGCTGTAGTTTCCTATGAGGCAGAACCTGCAGGTCCGGGTGTATATCTCCATTGTGCGCCTCAGCGCGTGCTGCGCGGCGGAAGTCAGGCTGTCGGCCTCGTCCATGATGAGTATCTTGAAGGACACCGGGGAGGCGATGGCGGCTGTTCGGGCGAAGTTCTTCACCTTCTCCCTTATGACGTCGATGCCTCGCTCGTCGCTGGCGTTGAGTTCTAGCGTAAAGTTGCGGTACCCCGGGCCGTAGAGGTCCCGTGCGAGCGCCAGTATGCTGGTGGTTTTGCCGACGCCGGCTGGCCCAACGAACAGCAGGTGGGGCAGGTTCTTCTCCTCCACGAAGGTCTTGAGCCTCGATACTATCTCCGCCTGGTCCGTCATGTCGTCCAGTGTCTGCGGCCTGTACTTCTCGGCCCACATGCCTCCGCTCATGATGCTCACGTTAACCTACTAACGTAGAGCCCGGTTTTTAATTGCTTCTGAACTTAGTTCAGGTAGACACGTGGCCGAAAATGGTGTACTTCAGCTGCCACCGTTGATTATAAGCTCCATAGTCTCCAGAAGCTCGTTTAACTCGTGGTTGTCTTTTCTTCGGCCGGGCTGGCTGCCGTAGTCTCGTAGGACTTCTCTTAGCTGCTTGATCTTGTCCAGGGAGCGGACTGACTCGGTTAGCCTGTAGCCTAGCAGGATGGTTGTATCGCCAGACGACTCCAGGAAGCGCCTGAGCTCGCTTGGTATAAACTTGTAGTTTTTTGAGTCAAGGTAGAGGCTGTTGAGGTGGTTTATGAGTTCGTCTATGCACTCTATCTTTTCCCGGGTGCTGGTCTCCGATGAGACGAATCTCTCCAGGTACTGGGCGATGACGGTGTTCCATAGTTCATTGTCCCCGTAGTTGTCTTTGAAGTGTTCATTGATCTTCGTCCAGACATCTTGTTCGATGGTTGACATTTTACGAAATATGGTGAAATTACTCGATGCCCAGCCCCCAAAAGAATTTGATATTTACTATTATTTAATACTTAACTAGTAAAGTTTACTGGTTCTTCATTTGACGTTTTTAAATAGGTTAAGCTGATCTGGGACGGGGTTCGGGTTAGAAACGTCTTAGGATATTGTTAAGTTACTTTTATGCTTCATGAAGGCCTGCATTTCCTGTCTAGGTTCCAGGTGAGGTGATCTTACTTTCCTGGCTCGATCTCTATCAGGTCGCTTACCATGTTGTAGTACTGGAGCACGTTATCGCCCTTCGGAGTGATCCTGTACCTCCTCTTGGCGCGTTTGCTGGTCCTGCTGACGACGTTCTCCTCGATGAGGCCCTGAGAAACCAGTGATTCCAGGATCTCTTTGAGGCTCTTCCATGAGAGGTTGGCGCTGTACATTATGCGTGTCGGCTTCTTCTCGCCTGCCTTTATCTGTCCAAGCACTTCTACTGATAGCTGGAACTTTGATCTTCTAGCGCTCAAGGTTGAGGTAACCTTGTTTGATTTATATTAATGGATTATCCAGCGTAGTTAGGTAGGATTGATCATGAGCGTGTGTACTGTTTTGATTCCTATATTATTGATAGGACGTATGGGTATAGAACAGTGATACTTTTTTTGGGCGGTGGGGACGAGCGTTTAGCGATAACTCGACCCTGGAACGAGTTAAAAAACCGGGTTTAGCGGATACGGTCAGGGCATTTTTTCGTTCCAGTTCTCGTAGTACTTCTTGATCTCGTCCCGCAGTTTCTCGGGTATTTCTCGCTCGAAGGGGAACGCCGCCGCCTCGGAGACGTAGCGGGTCATCCACTCCTCAATAAACCTGCCCTGAAGCTCCAGTGCGCCTGGGCTCAGGTACTCTATGGTGTCTTCGACGCTATGCATCATGACGTCAATGCCGCTGCGCCTGCTGAACGAGACGCTGGGTATGCCCACGGCGGAGAGCGGAGTGCCGTCGCTGCTGTACACGCCCTCCTTCACGTCGAACACGGTGCCTGTCTCCTTGCTCAGGAGCTTAACCGAGTTGGTCAGCATCGGGTTGCCGAGGACCATGGCCGCGTTGGTGCCTATCATGGCTCCCTGGACGTCGAGGTTCACGCATAGCCTGTGACTGTCTAGTTCAGTCTCGGCGTTCTCGCCCTTTTCCTTGTCGGCCTCGTCGGCTTCCTTCAGCTTCTTGGCGTAGAGGTTGCTGCCGTCTAGGCCCATCTCCTCGCTGCCCCAGGCCACGAACCTGAGGGTGCGTTTGCTTCCTCTCTCCTTGAAGATCCGGGCCAGCTCCATGGTCATGGCTGTCCCTCCTGCGTTGTCGCTTGCACCCCTAACGCCTGGCACCGAGTCGTAGTGTCCGCCGACGACCACGATCTCCTCGGGCCGTGTGGAGCCCTGTAGCTCGGCTATCACGTTCTGGGTGTTCCTGGTGTCTCGTTCCGCCTCGACGACGATCCGGGCTCTTCTGGCACCCTTCTTCAACAGCCTGAGGCCGTCCTCGAAGCTCACGCGCACCGAGGGAAAGTTACCGTAGTCCTTGCCCTGTGGAAAGTTTCCCCAGAAGTGTTTCGTCGGGACCCGTGGGGTTCTTTCTACGATTATGAACCCCAATGGTTTCAGTTTGGCGATGAGCTCCAGGTTCTTACGCTTCACGGCGTTTGTAACGACTATCTTCCCTTCTATCTCGGGGGATAGGTACTCCTCGTCCGTGGTCTCTATGCGGATGAGCTCGCCCTCCACGCCCTCAGGGCCAGTTTCACCAATCATCGACATGCCTTCGCACTCGACCACCTCAGAGTAAGGTTCCAGTATCTCCAGCATCTGAGCCGTGGTTCGGCCGGTCTTTATCTCGAACCCCTGTCTCCACGTCTTAAGGCTCAGCTTCTTGAACTCGGACTCTATGTAGTCGGCGGCGAGCCGGTCTTCCTCGTAGCCTCCCTGCCTCGGCCCGATCTCGACGGCGAGCTTCTCTAGGTGTTTGAACGCCTTCTCCCCGCTGAATAGAGTAGACATGGGAAATGGTTGCCTGTTTAGGGGAAAAGACTTGTTATACCGCGGTCTTGGTGGCTCCGCCGTGGTGGGTGAGCCTGGGCCGGACATCGACTATTAGCAGCTGGTCCGGGCCTATGTTTGAGTTGTCTGCCCGTATTATGGCTTGCCCGGTCTTCAGGTGGTGGGGCTGAACAGTGGTCCCGTCTACTATCTGCTTGAGTATGGTGCTGCTTATGATGTCCGATTTATGGAATATCTTGATGTCGCTGCCCTTGATGACCTTGGGGTCAACGTCCTCGGGGAAGTGGGTGTCAAGCATGAGCCACGTCCCGGCGTGCCGCTTCTTACGGATCAGGTAGTTGATGTAGTCGGTGAAGTCCTTACTCAGCCCCTTCCTGAGGTAGTCGTGGGCCTCGTTGATGACGAACACGAACTGCTCCCGCGCCGTCTTCTCGTTGTTTATGAGCGAGCTTATGACGAGTATCATGACGCTGAAGACGTCGTCGGGCTCCATCATGATCTTGCGGAGGTCGAAGACGTTCACGCCGCCGATTATGAGGTCGTTCATAAAGTCACCCGCCACCAGATAGTCCTCCAGGGTCTCAAGCCGCATCATGGCGAAGCCCTTCTGGTTGGGGTTCAGGTCGCTGGCCTCCACCTCGCGCCGTATCGTGTTGAGCCCGAAGTCCCTCTCGTACTGGGTCTTCTTGATTATCTGGAATACCTTCTTGACGTACATGGAGCCGCTCTTCTTGCCGAGGCTCAGCACGTGGGGCCAGTCCTCGGCCGTGAGCCTGGACGGATTGATGCCGATGGGGTAGACCCGTGTGCCGTAGTCTTCCTCGAACTTCACGCGCTCGTTCTTGTACACGAAGGGATCAACGAATATCCTGAAGCTCCTCCTGTCGATGACCCGCCTGGGCTCCACGCCGTAGCCCAAGCGTAGTACCGCGGACTCCTCGGGGTTCCTGTTGGCGTCCACGATGCTCCAGAA
>CAZGZR010000070.1:0-13194 GCA_964529745.1 uncultured Candidatus Bathyarchaeia archaeon
GCCTTGATCTCCTCCGACGTGAGGGGCAGGTCAGCCGAGTCCACCGCGAACACCAGCTCGCCCCTGGCTTCGCCTCCGAGCCCGAAGGAGCCTTGGAGCACGGCTGCTCTGGCCTCGACGACGGCGCCCTCCCCGTCGATGACTTCCGTGATCTCGCCGGGCAGGTGTGCCTTCACCTCCATCTTTATTGGATGCCCCCTTACGATGGCGCGGCCGGTGATGGGCGAGAAGTTCTCGATCCTGCCGTCGATGGGAGACCTGGCCACCTTGGTGGACCGTCCGAAGAAGGACCTGTAGATGGCGATCACCTCGTCTCTGGCCACGTCGTCGCCGGTGGTCTTCAACATGTAGTTCTTCGCCAGATCCGGGCTTATGCCGAGGGACGCGTAGACCCTGAGCTCGCGGATGTCGGGGTTCTCGACCACGCCCCGGGCGACCACCGTCTCGGCCTCCACCCGGTCCCCGTTCTCTACCAGAACCTCGCCCCTGGTGGGGAGCCTCCGCTCCTTCCGCACCACGGTTTCCTCAAGCAGCTGTAGGCTACTCATGGGGCACACCTCTACGTGGACGCCTCCGGGGTCTTCCTGAACCTGCTCAGCGGCCTGCCTCTAGCGTCCAGGATCAAGCCCACCTCGCCTCCCTGCACCCGCTTCTTGACCTGTTTGCCTCTACCGGCACCCAGGTCCAGTCGCCGGTGGGGTGTGAACGTCGCCTCGGCCTCCTCGTCTTCGCCTAGGGGGACGACCCGGATGTCGCCTACCTTGACGGAGTCAACGATCTCCGAGCCTTCCACCGTCATGCGCAGCGTAACCGCCTCCTCTCCTTCCCTGGCGTTGCCCCTGGGCGCGGCTAGGGTGGCCAGGCTCGTGAGGCTCTCCTCGACCAGTATCTGCAGCGCCGCGTCGTGGTTGACGCCCAGCAGGCTGCCCAGGTGAGGCATTATGCTGGACCTGTCCACCATGATCTCGGATACGCCCACCGGCTCCAGGGAGTCTATGAGTATCATGGCGCTCTCCAGCGCCGTCTGGTCGCTGAAGACCCTCCCCTTGCCGACGACCACGTCCGTCTTGGACAGGTCGATGATGGTGTCCTCTATCGCCTGGTGGAACATGTCGCTCAGGGTGCGCCCCACCAGGGTGCCCTTGAGCCTCGAAGCTATGCCTCTGTGCTTCTCCATGCCCAGCCTCACGGCCTCCCGCACCACCGCCGCCTGGACGTTCTTCTGGTCCGGGGACAGCGACCCGTGCTCGTGGAGCATCATGTTGCCCGCCGTGTTCCTTACCTCCCTCTCTTTCATCTCGGGGGGCAGCCACCTCATGACGTTCTGGAGCCCCGTCTCCTTGACTATGTTCATTATGCCGTAGGTTATGCCTATGTCGGCGTTCAGCGACCTGTTGAATATGCCGTTGAAGACCGAGTAGACGTCGGTGGTCTCGCCGCCCACGTCCACGCCGATGAGGTTAACGTTCCGTGCCTCGGCGTAGGCGTAGAGAAGCTTGCCCACGGCCGCCTGGGTCGGCAGCAGCGGGTCCTCGGTCCAGCTCAGCAGCTCGTCGTAGCCGGGCGAGTGCACTATGACGTGCTCCATGTAGGCGTCGTAGATGCCCTCCCTGGCGGGCCCCAGGTTCTCCTCGCTGATGACCGGCCGGACGTTCTCCACCATCTTCGTGGCGTAGTGTTCCTCGCCCAGGGCCTTCCTCACTTGGTCCCGTATCTCGACGTTGCCGGCGTAGATGAAGGGGAGCGGGTACTCCTCGCCGAACCTGGGCTTCACGTCGGCGGTATTGACGAGTTCCGTCATCTCAAGCACCTGGGCCACCGCGCCGCCGTCGGTGCCCCCCGCCATGAGCATGATGTCTGGCTTGAGGGACCTCAGCCTCGCCACCCTCTCGAAGTAGGGCCTGCGGTCGTCCTTGGAGAACTGGTCCATGAGGAGCGCCCCCGCCCCCAGGGCGGCCCTCTGGGCGCTCTCGCCGCTGATGATGCCCGTGACCCCGCTCACGACCATGTGGAGGCCGCCGCCCGTGCTGCTGCTGGCCATGAACCGGTGAGCGGCGGATGGCCTGTCGCCGTCCATTATCTTTTTCCCGGTGCCGTCTTCAAGCCCGGCAAGGGCGGTCTTCACCCCTGTGGCGACGTCGAGGACGGGGGCCTCCATGGTGGTCTTGGTCTCCGAGACTCCCGCGAGCCTGTAGCCACCCGCCGCCCCCTCGACGAGGACGGCTTTCGTGGTCCTGCTGTCTATGTCAACTATGAGATAGGACTCGTCTTCTGTGTCCATTTATTATCTCTCCTTGGTTACCTTGAGTTGACCCTCAAGGAACCCTGTATGGGTCTCCGAGACGGAGTTTATAATTAAATCGTTTTAATAGTGAAACCATATTTTTATATTCAAATAATCATTTTAATAAATGTGTGTTGAATGAGTGAACAAAAAACCGTCGTTCAACCCATCACCAGAGAAGCCTTCAAGCTGCTGGAGGAAGAGACACGGCGCCAGATCGTCTCAATGCTCAGGGACGAGGCCCTGACGGTGAAGGACATAGCCGGGAGGCTGGGGCTCACCCCCCAGAACATCTACCACCACATGAACAGGCTGCAGGACGCCGCCATAGTGAAGCTCAGCTACGAGAGGAGAGAGGGCCACATCATAGAGAGCTACTACTCCACCTCCGCCGACAACTTCGTCTACAGCGAGGACAGGATACCCGAGAACACCACCCAGAGCTACATGGACGTGCTCAACGGGCTCAACGAGCTGGGGCACGGCCTGGATGTCGGGCTGGACGCGGCGAGCCGGCTAGAGGAGCTGTACACGGAGTACCTCGGGGCAGCCGTGAGCGACGTGCCCCGAGACGACGTCTGCGAGGTGTGCAGCTTCTCGGGGTTCTTCATGAAGTTCGGGCCCATGAACAACATGCTCCTCAACAGGGTGCTTCACATGGCTGCCCTCATCGAGATGACCGACGAAGAGTTCACCGACCACCTCGAAAGACTCGATGAAATAAGGAATTACCTGAAATCAATAAAGAAGGGATAGCCTACCACGACACCCGGTAGGGCATCTCGTTAAGGCAGATGGCCCCGTTCCTCGTGACGAGCACTATGTCCTCTATGTGTCCCCTGTAGCCGTTCTCGGCGTCCCTGCGCCCCGGTTCGTAGGTCAGTGTCATGCCCGCCTTCAGGGGCTGGTTGTCCGTCTCGATGGGCCCGAAGCTGGGGGCGTAGGGCATGGTGTAGTCGTGTACGTCAAGCCCTATCTGGTGGCCCGTCCGGGGCGTCGGCTGGAAGCCCAGCTCCCCGTTGATCTCGTTGGCGCGTTCCAGCACCTCGTTCCCGGTGACGCCCTCCCTGATGTTCTTGATGCC
This sequence comes from uncultured Candidatus Bathyarchaeia archaeon, assembly GCA_964529745.1. Classification (GTDB taxonomy): domain Archaea; phylum Thermoproteota; class Bathyarchaeia; order TCS64; family TCS64; genus RBG-16-57-9. Next base: position 3,369 of record CAZGZR010000070.1, read on the forward strand.
CGCGATCTGGGCCTGCATGGCGCGGTCCATGTAGTCCTCTGTCTCCTTCTCCCAGGTCACGTGCCAGTTGCGGCCCATGTCGCTGCAGTAACCCGACTTCAGCTTCACCCCCACGTCCACGCTGAGGGCGTCGCCGTGTTTCAGGTACGCGGTCTCGTTCTGCTTTATGAAGCCGATGCTGCTCTCGAAGCTGTACCCGTAGGCGCCCAGCGCTATGAGGTTTGCGTCCAGCTCCCGTTTGAGATCCTCGACGCCTCGGCCGGGGTTGGTCTCCTCGATCATGATCTGGACCGCCGCCTCGGTGATCTCTATGGCATACCTCATCTCGGCTATCTCGTACTCGTCCTTTATGCTCCTGAGCCTGAAGACGTGGTCGCTGATGTCCCGTTCAGGCGTCACGGGTACTCCCAGCTCCTCGGTCATCCTGTACGCCATCTGGGCGCACACCGTGCTTAGGTCGAAGCATATCTTCTCGGGGCTGTAAGGCTTGATCGCCTCCCTTGTGCCGGCGATGTGGTGGCCCTTCTCCTGTTTGATGGCTATGACCTTGCTGAACTCGCCTGTCGCCTCTGCCTTAGGCGCTCCCCAGTGGGGCGTGACGAGGGTGGTGTCTCCCCCCGTGTCCATGACGTAGGTCTGGTGCTCGTCGCCCAGAGCCATGGGCAGGACGTAAACTGTGTTGCTGGGGTTCTGCCCCACGACCTCGTTGAAGAACACGACGGCCTCGAAGCCCCGCCGCTCCGCCTCCCCTAGGATGGACTCGCGTCTCCGTTTGAGGGATTCTTTCTGATCCAAGAACTCACCGGATAGGAAATGGTGAACCTAGTTAAGATACTTGCCGCGACACGCATGCTCGCGACTGTTACCATTTATCCCTGTTTTTCAACCCGATCGCTAGATAGGCTACGCCTAGACCGCTTATCCCTATCAGCCCCGGGTTGTCCGTCGCGGCGCTCAATACGATTCCCAGCGATAGAAAAGTGATCCCCATGATGAAGAACGCCTTGTAGTTGGGTTCACCCTGGTTCAGGTTCCAACGATTCCTCCAGAGCAGTATGCCTATTCCTAGGCCAAGCGCTAATGCCCCTAGAACCAATATTATGATCGTGTACTCCATGAGTTTGAGACCTGATGTTTTTAATTTAACGGTTGTTCAGAACGGGTGATGGAAAAACAGTATCTCGTATTACGCCTCTAAAAAATGGGTATGATTGTCTATGATTTATACTAAATTTCCTAGATTATTCATTAGAACTGATTAATAACCACCCAGATCATCTTGGGGTGAACGAATATGGTGAAACTCGGTAAATGCCCGGAATGTAAGACGGAGCTCGAGGACTCAGACGTTGACGATATCCAATTCAAGGGAACAGTCCACCGCCACTACGCGTACAGATGCAAGAAATGTGACACGATAATAGGCTTCTCAAGCTACGCGGCCCGTGGACCATGATCCTTCCTTTCGGTGTGCATTTTATTACTTGATTTTTTCATATAGTGTGCTGAGGTTTGATTCTCTCATTATGCATCAAACGACGCTCGGGTCAACCTCTTATACCCTGGCAACGTCATTGAAGCCATGCTCGGCGACCTCCAGGGAGACGGCCTGATAATACACCACTGGGACGCGGACGGGCTGTGCTCGGCCGCCCTGCTCCTAGACTACCTCAAGCCGAGGAGCCCCGCCAACATATCCCCCACCATCGGCGCCTTCTATCTATCAGAAGAGGAGATCGAGTACGCCCAAGGCTTCGACTACGTAATAATCGTTGACATGGCTCTCCCCGAGGACGATGTGCGGCGGCTGAGCGAGGAGACCAGAGTGGTGATCTTCGACCATCACCATCAGGAACCCATCCGTGGCGTCGAGCACTTCAACCCGGTCGCCCACGGAGCCGACGCAGAGGACTACCCCTCGTGCACATGGGTGATTAAAGAGAGGCTTAGACTCCCCCTCGGAATGCACATCGCGCTGGGGTTAATCGGCGACCGTGAGCACAGGATCATGGAGAATCCCCGGTTCAAGAAGATAACCGAGGAATACCTCGCCGACGAGAACATCACTTTCGAAGAGGCGCTGAAACTCGTGGGGCTCATCGACAGCAGCTACAAGGTGGGAGACAAGAAAGGAGTGGAGGAGGCGCCAAGGCTCCTCATGGGCTACACGAAGCCGGACGAAATCAGGAACAACGGTAGATGGCGCAGGAACCTGAGGCTCTTCCAGGAGAAACTCACAGAGATACTGGAGGAGCCGCCAGAGTACAGGGAAGGCGTCCTCATCAAACGCCTCGACACGGGGTACGCCGTCATCTCGGCAGTAACGCGCAGGATCGCTTGGGGCACCGGCCAAGACACCATCGTCGTGAACACCGGCTTCTTCAAGGACCATGACCAGCTATACAGCCGAAGCAGCCGCAGAGACATGCAGCCCATGATAGAGAGAGCCCGGGAGCTGGGGTTCAACGCCGGCGGCAAGAGCGACGTGCTGGGCGCCATAGTGCCGAAAGAAGCGACGGAGCCCTTCGTGGAGGAACTCGTTAGCTACTTTAAAGAAGAATAGGGGGTGGGCTTAGGTTCTCCTAAGCACGCGACCGGGGGTCGCCCCGGTGTGTCTGCCCTTCTCGACTACGGCCTCGCCGTTCACGAACACGTACTCCACGCCTTCGGGTTTCTTGTTGGGCTCGACCGGGGTGCTCAATACACTCAGCTTGTCGAGGCTGAACACGGTTATGTCGGCGTAGCTGCCCGGCGTTATGGTGCCCCGCCCGTTAAGGTTGTGGTGCTCCGCGGCCGCGGTGCTCATCTTGTATATGCACTCCTCCAGGGTGAATATCCCTAGCTCCTTCACCATCTTGTCGATGAACGCCGGGAACGCGCTGTACGCGTTCCTGCCCGGCCTCCTGTACGGCGGCTTCTCCATCCTGTACATGTAGTCGTAGACGCTCTGATCGAGGCTGAGGCTCCCGCACCTGTGCTGGAACATGAGCGCCCTGTAGGGCTTCCACGGGAAGTTGCCTGTGTCGGCGGTTCCCCCGGTGTAGCCCATGGTGTCTGGGTCCTCGCAGATGAGGTCGAACCACGTGTCCAGCTGAGGCTTGTCCCGGTCTGCCGCCGCTTGGGCGAGGTTCTTGCCTACCAGCTTCTTGTCTTTGTGTTTGCTTATCCATATGTTCTCGGCCCACTGGGGGTTGGTGTTGGGGTTGTACGCCAGCCTGATGAACCACTTCCCGTTCTTCAAGGCGTCCACGATCTCCTCCCTGTAGTCGGGCATCTTGAGGAACTCGGCGAACCTCTCCCTGCTTCCGGCCTCCCTGAGCCAAGGCGTGAGTATGCTGCATAGGTAGGGCATGACGTCGAAGCCGCCCCGTAGGAACCAGGGCATGCTGTCGAAGCTTATGTCCAGTCCCTCGTCGAGGGCGTCGTCGAAGTACTGGAGGGTCGCCCTGATGTTGTGCTCCTCCATGTAGTCGTGGCCCTCGGGCACCAGCCTCCATCCGGGGGTGAGGTGGGCGATGTTGGTCTTGACGCCTGTGACGCGGCACGTGTCGATGCTCTCCAGCAGCCCATCTACCTTGTTGCTGCGGGTGTCCCCGAACTTGACGTCGCGTCGCCTGCCAGTCCGCCTCCAGTGGGGGCAGTAGACGCCGCCATACTCCTTCATGATGGCTACGCACGCGTTTATCTCGTCCATGCTGGCCCAGACGCCTGGGTCGTAGTCGAGGCCCGCGCTGATGCCGATGGCGCCCTCCCGCATGGCTTGGTGGATGAGCTCCTTTATCTTCTCTAGCTCCTCGTCCGTGCTGTGGCGCTTGTAGTCGTTGCCCATGACGTTGATCCTGCAGGTTCCCTGGCCCACGAGTGGCGCGGCGTTCATGCTGACGCCCACCTTCTCGACCTTGTCCATCCACTCCCCCAGGGTGTTCCAGTCCACCTCCCACCCGTAGTGCCTCTTCATCAGCTCGTTCACGTCCCCGCGGGGGAAGACCTGGTTCTTGGGGTAGTACTTGTGGGGCTCCAGCTCGTCTATGTGCTCCCTGGCTATGCCCGGCAGCCCCATCATCTCTCCGTAGGGCCCCTCGCTGCCCCCGCACTCGCCTCCCACGAAGGTGGTTACCCCCTGCAGCACGTAGCTCTCCGCCTTGGGGAAGAAGAGCAGCGTGGAGTCACCGTGGCTGTGGGCGTCTATCCAGCCCGGCGAGGCGTAGAGGCCCTTGGCGTTCACCACCTTCTTGGCGTCCCCCTTCACCTCCCCCAGGGCGGCTACCCTGTCGCCCTTCACGCCGACGGAGCCCCTGTACGGGGCCTTTCCTGAGCCGTCGATGATTTGGGCGTCCTTTATTATGACATCGTACTCTTCCGGCATCTTTCATCTATCCTTGAATGGATGGATAATAGTATTCATCGACTATTAAAAAACAGAGCCTGTGAAAAAATGGGTTAGGTCACGGTGACCAGGGTCGTTTCGAATCCGCCTGTCTCTAGGTTACGGACGATTATGACGTGGGCTCCCTCGCCTGCCTCGGGTATCTGTATCTCCAGTGCGAACGGGTCTGCCTCTCCCCCCAGGAGAACCACGTACTCCCCCGGATCGGCGCTCTCCGGGTAGCAGGTGAGGTCGCTGGGGCCCGAGTTCAGGCCCCAGGAGAAGCTGAGCTCGCCCTTCTCGCCGTCCCATTTACCCTGCTGCTCCCAGTAGACCTTGACGTGCGGCGTTATACGGAAGCTCGGGTCGCCTTTCTCGCCTTTGGGGCCCTGTTCTCCTTGGGGCCCTGCGGGTCCTTGGGGGCCGGTTTCCCCTTGGGGTCCCTGCTCTCCCTGGGGTCCCTGCGGCCCCGGCGGCCCCTGTGGGCCTTCGGGACCAGGCGGCCCCTGCTCTCCTTGGGGACCGGGTGGACCTGGCTCCCCCATGGATGGGATGAACGCGTATGTGACTCCTCCACCGAAAACCAATCCTATGACTAGCCCCGCTAGTATGCTCCGTGTGTCCATGTTTCTTTATCTTGTTTTGGTGTTTAAAAACTGGTATATGCTGGTTTACTCTTGTAAGGAGTCTATGAGCCTCGCCCGCTTCTCCTCGTACTGGCAGAGGAGGGCGTCGAACTCGTTCCTCAGCCTCTTGAGCTCCTCCAGCCAGTTGATGAACTCCAGCATGCACTCGTCGAGCTCTGAATCATCCCTCTCAACCTTCAGAGCCATCTCAAGGGAAGGATTTTCCATTTTTCTAATTCAATGAATCTATGTATGGGTGACAGACACACAGTGGCAGACGACGGCGGTCGATGGACGCTTCAAATACGATGTTGGGTGTCTCACCTAGCCATCCTTCTTCGTCAAGACCCGCGCCAACACGTAGCCGTAGACGACGGAGTCGGCGAATATCTCTACGAGGTGATAGGGGATTATCTGCGGAGGCAGCCCCTGGTCACCCAGCAGGGGTATGAACGCGCCGACGATGAAAAGCATCCCGGCGAAGGCTGTGGCGCTGGTTCTCCTGTCGGCCCCGAGGGACGCGGCGATGGGTAGAAGCGTGGCGACGTAGAGGAAGCCCCTCAGTATCTCCACGGGGATTATCACCGTGAAGGGCGGCACGATGAGCCCCAGCGAGGGGTCGCTGTAGTAGGGTATAACGAAGGGGCTGACAAGCATCCCGAAGAAGAAGTAGACCGGGAAGTAGCTCAGCGTCCCGATTAGTATTCGCTTAAACCAGCCGAACGCATCCGTCTCGGCGAGGTACTCGACGAGGCACCCCCTCAGTCTCCTATCTCCTTTCTCAAGGATGATGGCGGCGAGCCCCGCCTGGACCCCCGAGAAGAAAATCATGGTCAAGGCGCCCATGATGAACACGGTGTCTGACTCGAAGACATTCGTAAAGAAGTAGCCTTCAATCATGTTGCTGAAGCTGCCGACCACGAATAAGTTGAGCCACAGGAGAGAGGCCAGCCCGGTGAAGCCCAGCCTCATCTCGCCTTGTATCCGTGCTATGTACACTGAAAGTAGAAAATAACCGAGGGCAAGGAAAAACAGCTGGCTCATCGACGGGGGTTGCCCGGAAGAAACCTTTCTCACGATGTCTACGGCGGCCAACGCCGCGGTCATAGCTGCGATCCTTCCTGGTTTCATCATCCTCACCGCCTGGCTCCCTTTATGATCAAAACATCTAAACACATGTATAATTCCTCCTGTGCTGTGAACAAGGACACCCTCGATCTGATGCTCCTCGGGGTCGCCCACTCGCTGAACCACAGCCTGTTCCTGGTGCTGCCACCCCTCCTCGACCGCATAACGGCGGATCTGGGCGCCAGCTACGGCACCATGGGCCTTATAGGAACCATTACCTTCCTCACCTACGGCTCGGGCGCCCTCATCGGCGGCCCCCTCAGCGACAGGTTGGGCAGCCTCAAGGTGGCGAGGGTGAGCATCGGGCTTGGCGGCATAATGACCGTTCTCTTCCTGTTCGCCGACAGCGTACTTGTCTTCGGGGCTGGGATGTTCCTCATGGCGCTGTGGGCGAGCTTCTACCACCCCACGGCCAACGGCCTAATAGCGAAGGCGTTCACGGAGAACACCGGCGGAGCCATGGGCACCCACAACGCCGCCGGCAACCTCGGGCAGGTGCTCACGCCGACGGTGGCCTACTACCTGGGGGTGACTTTCAACTGGCGCCTGAGCTTCGTGTTCTTCGGGGCATTGTCGGTGGCCACGGCGGCCCTCCTGAGCCGCATAGAAGTTGACGAGGGGGACGCCTCAGGCGAGAGCCTGTCTTACCTTGAGTACGTCAGGACGCCGGGGCTCTGGGTGATACTGCTGTACAACGTCCTAGTGGGCTTCCTCTTCAGGTCGGTGGACCTCTTCTTCCCCAGCTTCCTCAGCGTTGAGAGGGGCTACACGGGCGGCCTCGCGGCGGTGGCCAACAGCGGCATACTGCTGCTGGGCACGGCGGGGCAACTCATGGGTGGCATGGGCTCGGACCGGTGGGGGTCTACGAAGACGCTGCTGGCGGCGTCCACCGGCATCGCCTTGAGCCTCGTGCTGCTCATGTTACTGCCTACGGGTACATTGGGGGTAGCGCTTTTCATAGTGCTGTACGGTGTCTCCATGTTCGGGCACCAGCCCACGGTCACCAGCATGGTGAGCAAGCTCTCGCCTCGTCACATGATGGGCCTTTCCTACGGAGTGATGTTTTTCTCGGCGTTCGGCGTCGGCAGCCTCTCCACGACTGTGACGGGCTACCTTGCTGATAGGTATAGTTTGACGGCGGCTTTCTGGTTGAACGCCGTTGTGGGGGCCGCGCTGCTGGCGGTGAGCATTCTCATATACATCAGGATAAGCGACAACGTAGTTGATCGCTGAAATTTTTCCTCGATAACGTATGGCATTACCGATAAGTCTATTAATGCCAAATATTCTATTAATACTTAGAAATAAAGTATGTCTCAAATAGTGAGTATTACCAGCAAGGGTCAGGCGACGATACCCAAGGAACTCAGAGAAAAATACGGCATGAAAGACAAGGCCATCGTCATGGAGACCACCGAGGGAATCCTGTTCAAGCCCTTGCCCACCCCAGGAAGTGAGAGAGGATCCCTGAAAACCCTGCTGAAAAACAAGACCGCGAAAGAACTCGTACAGGAAGCGAGGGAACACGAGAGACGCGGTGCGAATGGTGAATGATCTGAGCGTCGTCTTCGACACGGAGCCGCTTCTATCTTTCTACTTGGGGGAGCCGGGAGCCGCAGACGTAGAGGAGACGCTGAACCAGGTGATAGACGGCAGCGTCGAGGCCTACATAAACATAGTCAACCTCACCGAACTTTACTACATACTGCACAGGTACAGCCCCGAGGCGGCAGAGGAGAAGACCCGGAACCTCAGAGCCTACGGTTTGAGGGTGGTGCCCCTCATAGACAACACTTTATGGAGGCTGGCAGCAGAGATGAAGAGCAACCACCCGATGAGCCTCGCAGACGCCTACGCGGCCGCGACGGCACAGAAAACAAGCTCGAAGCTGATTATAGGGAGAGATCAGGAGTTCGATGGTCTGCCCATAGAGACGGTGAGGATTGGGAAAAGCTGAAGTCTTCACGTTAATTCGTTGACTTGGTGAGGTAGGAGAGCACACCTGTTATGGTCTTGGAGTCCATTATCGTGTTATTCTCGATCATTTCAACGACTTGGTCGAAGACGTGGCGCTCGACGGTGATGGACTCGTCTTCCTCTGGGCTCATGCCCACCTGGCTCAGCCCCTCGGCGACGTAGAAGTGGATTATCTCGCTGCTGTACCCGGGCGCCATGTAGCAGCTTAGGAGCCTGCTCCAGGCGCTGGCGGCGTACCCCGTCTCCTCCTGGAGCTCCCTGACGGCGCACCTGTACGGGTCCTCGCCGGGCTCTAGGGTGCCAGCCGGTATCTCAAGCAGCTCTCTCCCGGCGGCGTACCTGTACTGGCGCACCAGCACCAGTTGGTCTCCGTCAACCGCCACTATGGCCACCGCGCCGGGGTGGTCCACGACGTCCCTGACGGTCTCCCTGCCGTTGCTGAGCCTTACCCTGTCTGTCTTGAAGCTGAAGTTCCTGCCCCTGTGCAGCGTCCTGGATTCTATGGTCTCCTCCACTTTGGCGGCCTCCTCCTCAAGGTTGATGTCCCAGTATATAGGGTTCTAGTATCTGCTGTGCCCCCAGTATCTTTCCGTGGTTTCGTAGAGGTTACTCATGCCACTGCGGTCTATGGCTGCCTCTATCTCCGTCTGCGCCTTCTCCAGCACCTCTGCCTCGTCCACGGTCTTGACCATCCTGCCCTCCATGAGTATCTGGCCGTTCACGATGACCGTGTCCACGTCGCCGCCGTTGGCGAAGCAGGTCACCCTGTCCACGGGCATGTTCAGCGGGTAGAGGTGGGGCTTCCTCATGTCCACGAGGATGATGTCCGCCTTCTTGCCAGGCTCCAGGCTGCCGACTCGGTCTTCGAGCCTGAACGCCTTGGCGCCGTCTATGGTGGCCATCTCCAGGGTCTTCCCCGGGGGCAGCACCCTGCTGTCCCTGAAGTGGCGGCGGTGGTACCTCATGGCCACGAACATGTGGCGGAACATGTCGAAGCTCCTGTCGGGGGCGCCTGCGTCGCTGCCCAGCACGACGGTGACGCCCGCGTCTAGGAGCTCGGGGACCGGGCACCTGGCCACCATGGAAGCCACGGCGCTAGGGTTGTGGGCTATCTTGGTGCCGGTCTCGGCGCATATCCTGATCTCCTCGTCGGTGAGGTCGGTGCTGTGGCTGAACAGCGAACGGGGCCCCGTTATCCCGAGTTCCTCATGGCAGAACTTGATGGTTCCCCGGGTGTGGCCGTCCATGGTGAACATGAGGTCGTGCTCCTCGGCCAGCCCATAAGCGGCCTCGGCTCTAATCCTCAGGTTCTCCAGCTCGGCTCCCTCGATGGGCTTCCTCTCGGGGTGGGGGGTGGGCAGCATGGTGGCTATGTTCACCCTGCCGCCGGCTTCGCCGTGGTGGGTCTCGACGATCTTCCTGCAGGTGTCCATCTGTTCCTCGAAGCCGACCATCTGAACAGTCTTCTCGCCGCCTTTCCACGAAGCGTACCTTGAGGGGAACGGCGGCCTCCTGGGCCCCACGGCTAGGAACGTCCTGATGCCCACCTTTTCTACGGCTTGGTAGTGCTTGGCCGCGTAGACGGGGTCGTCGCTGCGCATTATGCTGTCGCCGCCGCCGAGGAAGGTGACGCCGCAGGTGGTGCCGAACTTGAGGCGCTCCAGGTTGAGGAGGAGGGCGTCGGCCTCCCAGAACTCTTCGGTTGAGCCCTCTGCGTATATGTCGTTGC
>CAZGZR010000071.1:0-13123 GCA_964529745.1 uncultured Candidatus Bathyarchaeia archaeon
GAACGGGGTGAACGCGTTGAACGCCGCGAACATCGCCATGTCAGCGATAGACGCGCAGAGGGATACCTTCAAGGACTCGGACGCGGTGAGGGTCCACTACTTCATCACCAAGGGCGGCGACGCCGTGAACATAGTGCCCAGCGAGGTGCGCATGGAGATGATGATCAGGGCGGCCTCGGTTGACGCCATCAAGGACACGTCTATGAAGGTGGACCGCGCCCTGAGGGGCGGGGCCATGGCGCTGGGCGCAGAGGTCGTCATCGAGAACATCCCGGGGTACCTCCCGAGCCCCGTGGAGGGCAGCCCGGCCCTCTGGAGGTGCATGAGGGACAACGCCCTGGAGATATTCGATGAGTCCGAGGTCACGTTCGGGCGAGACGACCCCAGCCCCATCAGGGTACCCCACGGGGCGGTCTCGGACATCAACGACGTCGCCAACATCATGCCTAGGGCCAGCTTCCGTGTGGGTGGCGCCGTCGGGATCGGCCACAGCAGGAGCTACCGCATCGCGGACAAGTACAACGCCTACGTGAACCCAGTGAAGCTGTACGTCGCCATGATCTTCGATCTCCTCTGGGACGGCGCCAAGCTGGCGAGGACGGTCATCGACGAGTACAGGCCACAGGTATCCAAAAAGGGGTACATGGATCACTGGAAGAGCATCCTCGAGAGTTGATCCTCCTTTTTTCGTTTTAGAAACGGCTAAATGAAAATATAAGCCCGAAAAAAACGATATTTAGCTACGAATGGAGTTCCATTGGATTGTTTCCTCTAACTGTGATGCTATCCTGAACAGTGTTGCTTCGTCACCGAATCGTCCAATAAACTGTGTACCAATGGGGAGACCCTCTCTACTCATGCCGAGCGGAACCGACATGGCAGGATTACCTGAGGCATTGCTCATCGCAGTCAAACTCGCGTACCGTATAACCTTATCGAAGTTTTTCAGAGGCTCATCGTAAGTTGGGTTGACTTCGCCAAGTTTAAACGGAGGATCAGGGACGGTGGCCGTCAAAATAGCGTCATGATCATTCATGAAGTGATTGAAGTTACGCCCAAACTGCTCAATAACGTCATGTGACATCTTGTAATCAATAGCAGAAAGCCCGGTGCTCTTCTGATAGAGCCCCCACGTCAGATCTTCAACCCATACTCTCTGAGGAGCTCCTGCTCTCAAAGATATAGTCTTCAAAATGGTTCCAGCCATGGTGCTCCATACGTTCAGGAAAGAGTCGATAAACAGCTGAGGCTTGAGACCGATAATGTCATTGATTTTAACCTCTGTAATGCTGTGCCCTAGCTCGGTGCAAACCTCAGCAGCTCGCCTCACCACCGTTTCAACTTCTGGGTGAAAATCGCCCCCTATCGCTGAATTAGTCAACAACGCTAAATTCAGTCTACCCGGTTCAACGCCGATTTCTTCAAGGTAAGGTCGATTCTTGGGAGGCGCAGCGTAGGGTTCACCTGGACAGAATCCGTCTATTATGTCTAAGAAGGCGGCGCTGTCCCTCACAGAGTTGGTTAAGGCATGGTTGATGCTCAACCCTAAATTTGCTGCACCGGAACGGGGACTATGGGGTACTCTGCCTCTTGTGGGTTTCAAACCAAACAGTCCGCAGAGGGATGAAGGAATCCGAATAGAGCCTCCTCCATCGCTACCATGGGCGATCGACACCATTCCGCTGGCTACCGCGGCTGCTGCCCCACCGCTTGAGCCTCCGCTACTGTATTCGGTGTTCCATGGGTTATGGGTTGGGCCGTGGAGTCTGGGCTCAGTGGTGCACGTAAGCCCAAACTCAGGTACATTCGTAACCCCGAGAATTATTATTCCCGCGTTTTTCATCCGTTTGACTATCTCTGAGTCAAAAGATGCTATATTATCTTTGAAAAGAGCTGCTCCGCTGGTGTTTCTAACGCCTTTCACTTTTATGAGATCCTTGACTAGAATCGGGATACCCGATAGAGGGCTTTCGGGTAGCTGTTTCGAGGCGGTTTCTCGTGCCTCTTCATACGTTTTCGTGACAACGGCGTTAATGGACGGGTTAAGCTTCTCTATTCTCTCGATGGCTTCCTCAACAAGCTCGATCGCTGATTTTGATCCATTTTTTATTTTAATCGACTGCTCAATGCCATCACTTTCAGGCTGAAACAACTTTCTCATAAATTCATTATTTTATATTATAAAATAACAGTTTCGCATATGCGGTTGCGCCTGCATATTAGGAGCATTTCTTATTTGCTTGAACCCTGTGCGGGTGCGTCTTCGGGTACGCTTCTCATTGGAGTTGTTGGGCGGCCCACCCGATGGACAGCCTGTAAAGCGTCCCCTCGGTGGGCACCCCGTCTGCGTCCCAGCCCATCATCTCGTAGTACGTGTCCACGGCCTTCCCGAACACGTCGGGGTTCACGCTGGTCTCGCTCAACGCGCCCGACGTCTGGGGATTGAAGAACCGCGGCGGCAGCCAGTCGTCCTCCTTCCCGAAGCCTGACCTCAGGTTGAATATCTTGGCGAGGGCCAGCGTCCTCTCCGCCACCTCCACCAACTCGTACATGGAGACGTCCCAGCCGGTGACCGCCTGGACCAGGTCCCTGTACTCCGTGACCCTCCACGGCGGGAACATACACACGCAGAGGCAGTTGGTCAGCACCCTCATCTGCATAAAGCTCTTGAACAGCCTAACCTTGTCCGGCCCCAGACTATCTATGGGCACCACGTCATACTCACCGACAGGCCTCAACTTGGCGATGTTACTTTCTCTCATACCTGTGTCGTGCATGTTGTGCATGTGATCCGCGCCTGTCGGGGACACGGCGTACCCGAGTCCCAGGGCCCTCTTGAGCCGGGGTTCGTGCATGGGCGCCTCCTGACCCTTGACCTCCACGAGGAACCTACGGGATTCCTCCCCGAAGACCTCGGAGGCGCGCCTGCTGCCGTCCGCGAGCACGTCGCCGATGCCCTCCCTCTTACAGATGAGCTCCAAGGTCTTGAGCATGGCCTCGGCGTTGCCGAACTCCAGCTTAATGCCCCCCGTGGTCTCGTCGTCGATGATGCCCTCCTCGTAGCACTCCATGGCGAAGGCTATGGTGGCGCCGGCCCCGATTGTATCGACGCCGTACCTCTGGCAGAGCTCGTTGGCCTTGCAGATGGTTGCTAGGTCAGAGACCCCGCAGTCGGAGCCAAACGCCCCCAGGGTCTCGTACTCGGGGCCGCCGTACCTTCTCTCCACCTTGTAGGGCTGCTGGAGCTCCACCTCTTTCTTGCATCTGACGGCGCAGGCGTAGCATGTGCCCATGCCCGCCCTATACTTCTCCTTGATGGCTATGGCGTCGATCTCGCTGGCGTGGGGCCAGTTACCGTCCCTGAAGTTGTGGGTGGGGAGGTTGCCGGTCTTGGCGCCGGCGTCCATGCCCGCCCCTGTGCCGTACTCGTGTAGACCCCTGGATTCGGTGGGCACCCTCTTGATCAAGGTCATGGCTAGCTCCCTAACCCTCTCGGGGTCCGCCAGCTCTGGTGGGTTTCTGCCCCTCACGGCCAACCCTTTGAGGTTCTTGGAGCCCATGATTGCCCCCATGCCGCTTCTACCGGCCACGTGGTTGAGGTCGTTAACGACGCACGCGGTCCGGGCCAGCTTCTCGCCGGCGGGGCCGATCAACGCGGTCTTGGCTTGGGGCTCCCCTGTTATCTCCCTCATCATGTCCTGGCATTCCCCGACCTCTAGGCCCCAGAGGGAGGAGCTGTCCAGTAGCTCAACGTCGCCGTCGTTCACCCACAACCAAACAGGTTCAGGGGCCTTACCCGTGAACACGATCTCGTCGAACCCGGCGTGCTTCAGCTCCGCGTTCCAGAAGCCGCCAGCCTCGGCCACGCCGAAGCCGCCCGTCAATGGAGACTTTCCTCCCACGGCGTTGCGGCCGCTCCCGGAGAAGGGAGCCCCCGTGATTACCCCGTTGGACATTACGAGTATGTTGTCCGGTCCCAGAGGGTCAACGTCCGCGCCAACCATTTTCAATAGGTGGTAGGCGATGGAGCCCCATCCCCCCAGATACTTGCGGTACCAGACCTCGTCCGGCTCCTCGGACCGGGTCTTCATGTTGGTCAAATCGACTACTAGTCTCTTCCCGTTGTAACCGAAAGTCAATGATTATCAACCCATTACTAGCGAGGGTAGATTATAATGTTACTAGTCATGGCTCGATACGCCTTTAACGGGCGTTCAAAACGTTATTCCCAAGCCCTTCACTACGTTATGAGGGACAAACACAATGCCCTGGTATGGCTCACACGCGTACCTGAACGCGTTCATCAAGGAGAACCGCTGCAGAAATATAATGGAGATCGGCGTCTACAACGGCGAGAACGCCAGAAGCATGATTAGGGCCGCCGCCGAGAACACGCCCCCAGAAATGATAACGTACTACGGGTTCGACCTCTTCGCGCACTACAGCGCCTCCCGGGTCGGGCGGAAGCTAGATGAGACTGGGTGCAAGTACACGCTCATCGAAGGCGACACCATGGAAACCCTCCCCGAAGCCGTCAATACGCTGCCCAAGATGGACGTGATCTTCATCGACGCTGGCAAATCCTACAGGGAAGCTAGAAACGACTGGGTTTACTCGGCGCAGCTGATGCACAGCAGGACAGGGGTCTACGTTCACAACGTCGGCTTCCCGGGCGTAGGCAGGATGATAGACGAGGTCCCGAGGGACGGGTACATGGTCGAGACGTTCTACGCACCCGCAGAGGGCTCAGTTGCCCTGATAAAGAAAAAAAGTTGAAAGTCTTTGGGCCCTTGGCTGCCGGGGATGAAGCACCCCCGAATCTATTTTTTCAGGAAATAGACCGCGGCCCCTATCACCGCGATGCCAACCACCGAGGCGGCGACTATCGTAGTCGTGTTAAGCCCTCTGGTCTTCACCTCGTACGTCACGTCTTCGAGGCCCTCGATGTCACCCATCTCCCAGATAACCATACCTTCCTCATCTAGCATGGGCTCCGTTGTTCCCTCAGGCACCGTGAAAGCCACGTACTGGCTGCCGCTGCTCTCCCCCACAAGTGCCAGCTTGAAGTCCTCAAGCGATCCTTTCCTCGACAGTTCCTCCAGGAAAGCCATGAGCTCCTCGAAGGATGGGGGCTTCAACCCCAGACCCTCGACTTTAAAAGTTGACGTGGCGGAGTCTTCTCCGAACGAAGACGCCGATACGATGAGCAGGTGCTGCACATCCAGGTCTATCGGCAGCGCACGGGCGACCAGCGTTTTGTCCTCGTCTTCTATCTCTTCGCTTTCCAGCAGCTCCTCCAGGGACATGTCTTTGTAGACGTTCATCTGGCCGTTGAAGTCCCCCGACAAGGTTCCCCCGATCTCGGCTTCAAGCGAGAGGTCGGCGCCAATGAAAGAGGCATGATAGTCAATCGACTCCACCGACAACGGTGGAACCTCTTCGGCTTCCTCCGGTGGAGCGACTTCTGCACCTATCCCCTCCAGCGCAGACATTAGACCCTCCTGCAGGTCGCCTGACAGTCTAAGGCTCACCGTGAACGCCGCGTGATCCGGCTCCTCCTCGTAGTCCAGGAGCTCAAGCGTATCCAGTGAGATGTTACCATCAGACGCAGAAACTATCTGGGCAGCCAGCTGCGTCTCAAGCAGCGGAATCATTCCTACGATCATCTGCAGTTGCTCCCTCGGGTAGAAAGTGTAGTACAGCTTCGCCTCAACCACGGCATCCAAAACGAACCCATGGGGCGGCTCAACGACCACGTATCCCAAGCTAGCGTTGACGCCTAGATACCCCGGGTAATCGACTAACGAAGTCACATTCGTACGGGTTTCACCGCTATGACCCTCCAGATCCAAATCGAGGTTCGCCAAGTCAGCGTAGTCTGACGGGTTTAACATGACGCGGATCTCGCTTTCCACGGCTGTGAAGTCCTCATCTTCCACGGTGACATCCAGGGTTATACCAAGTTCTTCGAGGGTTGACCGTTCCCAGGGTGAGATACTTTCGATGTGGCTTCCCCGGAGGGTCATGATGATGCTCTCATCAGGGTAAACTGTAATCGCGATATAATTGTCGTAGTCCAGCTCGTCGGTTTCCGCGCCCCCTACGAGCATGTAGCAGGGAACCGACACCAAGATGCCGATTAACAGCCCGATATAGGTTAGACGTTTCCATACACGTTTCACGTTAGCAACCCACCAACTTCTTGATGCTTTGAGTACTTATCTTATTTGATGAAATCACACTAAATCGGATTCAAGTAAGATACCTGCCTAATTGCCTGCGAGCTGCCCGATGAACCATCCAGTCTATGATAAACTTTTCCGACGCCGATTGAGCGAACTCAGAGGCAACAAGACCCAGAGGAAACAACCATAAGCCAAGACCTTCTGCAGGAACGCCACATAGGACGCCAGGGGATCAACGAAAACCGGGATCGAGAGGGAGAGAACCAACAAGCCCACGAGGCCGTGGCTGCTCGGGTGCTCGCTGCTCGCCATGAACATCAAGGAGTACAACGCTATCCCTGCCATGAATAGCGTGAAGAACAGCATGGTCGTCAATATGTGGGCGTTCAACCGGGTGTCCATCGGGTTGAGAGCTACACCAAAGATGAACGGGGTGCTAACCAGCCCAGACACAGAGCCCACAACGCTCAATGCCTTGTTCAGCTTCGTTTCTCCGGATA
This sequence comes from uncultured Candidatus Bathyarchaeia archaeon, assembly GCA_964529745.1. Taxonomy (GTDB): domain Archaea; phylum Thermoproteota; class Bathyarchaeia; order TCS64; family TCS64; genus RBG-16-57-9. Next base: position 6,686 of record CAZGZR010000071.1, read on the forward strand.
AGGCTCGAATACTGATCCAGAAGGGTATGAGGGAAAGCGCCACAAGGGTCAACGAGACGGAGAAGAGAGTAGACGACAGAGTGTTGGGGTCTCCGTTCCTCGCCGTAACCGCTCCCAATTCGCTGAAGTAGTAACCGAAGTAGTCGTATCCACCCGGATAGTAAACGGCGGCCAAGTAGGTGAGGACGATGAACTGAACAATGCCCATCACGGTGACCAAGCTATAGATCCTGATTAGACGCTCATCCATGAGATTCAAGCACCATTCCAGCCCTTATCTGCAACACAAGATAACGATATTAGTCCTATTCATTATCTTTCCTGACGGTGAAACATCCTTCTTGATCATCCGTGACCGATACGAGAGAAACCGTTACGCCTCCAAGGCTTCGATTCGAGTGAGTTACTCTGGTTTCTTTGCGACACCTAGGTAGATGTTTCCGTAGAAAACGATAAACACGTCATGAGGGTAGATAGTGGATACTCGGGTGAACATAGTTTGAAGGCTCTGGTGAAGTATGCTCCGGGCTTCGGGAACATCGAGATGAGAGACGTGGACGAACCCGTCGTCGGTCCCGAAGAGGTTTTGATCGAGGTCAAAGCCGCGGGGATCTGTGGGTCCGACGTGAAGCACTATGAGGGGGTCACTAACATATCGACTCCCGTCATCCTCGGCCACGAGTTCTCGGGCGTGATCGTCGAGGTCGGACCTGAGGTCAAGAACTTGGTCGAGGGTGAGCGGGTGGTGTCTGAGACGAGTTACAGCACCTGCGGCGTCTGCGCTCACTGTCTGAGCGGGGACTACCACCTCTGCGCCCACCGCGAAGGACTCGGATCGAGGCACGACGGCGTCTTCGCCGAGCTGGTGGCCGTGCCGGGCAGGATAGTGCACAAGATATCCGGCGATATGAGCTACGAGGAAGCGGCCCTGGTGCAGCCATGCGCCGACATATGCAACGCCGTCATCAGGAAGGCGGACATCACCCCTGGGGACCACGTCGCCGTGCTGGGCCCCGGCCCGATGGGGCTGCTCACGACCCAGGTCGCTAAGGCGTCGGGCGCAGGCGCGATAACCCAGACGGGGCGCAGGGGTTTCAGGCTGTCCATCGCGTCCGAGGTCGGCGCGGACAACGTCATCGCTTTCGATGAAGAGGACGTCGTGCAGAAAGTGCTGGACTACACCGGCGGCGTCGGGGCGGACGTGGTCTTCGAGGCGTCCGGCTCCCCAGACGCGTTAGCCCAAGCACTCGACATCGCCAAGAGAAAGGGCCAGGTGATCCTCATCGCCAGCCCCCGTGACCCGGTGAAAGTCGACTTCAGGAAGATACTCGGGAAGCCGCTGACTCTGAAGGGCTCCATCATGAGTAAGTGGATAGACTACAAGACTGCGATAAGGCTGATGTCGTCCGGGGCGGTTAGAGCCGACCCCATCGTGACACACAGGCTGCCGCTGGAGGAGTGTGAGAAGGCGTTCGACTTGATCAGGGTGGAGAAGAAGGCTGGTAAGGTCCTTTTCATCCCGAAATAGTTTACTGGCGTAGAACACCGCTAACCATGCATCCGCGTAGCTCCATTGAAGGGCCATGCAACAGACGATGCAGCCCGCTCAAGCCTCACCGCACGCCACCTGGGCCATGTCGGGGCATGATAAAATTACTGAAACGGCGCCTTGATCAACCTTTATCTGACTCCGATCCAAGCCATTCATATGGACGCTTCTAAGAGAAACCTATACGCGGCATCGGTCGCGGTAAGCCTGATAGGCGTGTTCCTCCTACTTACCGAGAACTTCGGCGCATGGCAGGACCGGAGCAGCTTCTACGGAGTCATCGAGGGCTACGTATGGATAGGCTCCGAGAAGGCCTTCCCGCTGGCACAGATAGGGATACTGGCGTTGTCCGCGTGTCTCCTGTTCACCGCGTACACCTCCTTCAGGGCGTACTCTGGACCAGAGAACGTTTCACCGGGGCAGCTACAGATTGGCTACCGGGCGTCGATGCTCGAGGTTGGGCTCACCGTGGTGTTCGCCCTAGGGTTCGTTCTGATGGTCCTGGACTCTGACTGGTGGTGGCTCGACACCGGGTTCTACGGCGCGCTGGGTGCTGGGGCGGTGAACCTGTGGATCTACAGACAACTTAAGTAGAATATTTTCTGCCTATTTTCAGAATCAACCATGATAAGTTTGGTGGGCCGGGCCGGATTTGAACCGGCGATTACCGCGGTGTGAACGCGGCGTCCTGCCAGGCTAGACCACCGGCCCATCCTGTACCGTATTAGACGAGGCGATAAACATAAAATCCTTTCCTATTCATCCCGTCTGGGCCTTGGCTCAGTTTAAATTCCTTCGTTCCACTTCCTCTGCCATGAAAGCCGATAGAGTCTACCTGTCGTTGGCCTTGGTGGGGCTTGTGCTGCCTTACTCGCAGTTCGTTCCCTTCCTCCTGGAGAACGGCCTGGACGCTGGGCTGATGGTTCAGCAGCTGGCGGCAAACAGGATCAGCCTTTTCTTCGGGCTCGATGTAGTCGTGTCCGCCGTTGCGCTTGTGGCCATGATCCTAATGGAAGGCGGAGAGGCCGGTGTGGAGAGGCCGTGGATACCCATCATCGCCACGTTCATCGTTGGCGTGTCCCTTGGGCTACCGCTATACCTCTACATGAAGGAGCAGAAAAAGTAAAAAAGGTCCTAGACGGGTGTAAGCCAACTCTTGTACTTAGCGATGTTCCCCGCCAGTATATCGGAGTAGTGCTCGGCTATCCTAGTGGTGATGGGCCCCGGGTACTCTTCGCCGAACCAGATGTCGTCGACGCTGGCTATGGGCGTACACTCGCCGCCGGTGCCGCAGAGGAACGCCTCGTCGCTGGCGTACAGCTCCACCCTGGTGAGGTCCCGCACCTCCACCGGGATGCCCAGGTCCGGTATGAACTCGAGGAAGCAGCCCCGGGTGACCGACTCGAGTATGGACGCCGTCACCGGCGGCGTGATGACCCTGCCGTCCCTCACCGTCATGAGGCACGCCCCCGTTGACTCGCTGACGAAGCCTCGCCTGTCCAGAAATATGGCGTTGTCGTAGCCGTTGCGGTGGGCCTCACGTCTCGCCAGAGCCGAGTTCGCGTAGTTGGCCCAGCTCTTGGCCTGGGGCGGAAGCGCGTCACTGCTGAGCCGCCGCCAGCTGCTCACCATGAAGCGGCGCTCCTCACCGAAGCGGGGGTTGCCCTTGCCTAGAAGCGTCTCGAAGCCCCAGGTGGGCACCACGACGTGGCTCTCCTCCTGGTTCCCGGCCTTAGGCCAGACCCTGGGCTGGATGTAGGTGTTGCTCCGATACCCGTTGGTCTTGATGGTGTCCCTCACCGCCTCCAGCAGCTCTGCCTTGGAGTAGGGCATAGCCAAGCCGTCCACCTTGGCGCTCCTGAAGAGGCGGTCCACGTGCTGCCTCCAACCGAAGATGTTCAGCTTCCCCTCCGACAGCACGTCGCCCTCGACGTAGGCTTTTATGCCTTCGAAGATGCCTAGGTAGATGGGTTCCATCGCGGAGACCAGCGCCTCGCTTGTAGGCGTTATCCTCCCGTTCATCCAACAGTACTCTGAGCCATGGAAACCTGCAGACATAGAATCATTTACTACATCATAGGACCGCGTTATAGCAATTTCTAAAACACTCTAGGCGATGGTTTATGCATGGCTGTCGAAGGACATGTGGCGGCGGTCGTCGTCAAGGAGGTGGCGTCCCACGGGGACGCGTTGAGAGAGGCCGGGGTCATAAAAAACTGCCCGTTCCTGCTCATGGTGGGCGTCAACGGCTCCACCCTGACCACCGTTTTCGTGGTCCCCGAGGAGTACAGGTGGTGGGCAGACTACTCCGAGCTTTTCCCCGAGAGCAAGTCCCAGACGTTCCTCGTCGAGGAAGTCTTGTATCCAATCTCACCCCGGGAGGTCATCCACAGCGATTCCCCTCCCTGCGGCGCGGACTGCGACGAGTGCCCCCAGAGAGAGCAGTTCAACTGCAAGGGCTGCGTGGCGACGAGAAAAGAATAATACTATTTTTCCCTCATCCGCCTTGAGGACCCCTTAATTATCACACCCTGCGTCTATCCGGCTAAACAGGTGACGGTGGAATGGTGGATCTGTCAAATAACCGAACTCGATGTAATTATCTCCCAGTTGAAGCGCTACCGGAAACGTTGAGGTGGAGATAGAGGTGTCGATTCCCAACAGGCAAAACTACCGGGTGCTAGTCGTCTCCTTGCTTCTGATCGTGGTCGTTGGATCAGTCTACGTCTACGATCAGCAGAGACGGAGACCAGACCCAACCTCGGGGACGATCGAGTTCACCTACGCATCACCAGAGAGCCAAGGCCTGTCCAACGAGACTTTGACGAAAATATCTGAAACGATCCACGGCTACCTGGACGAGGAGATGATAGTCGGAGCCGAGCTCGTGGTCATCAAGAATCGTTACATCGTGCTCCACGAGGTTGTGGGATGGAAGGACCGGGAAAACGAGGTCCCCATGGAAAAGAACTCGCTGTTCAACATCCGTTCGATGACGAAATCCGTCACAGGCGCCGCCGTCCAGATCCTGATAGACGAGGGGCGTCTCAGCCTAGACACCGAGGCCGCCGAGTACATACCAGGGTTCGACAACGAGGACTCCCGGAACATCACCGTCGGGCAGCTGCTGTCTCACATGAGCGGGCTGCCCCTCTCGATAATAGCCTCCGCCGATGAGTACGAGACGCTCTTCTCGCTTGCCAACGCGACCGGCGTGATCGGGCCGGAGTTCGAGCCCGGAACCAAGTTCTGGTACAGCGACGCCGGAACCGAGGTGCTTGGAGCCATAGTCGAGGCCGAGACAGGGCGTCCACTGGACGCCTTCGTGACGGAGAGAATACTTGAGCCCCTGGAGATGAACAACACTTTCTACTATCATCCGGCGACCCTCAACGACTCACGCCGGGATCGGATACCCGTTCTCTACGTCGGCGGCATAGGCGAGTGGGTGAGGGTCTGGTCTCCCGAAGAGCCGCTGTACCCGTTCGCCTTCGGCTCCCAGGGCCTATACTGCACACCCCTAGACTACGCCCGCTTCCTCGCCATGTGGATGGATGACGGCCGCGTCGGGTCGGGTCAGCTGCTCTCCCAGGAGGCTGTGAGCCGCACCCTCACCCCCGTGACCAAGATGTCTACCCTCGGATCGGACATGCCCTACCCCACAGGGTTCTACGAACTGGAGGCCTATTATGGTCAGATGGCGATCCTGTTCTCAAACATCGCCACCGGGGAGCCTGAAGTCATCGGCCACAGCGGCTCCGACGGCACCTACGCCTGGGCTTGGCCAGAACAAGACCTCATGATCCTCTACTTCACGCAGTCCCGAGGAAGCACGTCAGGGATCAAGCTGGAGTCCACGATAGACGAGCTGCTGATCCACCCCGAGCTCGCGGAGATGAACGCCGGGGTGAGGGAGCAGTACGCCAACTACCTGGGAAGCTACACCGCGAACTTCGGGCCCTTCAGGAACACCGAGTTCACAGTCACTGTACAGAACGGACGCCTCGCGGTTGACGTCCCCAACCAGCTCGTGTTCGAGCTGGAGGAGCCTGACGATGAGGGACTGTGGCGCTTCAGGATCATGCCTGAGATCACCGTCTCGTTCAGCCTCGACGACGGCGAGAACGTGACAGCCATGTCGCTTCACGAATCCGGTGCGATCAACACGCTGACGAGGGGTCCACCCGACGAGGAGGATGCCTATCCAGTGGACATGGAGAGGTACGTGGGAGAATATCAGACCGAGGACCCGAACACCACTATGAAGGTGGTCATAGTCGATGGCAGGCTGGCCCTCGACCAACCCGGGCAGCCCATCTCCCTCGAGCTCTATCCCCCGGACGACGAGGGTTGGTGGTACCTGCGGGTGAACCCCACCGTGGCCGTTAGCTTCAACGTAGGCGAAGACGACGAGATAGACTCCCTGAACCTCCACCTCCCAGACGGCACGGTACTCACAAGGCAACGGATAGGAAAAGACAGCTAACAACTATACTTCTCGGCCTTTTATGAGACGGGTAACAGGGTATATGGGTTTACCGCTCTTTTCTCTTCCCAACTATCATCAATAGTTTCATCTAAAAACACGTCTCTCCAAGCTTCGAATCTAAAAATGATGAGAAGAAATAGTTTTAGAAGTCTTAGCCGATGACTTGTTTGAAAACCCTCAGGTGGTTGCCGCCCAGTATCTTCAGTATGTCCTTGTCGCTGTAGCCTCGCTTCACCATGACCCGGGTCATGTTGGGCATCTTGCTGACGTCCTCGAGGCCCTCAGGCGTGGAGCCGATGCCGTCGAAGTCGCTTCCCAGCCCCACGTAGTCGGGGCCCACCAGGTCGACTATGTGGTCCACATGGTCCACCACCTTCTCCACCGTCGCCTTCTCCTTGTC
>CAZGZR010000072.1:0-13101 GCA_964529745.1 uncultured Candidatus Bathyarchaeia archaeon
GTAATGGAGAACCTGGCGAAGAACATCACATTGAAGATCAGGCTCGTGCGTCTGCTGAGAGACGGCCAGGTCAAGGAGGAGACATTCAAGAAGCTCTTCGACAGCTACGTCGAGCAGGGACGCATATGGGTAAGCCGCAGGGACGACTCTGTTAGAAGGTTCAAGGCAGACATAGAGAGGATGGAGGAGGCTCTGGTGACCGCGCGCAAGGACTTTGAGCTGCTTGAGATCAGGAGGAACATCGGTGACGCCGACGACGAGGAGTACAAGGTCAAGGCCCCCGCCTACAAGTGGGACATCGAGCACCTCGAGGAGGAGATAAAGAACCGCAAGGGCGGCATCCTCTACGTAGGGAACCTCAGGAAGCTCGTGCCTGAGGAAGAGATCGTCGAGCTTGAGAAGATGGCTGACACAGACTACGCCGAACTGGATAAGATAGAAGAGATAACGGCTGAAACTGTAGCGAAGATGAAGGAGACCCTTGCCGAGTCCCTCAACATCCTCAACTCATAGCCTCTAATTTAAATAAAAACCGTCTTCAAGTAAAAAAACAAGTAAATTTCACCTCTTTTTTACCTAAATATCCATGTATTATAGTGAAAAAATGGAGCCAGGGTACAGACACGGAGTAGAGATTCACGTTCCACGACTCTTAAATGCGTTTGAAAGCGACCTCAATGCAGCCATGGATAAAAGACACAGATCAGTGATAGCAAAGTCAGGCGACGTGGAGCTCATTGACATAGTTAGCCAAGACATCAAAGGCAACGACTGCTACGGCGTAGCCTCAGACATAATCACCTCCGAACAAAACAAATCGAATAATGTACAGGTCAAAGAATCTAAAGACACGCTGAATCGGTTGATGAATTTCCAGAAGGCTCTAAGACAACAGGACGTAAGGGTGAGCTATACCAAGAAGTTAAGCAGGATCTGATCGGTGTTAACGGCGTAGATACCGATACGTCCGGTTTAGCCTTAGATGATTCTTTGCTAGGTTAACCCATGGGTCTCTGTTGGTTGTAGAACACGAATAGCGTCGAGACCAGGATTATGACGCCTAGCCCCCCTAGCACAAGGTAGCTATAGGATATCCCAGAAACCGATGGAGCCAGCAGATTGTTTAGAGACGGTATTGAAACATAGACCATTACGCTGAGCAGGGCTGAGGCTAGCGCCAAGCTGATAGTCAGTATGCTCTGCTTCACGAAAACCTCTTGGACCCTGCCGGGGCCGGCTCCTCTCTCGGCGAGCTCCCGGCTCGTCTCTTTAAACCTCGACGTAAAGAATAGGGAGATGTAGCCTACCAGTATGACGACCCCTGTGAGATAAACCGTGGCCTGTCCCCGGGCCGGTTCGAGTATCTGAGGCTTTTCTATAAGATTCATCCAGTTCAGCTTGGAGAAGCTCAACACCTCTGGGGAGATGAGAACGAGGTTTATCTCGTATATATCGATCATGTTCTCGGGTTTACCGATGGCGTAGTCGTAGATCACCACAAGGAACACTATGGCGCTCACCAACAACGGCACTATCTTGGTGACGCCGGTGGTAGATATGGTCAGTATGTCATACACCGCCAGCACCCTGTTTATCAGCTGGCTCAAGGACTCGTAGAGGGAAGAAGCGAAGAAGGAATTTATCGCGAGGTAGCTGCTACCAACGGTCACGAGAACCTCGTATACCCTAATGAGCGCGGCGTCTCTGTTCATCTCTTCCCCACCTGAGCGAGGAGCACCTCGGTTATAGATTGATGGGTGGGGTGCCAGTTCAAGGCCATCAAGCCCAGGCCCCGGAGCTTGTTCAGATAGGCGTTCTCCTGGTACTCCAGCAGCTGGGCCGCGGTCTCGTCGCCCCTGTTTCTGACAGCCAGGCCGTAGCCTGAGACGTTGACCACCATTATGTTGGGGCTCTGCCTGCGCGTCTTCCTGGTGTATTTCGTGAGCTCCCTCAACCCGGAGACGAGGCCGTCGAAGTTGCGGTCGTGGACGCGGGTGACTATGACAAATAGGGGGTTGGCGCCGTGGAGGTGGCCCCTGACGTACCCCACCGCCTCATCGAGGCTGTAATACGTTGAGGCCATCTCGGTGTCCAGCATCATCCTGTGGACCCTGTACTGCTGTATCTTACCGGTCTCAGGGAAGAGCAGAACGCCTTTACCAATGGCAGTGGATAACGGCTCAACCGCATTGTCCCCCTCATCTAGCTCTCTGCGCCCACCCGAGAGACGCCACGTTTTAACCCCCACCCTTAAACCGCCTTCACTGTTGTAGAGAGCCACCCCCAGCTTACACTGCCTGGAGAGGTAGAACTCCGAGAGCCCGAGAACGGCTTGCACGGCGTACTCGAAGCTGTTACGCAGGTCGGTGCCGATGCCGAGCGACGTCGATGTGTCGAGGAATATGAAGACTAGGCGTCGCCCCTCCTTCTCGTACTCGTTGACCGTGGGTATGTGCCGTACTCCACGGAAGTTCCTAGCCGTGGCCTTCCAGTTTATCTGCTTGTACGAGTCGCCCCAGTTGTAGTCCCTGAGCTCCTTGAAGTCGGTGGTGGGTACACCGATCTTTATCCTTGACTCGGCGGGCATGGGTATCTTGGTGAATATCTTCTGCTGGCGTATCCGCTTGATCCTCAGCCCCTTTGGTTTCACGATGAACTCCTGACCCGTCGGGAAAACGCCTGATAACGTTGGGGTCATGTTCATGGGGTGTCTGGCCTCCCAGTTCAGCTCGTCCAGCTTGTAGCTGCCTCTCCGAGGGCATTTCACCCTGTAACTAAGCTTGATATTCATCGGCTGACGTTCCTTCCAGAACACTTGGAAATTGTTCCCTCTGATGAGTTCAAAGCTGGGCGGAAGGTCCTCCTCGAGGGTCACAAGCCCCCAGCCACCTCCGACGTGTACGGTTCTTGAGACGTCAAGCTCGTCGTCTACCTCGACGCTGATGGACTCATCAACCGGTGTCACCGTTAGATCGCCCGGTCCCTCTAGGAACAACGAGATTACGACGAAGAAGAGCGGTATGAGCCCGAGATAGATCAGGATCATGTTGCCGGTGACCATGCCTGTCAGTATGAAGCCGAATGAGCTCAGGCTGAGCCTCAGCGGGACACCGGTAAGCAAGGCACTCTACCTACGCACGATCTCCTTGGGGGCCTCCACGTTCTCCAGCACGGAGAGCACTATGGACTCGGGGGTGACCCTGGCGTCGAGGGCGTACTCGAGCTTCATTATCATGCGGTGGGCCAGGGCCTCGACGGCGTACATCTTCACGTCGTCGGGTATCACGTAGTCTCTGCCGTTCAACGCGGCGTTTGCCTTTGACACCTTGAAAAGGCTGAGCCCGCCTCTGGGGCTGGCACCCACCTCGACGTAGGGGCTCTCACGGGTGGTCCTCACGATCCTCGATATATACAGGTATATCTGGTCGTCAACGTATACCCCGGTCTCGGCGTGGTCTTGAAGCGCCCTGAACTCATCGGTGGTCATGACACTCTGGATGAGCTCGGTGGGGTCGTCCTGCCTCCAGCTGGACCTCCGCCTCAGTATATCCGCTTCAAGCTCCTCCGAGGCCACGTAGCCGGTTGACAGTTTCAACAGGAAGCGGTCGAGCTGAGCCTCGGGGAGAGGATACGTTCCCTCAAGCTCTATGGGGTTCTGTGTGGCGATAACGAAAAAGGGTCGGTCTAACGGGTAGGTCTCTCCCTCGATGGTGACCTGCCTCTCCTCCATGCACTCCAGCAACGCGGATTGAACCTTCGGCGGAGACCTGTTGATCTCGTCCGCCAGCAGTATATGGGTGAACACTGGGCCCTTCTCGAGGGAGAACTCCCCCGTGTTCATGCGCCATATCTTCGTCCCGATGATGTCGGCCGGCATCAGGTCCGGCGTGAACTGGACTCTGCCCCAGTCACACCCCGTGGCCTTGGCGAAAACCTTCGCCAGCAGGGTCTTCCCGAGGCCGGGGTTGTCCTCGAATAGGATGTGGCCGTTCGCCAGCGCGGCGGCCAGCACCTTCTCGAGTAGCCGTCTATCGCCGACGAAGTATTCCTGCACGGTATCTAGGATGCTGTCACACATGGTCTTGACGTCATGGATTTGCACATTTACACCTCCAACACGTTCTCAGCCTCGGCGTCCCCGTCCTCTGTTTCACCTGTTGACGGTTTTAACTGTATGGAGCCGAGTACTGTGTTAACGATCTTCCTTCTCCTCCGCTTGTTCAGCTTCGCCACGTGGTCCGCCTGCCACAGCAGCCCTATCTTCGGCGGCTCCACTTCGACGTACTCGATGAGGGGGGTGAGCGTGCGCGTGATGGCGCGGGCTTCTAGGCTTGAGTTACGTAACAAGAGTGCGAGGTGGACTATCAGCTCTTTTTTCGTGCCGTGGTCGATGAAGCCTTCGACCAGGTCCGAGAGGTTGTCCAGCTGCGAGTCGGTGTGCATGCTCACCCGCTGCGTGTGTTTACGCCACGTGCCGGTGACGTCCTGCCTGACGAGGGATTCCTCGGCGTAGCGCTTCATGCTTCGGTAGCCGACATAGAACCCCAAGCAAATGGCGGCCCACTCCCCGATTACGACGTACTGGGGATTAAAGCCCGAGGACTCGAGGAGGTACCACCTGACAAAGAACAGATAGTATATGAGGACGAAGTTGAGCAGCGTCACCTTCTCGATCTGGCCGCCGATCCTGCTGCCGAGATACTCCAGATATGGGTTAGGGTGGTTCTTGAAGATCCCCGTGAGTGAGAGAACCGCGGTCAAGGCGGTGCTGACTATTATCACGTTGTTCACGGGCTCAGCCAGCCCCGCCCTGATGATGGGCAGCAGGATCCCGGAGAAAGGCGAGCTTAGGACCAGCTCCTCAAAGTAGGGGTAGACGCTGAGCCAAGTTTGGCTCCCTAGGAAGCCTATGAACAGTATGTAGATGCTGGTGAGTATGGGCTCGAAGATGTAGTTGATGTCCCTAACGTATATACCTAATATGTCATGGAGAGCCGAGAGCATAGACGCAAACAACAGGAAGCCCGTCAGGGGCTTAACCCAGCCCGGGACGAGGCTCCAGTCTGCGGCGTAGTAGAGGAAGGCGGCGTAAGCCACCGTGTTCAGCCCATCGGAAAGCCTACCAGTCGCCTCACCGACGAGGAGCTTGTCAGCGACGACGCTCGAGTATTTCAGGCTCAGGAAGGCTATCAGGGGAACCCCGAGGAATGATAGGCTGAGTGTAAGGTCGTAGCCGAGGAGGCCCAACGGGATCGTGGTCTCCTGCAACACCAAGAACCAAACGGTCACGGTTAGTAACGCGACGTATATTAACGAGGGTAGAACTATCTCCCTAACTCTATTCTCCATTTAAAGCCTCCTCGAACGCTATCTTGGCGAGGTAGAAGCTCTCGTAGCTATCCCTCGCTATTGGGTGGAGGCTGTAGTTTGCCTCCTCGAAGGTGAAGGTCATCCCAGCCAAAGCGCCGTGCGTGTCTGCCGGCGTCTGGGTCTTGAGGTATCCCAGGAGCTCCCGCGCGGTATAGTTGTCCTTGATCCCGTCAAACCTCTTCCGCGCGTCCCTGAACTTTGTGTTGAAGAGGGCGATGATCTCCTCACGGTACTCGACTATCCTAACTTCGAGCTCAGTGGCCACCGCTTCGACGTTGCAACTGGCCGATGTCTTCAAGCTTCCGGTTGACTGGCAAGACGTGGTGGTGACGGCGGAACCGTCTTCGCCTGTGTAGACAGCCCGTGGTTCACCGTTGAACTCAAGGTCTATCTGGGCGTTCACTATGGGGCTGCCCTCGACGGTGGTTAACCTCACCGAGACCTCTAGTTCCTCGTTTACACCCCAGACGTTCGGGAAAGGTGGGCGTATCTGGGGCAACGAGATGGAGAGCCGGGTTGACTTGGTCTCGGATTCGGACACGGTCGTATTTTGCTCGGGAGGTGCCTCTTGCGCCTTCTTCATCTGCAGATAGACCAGTGCACCTACGCCGGCGAGGGCGAGGAAACCGGCCGCAGCCTGCAGGACAGGGAACCCTGAGGTCGTGATCACCGTCAGGGTGGTCACGACTGAGGCGGCGGTGTAGGATTCATCCCCCTGATAGAAGGCCGACAACGTAACCGTGCTGTACTCCGGCTCAGATATCTTGAAACTGAACTCCGCCACACCGGCTGAGTCCGTTGTGGCGGTCAGGTTCTCGGACAGGCCGCCGCAGCGGTAGAGGAGCGTCAACGGCTTGCCACTCAGAGAAACGCCATGGTCGTCAACGAGCGCGACATCGACGGCGTGCTGCTGCCCAGCCTGGAGCTGTTGCCTCGACTCAAGGTTCAGCCTCGGCCTAGCCTTCACGACGGCCGATGAGTATACTCTCTGCTGGTTACTGTGCAGAGTGAACTCTAGGGGTACCTCCCCTAGCTCGTGGTCGAGGGGCGGCCTATAGGAGAAGAAGAACTCGCCCACCTCGTTAGTCACCGTGGATATCTTCTTGCCCTCTAGGCGTAGGGTTAGGGGTTTGGAGTCGCCGGGGATCTCGTCGGCGTGGACCCTGCCCCTTATGATCGAGTTCTCATCTCGGACCAATGCGATGTCTCTGGCGGGCGTTATGGTAAGGGGAACCGATTCGACGCTGGTGCTCGCGGAGGTTCCTATATGGTACTCTGCGCCCCCGTATGCCATCTCCACTTCGAATATGCCCTCCTCATCGAGGTTCCCTGTGAGTATAATGCGTCCATCATCGTCAGTGAGCCCGTCATGAGTCGTCCCCTCCACGGTAACCGTGCACAGGGCGTCGGCTATGGCTCTGCTTGTATGCTTCTCCATTAGGGTGCAGGAAATGTTGAAGGCTTCTCCGGTGACGACCTTCACGGGCACGTCGTACGTGAACTCGGTCTCGGAGTAGCTCACGATGGGAGGATCGCTCCACGAGTCCATGTACACCTCGTTCCCCAGCGTGTGGGCGTCCACGTTATACTCGCCCCCGGGGAGGCCCGTTGGGAAGAGGCAGGTTACGTTGAAGCCGCCGTCGATGACCACTCCACGGCCAGCCAGGGTGCCGTCACCGGATTTCTCCTTCTTCAGGTAGACTAGGACGTCTAGCCCCGAGACGCCGTTTCCTCGATCATCCACTACGGTGCCCGCCACGTTAAAGTATGAGCCCACGAGGACGTACCCGTCCTGGTGTGTGATCGTGGTGTTCGTCGGTGTCCTGTTCGGTGGCTCTTCAGGCTTCGAAGCCTCGCCGGCGAGGGTCGCGTCGAAGACGACCCACCCTAGGCCATCGAAATGCACTTCAGTATAAGCATGGGCCTGATCCGCATCCACGGACTGGGTCTCGGCTGCAGGGTCCACCAGGTATCCTGTGACGAGCCGAGCCGGTATGCCCAAGCTGCGGGTGAGCAGGGTCAAAGCCGTGTTAAAGTTAGTGCAGACTCCCTGCCCCTCATAGAATAGGAACCATTCCACCGGATCGACGCCGCCGGGAGAGCGGTTGTACGACGTGTTGTAAACGTAATTGGCCCTAAAGTGTTCTTCCAGGGCCTTCACCTTGAGGTAAGGCGATTCGAGGTCACGGGTCACCCGCTCCGCCAAAGGCGCAATCAGAGACTTCAGGGATTCTGGTACCTGTAAATGATTGGTGTCGTTGCATGGACTCGCGTTCTCCATCGAAGATTCGGTGAACGTGTAGACCTCTGATTGAACCTCGTAGCTCAGGGTTAACGGTTTCTCTACACGGAAAAGTCTAAGATCGGGATAAAAAACCAAGTCCCGGTCCACGACGATCTGCCGTGGATACAGAGGCGCCGGTATGAAACCGCTAATGGGCTCAACCGGCTCCACGTAGAAGTGGTAATCCCCATAGCTACTGTAGTCTTCAACGACCGAGGCTACGTACTGGCCCCGGTACGGGACCGAGGGGTAACTATGCGTGTACCATGAGCCGTTGTAGTAGTCATAAACGCCGTCCCTCAGGTATTGTGAACCGGTGGCTCCATAGATCCTGAAGACTTCGCCGGCTGCAGGCACGTCGCCTTCAACAGGCAGTTCTCCGATGTCGTCGATTGATGGCTCAGGAAGCTCACCGGTCTCGTTGAAGCCTCCGAGCCCCTCGATCATGGAGGTCATGTCCGCGCTAGGCGTGGCGTCGAAGATCACCCAGCCGAGCCCCTCGAACGGGACCTCGGTGAAGGCGTGAGCCTGGATCGGGTAAACGTCCTGTAACGGTGCTCCGGGATCGATGTAGTAACCCCCCACCAGCCTCGCGGGCATGCCCAGGCACCTGGCCATCAACGTGAGGGCCGTATTGAAGTCGGTGCAGACCCCCTCCCCGCTCTCGTACAGGAACCACTCCAAGGGGTCTACGCCGGCGGGGGCGTCCGGTGAAGACAGGTTATACTCGTAGTGAGTCTCAAGGTATTCTTTCAATGCCTTTAGCTGCCCGTAAGGCGTCGATATAGCGCCGGCTATCTCGTTGGCGAGCGCCGTGAGGTCGCCCTCGATCTCCCCGGGCACCTCAAGGTAGCCTGGATGATAGAGTACGTCGCTGTCTTCGAGGAGGGCTTCGCCGTAGCTGTACTTGAGGTAGGTGAGGTTATAGGCCTCAATACGCGTCTCGCATCTGAACACCATCTCGTCACCGTAGTAAGTCACCAAGTCGGTGAGGCTGAGGCCGACGGTGTTAAGGGCCGTCGGGATGTAATTGCCCAGATCCGTCAAAGGCTCTACGGCAAAGCTGACGCGGACAAAGGAAGCCTCGACATCGAGGTTAGGATAGAGGAGCCCTCCCGTATAGGCGACGGGGTCAGACGGCGATGAGTCCCAGAGCCCAGAGAGATACTTGTTATAGGCCATGATCCTCAGGTAACTTGTGCCTGTGGAGCCCCTCACCCTGAAGATTGGGTCTGCTTCACTCATCTCCATGCTCGGTTTCTCAAGCCTCGTGGACTCCGGGTTAGGAGTCGGGGACGCCTCCGGCTTCGATCCAGGCAGACGAGGCGACTGAAGCTCCTCAAGGGTCGGGACTTCGCCGAGGGAGTCGATGGAGAGGGATAACAGTAGGACGGATAAAATGATACACACTAAGACTATGACTGTCTTGTAATGGCGCTGCAAATAGCCCGTCCACCGTGATATTCGAAGTTGAACGCGATATAAGAATTCTAGAGGAATGAAATAGATCACTCGAAACCCAGTTAACCTCAATTCAGTATACGGAGTCAGTCAAGGACGAGACGGTTATTACTGGGCGTCGAGAGACTAATGATAGGATGTAAAGATATGTAGAGCAGCTACCTAGTCCAAATAACTAGCATCTCACCCTCAAGTTCATATTCCTAAATCCGTTACCTATATTGGATTTACATGTCTACGCGCAAGCTATTCAGCCCGTGGAACGTAGCGGTGGTGACCCTGATGGTGGGGTTGATTCTGGGGTACCAGGTCAACGACGTGTTGATGTCAGGAAAGCTAGACGACCTTCAGGAGGCGATCGATGGTCAGAGCGCCACGATTTCTTCGTTGGAACAACAGGTAGCCGTTCTACACGAGAACTACACCCAGGTTCAAGAAGATTTAGAGCAGGTCACCGAGGCTTACGAGACTCTTCAGGGCGACGCCGTCCCCAGGACGATGTATGATGAGTTGCTGGAGGACTACGAGGACGCGACCCAGGAGCTTGACGGAGCCAACGACATGGTGTCTGAGCTCGAAGACGAGGTAAGCGATCTCGAGGACCAGGTAGGCGAGATTGAGGATGAGTATGATGAGCTCCAAGAGAGCTATTTCAAGCTCTGGACCGAGTACAACAAGATAAGGGTCTTAAGCTGGACGTACTTCGTAGTAGAAGGCCTAGAGGTTAACCTCACGACCACAAAGTTAGAGTATGAGTTGAACTCGAACATCGAAGGCACTATAACGATTAATCATTTAGGCGGGGAGCCTTTCAACGGAACATTCGAGCTAAGAGCTTGGAACGAATATCTCAGTATAGGCAGTAGTTCAGAAGAGAAAAAAATCTATGGTGAAAGGGAGTATACATTCATAAACCCATTCAAGTTTGGGGCTGGGTCATATTCCCTAAGAGTCTCCTCAATCAAGGACGCGGAGGGCAACACCATAGCTGGCTCCACTCAGCTTAAGGATTACTCGATAGATCTACAGGTAGGTTAGAGTCATTTCGCTCTACTGGCTTCCATGCCTTTTTCTTGGTTCCAGATAAAGAGATAATGCAATATTAGCCGTCTGTCGTTTTATATACCTCGTCTCCTTTTCGGACCCTGTCGTTCACCTTGAGCCCGATGGAGTCCCCGGGTCCCGCCTCCTCGACGGCTTCATGCATTATCTGCATGGATTTGACAAGTTGCGTGAACTCGGTGGTGGCGCCCTTAACCGTTATCTTGTCCCCGACCTTCAGCTTCGAGACTAGGTCGACCACGGCTACCCCTATGTTTGTGTAGTAGTGGTCTACATCACCAACTTTCACTAAACGTTCAGGCATGGATAGAGATGGGTTGAAGGACGTTAAATGGTTTCCGGGAGGCTGCCCGGTACCCTATACTCAGATTATGACTAAAATTTAGCTGCACATTAACCTGGTTAAAATTTGTTGGAAAAAGTGGGTGAGGTTGATTATCTACCATACCTTCATAAGCAGATTCAAACCGTTTCCGCCGATGATTTTAGCTATCTCGGCGTCGCTGTATCCGTTTTTAATCATCCAGCGGCAGACGTTCTGCAAGCATTCGGTGGGGTTCTCCATGCCTCGGACGTACTTGAGCTTCTTGAGCTGCTCAACGTTCATGTCGATGCCCAGGTACTTGGCTTCCCCGCCTTTCCCGGGGCGGGTGTAGTGGCCGAGGCCCAGCTTGCCGTGCTGCTTCAGGTTGGTGAGGTAGAGGCCCACGTGGTCGCCGTAGTTGGAGTCGGGGCCGCAGCCCACGTGGTCGATGCCCACGAGGTCTATGCAGTACTCTATGTGCTCCATGTAGCTCTCGATGCCGTGCAGCGGGTGCTTCTCGGTGACGGTCAGGTTCGGTGCAGCCTCTATCGCCATGACTCCGCCGTGCTCGGCCAGTGACTGTATGACCGCGTCGGGGAACATGCGGGTGGTGGGGGTGAGGGCGCGGGCGCCTGCGTGGCTGACTATTATGGGGTCCCTGCTCAGCTCGATGACCTCTAGGGCTGTCTGGTCGCTGGTGTGGCTCACGTCAACGAGGAGGCCCAGCTTGTTCATGCGGACGAGGGCGTCGTAGCCGAACTCGGTGAGTCCCCCGTCCATGTGCTCCTTGAGTCCGCTGCCCAACATGTTGGACTCGCTGTAGTTTACGCCTATGCTGCGGACGCCGAGGCCGTAGAGGATGTCGAGGCGGTCCACCTCGTTCTCGATGCAGCTGGCCGACTCCAGCACTGAGACCCACGCGAGCCTACCCTCCCTGTGGGCGCGCTCGATGTCGTCGGCCCGTCTGCAGTGGACGAGGAAGCCCTGGTGGGCTATGTCGCAGAGCCTCATGCCTAGGTCGTGGATGGTGCTGTTCCAGTCCCATCCGTTCTTGGTGTTGATGAAGCTGCTGCCGTCCTGCATGTTGTCGAAGACGCAGTCGAGGCCGCTAGCCGCGAGGGCCTCGTATGCGAGGAAGTTGCGGCCCTCCCTGTCGAAGTCCCTGTTCGCCAAGGGGTCCTCGGGACTGATGTCGGGGTGGGCGTGGAGGTCAATGACGACGCTATCCGCCATCACCTTCTCGAAGCGCTCCTCCTCCGTCTTGCTGAGGGGGACGGGCTCCCACCAATCCGGGATCACGGCTCGCCGGAGCTTGAACTCCCGGTAGTCTCTGCCAGGTTCAAGATACTGATAAGGCTTGTAGCCGTCGTACTTCTTGTTTCGACCCATAGAAATCGGTGGAATCTATGTTAGGAGAGTTATATAACAGGGTGGGTGGCCTCTCCTAGGGTTCGCGTGGTTAATCTTATCTCTCTACCCGAGGACATTGGACTGATTGATCATGCTCAATGAAGAGGTAATAGATGATGTCGAGAGGTTCGTTGACGCCGAGCTTGCCTGCCGAAAGCACCCTGGCTCTAGTTTATCGGTCATAAAAGGTGGCGAGATCGTATGGGCTAAAGGTTTCGGGTACGCCGATGTCGATAAAAAACAGGGGGCGGAGCCAGAGACGGTCTATAGGTGCGCGTCGGTGACCAAGCCCGTGATCACCGTCGGCCTCCTCCAGCTCATGGATAAAGGCAAGTTCGATCTGGACGATCAGGTGAACAGCCACCTGGACGTCAAGATACGGGACGTGCAGGGGGAGGAGCCGACGATCCGAGACCTATTGACTCACCGCAGCGGCATGCCCACACGAGTACCGCCCATCTATCTGATGAACGAGGAGCCCCTGACCATGAGGGGCTACATCAAGTCCGCGGCGCGGGCGGTCAGGAGCCGGGGAGAGAAGTGGGCCTACTGTAACACGGCTTACATGATAGCCGGGTACCTGATAGAGCTGTTCTCGGGGGAGAAGTATGACAAGTACGTATCCGAGAACGTGCTGGAGCCGCTGGAGATGACGTCAAGCGCGTTCACCCTCACAGCCCAGATCCGTGGCTATCTGGCCCAAGGCTACAAGAGGGCTGGAGGACCGGATGAGCCTCTGATACCCGTAGAACCCTACATTCTCGGCACCATGCCCGAGGACCCTGCGGGGAGCCTGTACTCCACCGTCCTCGACTTGGCCAACTTCTTGATCATGAACATGGGCGGCGGGAGTTTCAAGGGTAGACGCATACTGAAGAAAGAGACCATCAAGGAGATGCACCGGCTTCAAGCCCACTCAGGCAACTCGAGGAGCGGCATGGCGTTGACGTGGTTCTACAGCATCCACGACGGCCACGCCATGCTCAACCACACGGGGGGGCTGCCTGACTACACCAACAACATCTGCTTCTACCCGGCGGAGGGTGTGGGGGTGTGCTGGCTCAGCAACCTCCAGGACGGGTCGGGGTGGAGGCCGCCGTCTCCCACGGTGCTGAGGATGGTCACGGGAGAGAAGCCTGTCTTCGGCGCGGGCCTCCAGACGGTTCCCGGTAACTGGGACAAGGTGTGCGGGGTCTACGGAGACGAGACG
>CAZGZR010000073.1:0-13060 GCA_964529745.1 uncultured Candidatus Bathyarchaeia archaeon
AGTCCGGAGTGCCGACCGCGGCGACGCTGTAGTGGGGGAACGTGGTGATGTCCAGCCTGTCCTCGTTGGTGTTGAACATCACGACCTGCAGCCCCGCCTCCTTGAGCCCTTCAGCAACGGCCTCCGCCATCCTACCCGTGTTTCCATACTGCTGGGAGTGATACAATACGAGTGCTTTCATGTTCTTTTCTCCGAGAATCCATCCATAGTCTAGCTTTCAGTTATTTAAACATTATAATTATGCATCAAACATTTGATGCATACATCATACGTTTCACCTGCTCTCGGTTAACCCTAAATCCCCGGAAACACAGGAATATCCATGGTAAATATAGGCTGCTCGTTGGAGGAGATAGACACCCCCGCGCTCCTGCTGGACCTCGACGTCATGGAGGCAAACATAGAGAAGATGGCGGAAAGGTTCAGGGAGATGCCCGCTGAGCTCAGACCCCACGCCAAAACCCATAAGACACCCATAATAACCCAGAAACAGATAGAGGTAGGAGCCATAGGCGTCACATGCGCCAAACTCGGCGAGGCCGAGACAATGGCCGAGGCGGGCATAAGAAACATACTCATCGCCAACCAAGTCGTCGGCGAACCCAAGGTCACAAGGCTCATGAGCCTCGCCAAACACAGCGACGTAATAATCGCCGTCGAGGACAGCCGCAACGTGAGGCACCTCGCCGAGAAGGCCCGGGAGAAAGGCGTCAAGCTCAACGTGCTCGTAGAGGTGGACGTGGGGAACAACCGCTGCGGCGTCATGCCCGGGAAGCCGGCCCTCCTCCTCGCCAGAGAGGTGCAGGAACAACCGAGCCTGAGCCTCAGGGGACTTATGGGATACGAGGGGTTCTGCCAGTTCCTCACGGACATGGACGAGAAGAAGAGGAAGGTCACGGAGGCCATGGACAAGCTAGTGGGCACCCGGAAAACACTCGAGGACGCCGGCATAGGAGTCGAGATAGTAAGCGCGGGCGGCACGGGCACCCACATGATAAGCGGCAGGCACCCGGGGGTGACCGAGATCGAGGCCGGCAGCTACGTATTCATGGACGCCCGGTACAGCCAGGTCCCCGGACTGGAGGAGTTCGGCCAGGCCATCAGCATACTCAGCACCGTGATCAGCACCAGCCACAAGGGGAAGGTTATCTGTGACGCCGGCCTCAAGGCCATCACCTTCGAGTTCGGTATGCCACCCATAAAAGGCAGAGACGACGCCAGGTACGTCAGACCCAACGAGGAGCACGGTCACATCGAGGTAGACCCCGGCTTCGACCTTACAGTCGGAGACAAGTTCGAGCTAGTACCCACCCACTGCTGCACCAACACAAACCTCTACGACCACTTGCACTGCGTCAGGGACGGCTGGCTGGAGGCCATCTGGCGTGTACAAGCTAGGGGAAAAAGCCAGTAGGCTTCACCTCCCCCAGCACTTTATTCTGTCTCAGCCAGCTGTTGTAGGGATCGAGGACAAAGGCAAGCACAAACATAGGTTAAGAATAGGTATCCGTCTACCGTTTTTATTATAAGACCTCAGCCGGTAACCATCAAGCACCTGTGTGGAGGTGAAGAAGTGCCTTACAAGTTCCAGATGTACATGGACAAGGCAGGTGATTGGAGATGGCGTTTCATCGCGCCAAACAACAAGAAGATGGCCGACTCGGGTGAAAGCTATAAGAGCGAGTCGAGCTGCATGAACGCGATCGAGGTCATCAGAAGAGAATCCGACACGTCAAAGATCACGAAGCTGGTCCCAAAATAGCCTTTCCTTGTGCAGAGTAAAAAGAGGGAGTCTCTTCATAGAAGATAGTGGGTTTCATGAATCAATTTCTGGGGAAGAGGGGCTTGTAGTCGGCGGCTTTCCTGATGAGAGCCTCCTGTTCCTCCTCATCCATAGGGCTGTAGTCTTCGGCTAGATCGATCATGGTCCTCGCTATCTCCATGTCCGATGATGTCGCGGCGGTGGTCACGGCTTGGGAGAGTGTGAATCGCAGCGCCTCCTCTATCCCTGCCCGGGTCGTGAAGGGCTCGTACCACGTGTCATGGGTCTTCTCCTTTGTGGGGTAGGGTCCCTTGGCCACAGACTTCATGGCTATCACACCCAGGCCCAGTTGCTTGGCCTTGTCTAGCACCGGCACGTAGTCGTTCCTCGGCTCAGGGTGAGCATGCAGCACGTAGTTCACGGGGAGGAGGACCGTTTCCAGCTCGATAAGCTTGAGGGCCCTCATTATGTTCTCGGGGTTGTGGCTCGTTACTCCGATGTGGTTTATCAGCCCCTCCTCCTTGGCCTCCGTGAAGACTTGGAAAGCCCCGTTCTCGCCGACGACGGTGTTCAGCTCGTCAGGGTCGTCCAATGCGTGGAACTGGTATAGATCAAGGTAATCCGTCTGAAGACGTTCCAGGCTGCCCATGAGCTCCTCGTGGGCCTCCTTTTTCGTCCTCTTCCCCGTCTTGCAGGCTAGGAACACGTCGTCCCGGTACTCCTTTACCCATTTACCCAGCCTGGCCTCTGCATCGCCGTATGTGGGGGCCACGTCGATGTGGTTGACGCCCAGATCCAAGGCGTACTTCACGAACTCGTCACCCCGTTTCTCCTCTATGGGGTAGATGAAAACGGCTCCACCCAATGTGACCAGCGTGCTTTCATGCCCCGTCTTGCCTAAACGTCTTTTCTTCATCAATGATATCTTCCCGTGCACCGTTTTAAGCGTCGCGTAAGTGAGGGTCCAGTATAAAGGATCGGAGCAACGTTTCGGCTACGTTACTTGATGGTCGTATTCGTCGTTCAGCGTCTTGTAAGGGGTGATCCTCAGGCTGCCGTCGAGGACGCTGTATTCCCGGATGCCGTCGTACTCCACGTCGTTCATCTCTAGAAGCTTGAGTGTCTTTTCCTCTAACCCCTCTGGGACGTACAGGAAGAGCTTCTTGTACCTGCGTCCACGGGGGGCGCAATTGGACAACATCCTCCACCTGGCAACGCTGTCCTCGTTTATCGATTCGGCGCACTCCACCGACCCGAACTCGCGTATGCTTCCATCCCCGTTGAGTACCACGATGCTCGGGTACTCTACGCCTCCATCCCACTTTACGCCGAACCTCTTGGTCTCGTCGTTCACGATCGTAATAGCGTCTATGGGCCAGTTCTCTTGGTCCACAAAGGGGAAGCGCGTCGCGGCGATTATCCTCGCCACCCTGTTCCTCAGCACCGCCGGGTTAACCATTCTAATCAGACATCCATCTGGAGGTTAAAGGGGAGTCGGTATCCACCACTCTCTTCCACGCCTCGTCTCAATGTACTCCGGCCACCGGATGTCCAGCGGTGGCTGCAGGTCGCTTGGGAGCAGCGGCGGAACCCACTTGGTTCCCCCGACGCCCCCGCCAGTCCTCTCGTTGAACTCCTCTCTGGCCTTATCTCGAACGTCAGGCTTCGTCAGCAGGTCGATGAGGCAACCCGCGATCACCTTGGCCCCGGTGAATACGGCGGGGTCTATGGTGCTGCGTTCGCCCGTCATGGCCAGCGCCGCCCAGCGGGGGTAGTTGACGCCCTCGTAGGGCTTGAGCACCGCCTTGGCCGTCCTCACCCGGGCTGAGGGCGCGTGCCACGTGTACTCCACGTAGTCGTCTGAAGAGTAGTGGGTCTGCCAGCTGGGCAGCAGGCTCCTGATGGATTTCTCACCTTCCTCGAGGGTGAGGAGCCTCTGGCAGCCGCCCGTGAAGGGGTCATCCATGGGCTCGTACCCGAGGTTCCTCTGTATCTCCCTTCCGAAGCTCTTGGCCTCCTCGCCGTACACCGTGGGCCCCACCTGCCTGAAGTTCTCGTACGCCATCTCCGCGAGGACGGTGTTGTGGAGTCCCACCCGGGTCTTGGTGACGACCCTCTCGGTGACCCTACACCCGCAGGCCTCGGCCACAGCCTTCGCGTTCCTCGATAGAAACTCGTGGGTCTTCTCCTGCATATCCAGCGTGGGGGCCCGGAACGCGTACAGTATCTGGCTGATCAAGGGTGGAGCGGTGTTGCTCTGGCCCGCGACTGTGACGTACTCGGTGATGGTCCACCCGGCGGTCCGGGGGTGGATGGCCTCCTTGCTGTACTTGGTGACCGTGTACATCATACACACCGCGTCCAGCGCCCCCGGGTTAGCCCTGTACCAGCCTATGGTTGGAGCGGGTGACCCCCACCTCTCTGGCTCATAGGCCTCGAAGGTGTAGGCTATATTCCAGTAGGAGCCGCAGTGGGTCTCGGAGACGATCCTGTTGTCCACGCCGGGGTGGTAGCATATGCTGGCGTCCAGGTCGTCGTAGTAGCCTTTGGCGGCGTGGTAGGGCTTGGAGACGCATATCTTCTCGGCGGGCTCACCCATGAACTTCAGGGTGCCCTTGAGATCATAGTCCTCCATGACGTGTCTCGTAGCCAGGACGCCCATGAGGGCGGTCACCCCCAGCGCAGAGTGGGGATCTGTGTGGCCCGCGGCATATGGGTGCAGAGACTCGTCCCTGAGCTTACGGTAGGGGGTGGCGGCCTGGTTGTTCCCCGGCGTCGCGTCGTATTCCGCAAACGACGCGAGAACAGGTTTTCCCTCGCCCCACACTGCGTGGAAAGCGGTAGGCATGCCCCCGGAGCCCTCCTCGACGCCGAAGCCCTCCCCCCTCAGTATCTCCACGTATGCCGCGGCGGACTCGTACTCCCGTAGCGCAGGCTCCGCGAGACGCCATATCTTTTGATGGGTGTCCGATATCCATCCATCGTTTTCGTCCACCCATTGCGCTGCGTGTGCCTTCATCACACTTGAATCCATGAATAACCCTCTCTAACTCACTTCACCAGATATCTATGTGAGACTTTCCCCGAAAGTCATGCTGTAGACAGGTTAAACCGGGAACCATTGAAGATACAGAGACCAATGCTAAAGCACGTTAGGGTCATATTCAGCTCCTCGTTTCGAGCCGTTAAGAGCAGGTTTCATAACAGGTGTTTTAAATCAAGGGGTATTGATTATGAAGACACGCTATGATACTATCTTTGATTGGCCAGGAGGGTGGAGGCTACGACTTCATCTGGTATCTTCTACCCCTACTTTGCTGCCTGATGACGATGGGGCAAAGGGGCGAAAGCCCCCAGGAATCCGGGACAGAGAGTGAGTCCTTCTACACTACTCAAGACATCCAAGAGGCCTTCGGGAGAATAGAGGAAGAGGTTGCCGATTGGAGGCAGGACGCTAGGGAAAAGAAGGAGACTTCAGGAGGCATAATGTCTAGCATAAGGAACCTTCTCAGGGGCGGACGGCCCGCCGAGAGGTTCGTGGAGGAGGAGAACACCCCCCCACGCCTGCTGAGCTTGACCGACTCCTCTGGCCCCATCTACTTCGAGTTTACGGAAGTGGAGGGTGGAGGAACCGTGGTCAAGGCTACATACGGCCGCTCTATAAGGAGAAGGGTGGCGACGCTTAAGGCAGAGCTTCCACTGAAGATACCGGCGACCCCCATTGGGCTCAACTGTCCCTCATGCGGGAAACCGGTGCTACGGGAGTTCAACCTGTGCCCCTACTGTGGCTCGAAGCTGATAAAGGAGTAAAGGCGCCTTGGAGCTCTGGAGGCTGCTGGCCCACAACCACTGGGTGACCCTCAACCTGTACGGGTACGAGCTGAGGCTTTGCGCCCGCTGCTCCGGTTACCTCCTAGGCTTCACCATGCCGCTCCTCGCCTCAAGCCACATCATGAAACTCTCGGAGTCGCTCGACGTTAGGGTTCAGCTGATGGCCTGTTTCCTGATGGCTCTCCCCTACGTCGTTGACTGGCTTACCCAGTCATGGGGAGTGAGGCAAAGCAGTAACGGGATAAGGCTGATCACCGGCTTCTTAATGGGGATGGACGTCTTCCTTTTTTCGAGACTAAACATCATATCAGGTCGAGCCGTATTTGCTAACATAGCCTTGTTCGTTTTCCTCGTAGGCCATCTAGGGAAGGTTGAGAGACCTAGCTAGTTGAAGGTCTCAATTTTTACGCAGTGATGATTTATCGTTTGTAACTAGGTTATTTTGTTAGAGTAAATGTTGGTTTGAGGGTGCCCCGATTTTAGGAGAAATCCTTGGTTGATGCCTGACTTGGAAACATCGGTGACTCTCCGGGTTACACGGCAGCATAAGCCGCCGAGCTATGGTTGGATGATGTTAATTATTTAAGATGAATGGGCATCTAAAATTATCCAAATTCTATGTTTATTGTAAAGTTTGTATGAAATTGGTAGGCTGTGGTAATTGACGTAATATGATTATCTTTGGCTTTATTTGTATTCTAATGAAACTTATTTCGAAGTAAAAATATGAATAAATAGCGAAGTTGTTGATTGTTTTAATTTCATTAATTCGCGCGCGCTCGTTTTCGTGTATAATTCTAGACGAGCATGAAACGAACATTAGGATTATCCTATGTCGTGCATAATAATTATTTTTATAGCTATTTTTTTTATAAATATATGAAAGTGCGTTTTCTCATAATAATTCACTTTTATTTGTATAGTGGTAAATAATCAAATATATTTAGTGTACAATAACGATTAATATAAATAGCTGTTTGAGATTTTTAGTGAATGGGTGTACCTATGGTAGATACACTCAAGGAAATGAAAAGTTCTGTTGAATCAAAACGAGAGCTGTATGCAGTAATAAACAAACACATTATAACTCTTGAAAAAGATAAAAGGCTCCTTCAAGAGATTAAAATCGTCGACTATTGGCCCCCAATTCACATTAAGTGCATACTATGGCCTTGGCTATACCAGTGTAGATGTCGGCCTTGGTGGTTCTGTAGGCTATTTCCATGGCTTTGTCCACCGATTTGGTGGCCTCCCTGGCCTCCCTGGCCTCCATGGCCATGGCCACCTCCTCCTCCGCCTCCATTTGAAGTAGATCCAATCGTAACTATGATGGAGCGAAAACCTGAGGATCTAATCAAATATCTGGAAGATAAGCCGATCAAGGAGTTAACTCCTGATGATGTCCTTCATGCATCAATACAGGCTGTCCTCGAAGTAAACGAATTAGTTCAAAAGAACATTGACATAGTTAACGAAAGACTCAGGAAAATCTAAAAAATTCCCTTCTCTTTTTTATATTTCCACAATGAAGATTCTTAAAAACTACATCTAATCGAAGCAGAAAATAGCCAAGAAAAGCCGAAATGGAGAATAAATAAAACCAAATATAACTCAGAAAGGATCCTGAAAAGGAGGCATATTTAATTAAAAGTGATGGTGGACTGGGAGGGATTTGAACCCCCGACCTCCGCCATGCCAAGGCGGCATTCATACCAGCTGAACTACCAGCCCAGCACCCCTCGTAGAGGCGGGCGGGTTTCTTAAATCTTTTCCCAGACACACATTAACCTAAATATTCGCCATAAAACGGGATCTTACGAGCATCAAAGCTACATTACAGCATTTGATGAGAAGATCCAAGTTAGAAAATAAAGGAAACCCTCGGAAAACTATTTAACACGCAGCCCGAGGAATGCAGTGAAATGAAGGTCAGCGTCGTAATCCCGGCACTCAACGAGGAGGCCGACATAGGCAAGTGCCTGGAGTCGATACGGCGCCAAGACCAGAAAGTAGAGCTCATCGTCATCGACAACGGCAGCGTGGACCGCACACCCGAGATAGCAGGGGAGCACTGCGACAAGGTATATGTAAAACCTGGGTATAGCCTCGCGGAGATGAGGGACCTGGGAGCCAGGGAGGCAGCCGGGGAGATTGTTGTAACCACGGACGCCGACTGCGTAGCCCCAGAAAGCTGGATTAGCACAATCGTGAGACCATTCGAGGACCCCAAGGTGGTCGCCGTGGGAGGCGGGATCAGGCCAGTCAACAGGAACGCCTTGAGCAGGTTCTACTGCTGGATGAGCGCCCTCGTCCAGGGCTTCCTCGGCCTTTTCCAGGGAGCCAACATGGCGTACAGGAAGGACGCCTACCTCACGTCGCCTGGCTACGCCGACGCGAAACGCGCCGAGGACTGGAACCTATCCTGGAACCTCAGAAAGTACGGGAAAACCAAGTTCATCCGACGCGCCTATACCTACACCGAGATACCCTTCAACCGGCAGGTGGAGTTCCCCGGAATCATCGTCAGCGGGCTACTGGTGCTTCTAGGCAGTGTCACTGGATGGCTGAACCTCATAGGGTTCGGCCTAGGCTACATACTGAGCGAGGCCGCCACGTTCGTGTACAGGCACCGCAGCAACCTCAGGAGGAGCCATATAGCCCTGCTTCTGCTGGGCCTCGTCTACGTCTTCAAGAGGTCTTTGCCGCTAGCCAACTACATTTTCATAGCCGGTGGCTTGGCCGGTGTCTTCGTTTACCACTTCATCTCCGAGGACATACGGTTCGCCATCGAGGATCTGAAGCTCTACAAGCTAAGGAAGGAGCCGGACCACAGCCTGTCAGGCCAGATAAAGCAGCACCTGATAAAACTGATGAAGCTATAGGGACGGAGCCAGTATGCTTACCACGTCGTTCAAGGCGCGAGGCCACCCAAACATTGTTTCTACTCACCGTACTACATTGATGACTACGAAAGAAGAGCGATTATCCAAGAGAGGTGACTGCATAGTGGCCGTGGACGCCGAGAAAGGCCTGCTGGACCTGCCCGACGACATGAAGGAGGCGGCTAGGAGCGGGGAGACCATAATATCGCTGAGGCTTGAAGCCGGCGGCGAGGAGTTCACTGTAAGGGGTAGAGGTCACCCAGGGCTAACTTACACCGATCCAAAGGACATCGTGGTCCGTAAAAGCAATTACATTTGCGGAAGAACCCTCATGGTGGGAGCCGATAAGGCTGCCTGTGACATACCGAACAGCTTCAAATTGATGTTAAAGAATGAAATCGAGGTGACAGTCACCATCTTCTTTTTAATCTGTGACACAAAATAGACTGTAAACCCACGTTTACATCACTAACTCACGCATCATAAAGAATTCTGTGTCACAGAGAGGACACAATGCTTCTTAAAGGTTAAATACTTGGACACGTGGTTGATACCAGTTGATCGATTTGAGTGAAGACAAAGGACTCGTGAGAGCCCCAGGCAGGATAACACAGGAACAAAGCAAGTTCCTCGAGGGGCTCGTGGAGCAGGGACGGTTCAGCTCCGTAAGCGAGGCCGTCAGAGCCTCCATCGACTCCTTCAGCATGGACGCCTCACATCCCGGTGGGGCGTTCTACATAGGGGAGGCCCTCGTCGGGAAAGGGGACGAGGTCGCCCACGTGGACCTTCTCATAGGTGACAAGCACGGGCAGGTGGGCACCGCGTTCATCAACGCCTTGACCAGCCTATCCATGGGCCACACACCGCTTCTAGCGGTAATCAGGCCAAACCTTCCGCCTAAGCCTCACACGGTCATAATACCCAAAGTAACCGTCAAGGACATGGCCGACGCCGGGAAGATATTCGGGCCAGCCCAGGCCGCCGTCGCCAAGGCCGTCGCGGACTCGGTGGAGGAGGGCGTCATACCCATGAACGTCCTGGACGACTGGGTGGTGGTAGCCAGCGTCTTCATCCACCCGGCGGCCGAGGACGAGCGCCGAATATACCAGTACAACTACAGCGCCACCAAGCTCTCCATAAGGCGGGCCCTCTCCAACTACCCGCCGTGGGAGAAGGTGCAGTACGACAAGGACAGGGCGAGGCACCCGTTGATGAGCTTCAGGCCACAAAGACTCTGGCGCCCACCGTACCTACAGATCGCCCTAGACCTCCCAAGCATAGAGGCCGTCAGAAAGGTGATCGAGCAGGTGCCTCGGAACGACAGCATCATCCTGGAGGCGGGCACGCCGCTCATCAAGAAATGCGGAGTCGGCGTCATCAGGGAGATGCGGGATTTCGTGTCCGACGCCTTCATCATCGCCGACCTGAAGACCATGGACGTGGGCAAGGTGGAGGTAGACATGGCGTTCGAGGAGACAGCCGACGCCGTCTGCTGCGCGGGAGCTGCGTCCACCGCCACCATCGACGAGTTCGTCTACGAGGCCCGGAGACTAGGCATCTACAGCTTCCTCGACATGATGCAGGTGGACGACCCCCTAGAGAAGCTCAAAAGCCTCAAGGAGCTGCCAGACGGCGTAATACTGCACAGGGCGATAGACACGGAGAAGACCAGCGAGCCCAGGTGGGGTTACATCCCAGAGATCAGGAAAGCCTTCGAGGGCAAGAAGCTACTCATCGCAGTGGCAGGGGGCATCAGGCCGCAGACGGCGCAGATCGCGTTGGAGGCCGGGGCGGACATACTCATCGTGGGCCGGTACATCACCCAGTCCAAGGACATCAGGAAGAGCGTCGAAAACTTCCTGCCCTACCTGCAGGGAGACATAGACCTGTTCAGGGTCCACGTCGAGTAGCCCTATTTTCTTTCTCTGGGGAAACTAGATAAGTCCCCCTTCGACATCCAAAGGGAGCGATAGTTGAAACAAAGAAGCGCCGCCCTCGTGGCTCTGGTGATCCTTTTCTCGGTTTTGCCCGTCAGCTACGCGGCTGCCCCGGTCAGATACAAGTACACGCTGTCTTACAGGTTCGTAAACAGGGGCACAGAGGACGTGGAGCTGTACCGTGAGGACATCGCCATCCCGTTGTTCATGGACACTGAGCGGCAGACAGTGGAGATAACTGAGTCCGATGCTCCTCTCGGGGAGACGTTGATGGACGAGGACGGCAACAGGTGGACGGTTATGGGCATCCCCCTTACGTTGGGCCCTGGTGAGGAAGCCTCATTCACGGTAACGTATAGCATCGAGTCCTCGGCCGAGCTTTGGCCCGAGATAAGCGTCCCTGACGCGGATGGGTTCGACGCGATCCCCGCTGAACTCGTGGACGACTACACGGACGCTACGGAGACCTTCATGAGCGAAGACCCACATGTGTCCCAGCTAGCCCAAGACGTCGCTGGAAGGTCCCCCACAGTGCTGGACGCGGTGGTGAACATGGTAGATTGGCTCGCCGATAACACAGAGTACTGTAACTTCGAGGTGCCCAGGTATCCCAACCAGACCGCCGCCGACGGCCAAGGGGACTGCGACGACCAGTCCATCCTGCTGATATCCATGTGCCGCAGCCTCGGCATACCCGCGTACCTACAGGTGGGAATAGTGATACACCCAGGCATCGTAGACTCCGAGGCATCGTGGGAAGGCCACTTGAACGACACCAGGAACGGGGTCGGGTGGCACGCCTGGGCCATGGTCTACGTGCCACCCTGGGGGTGGCTACCAGTGGACCTGACGCTGGTCCAACAAGACGGAGGGCTGGACGTGATATCCGGCGCCCCGGAGTACGAGTCAAACATCATCCCCTGCTTCGACGTAAACAGGCAGCCATACATCGGGGAATCGCTTGCCACCAGGGCGAGGTTCATAGGCGGCAGTGTGTACGTCGAGATAGCCGACGAAGCAGAACGAGTGGATTTAGGCATACCGAGGGGGGAGCTGTACTTTGTGGCAGGGCTGGGCGTGGCGGTGACGGCGGCCATTGTCCTCATGTTCGCGTCCGAGAGACGGGCTAGGCCGGCGAGCGTCAAAGCACGGTCTTGAGGGCGACTGGGTCGCTGGGAGGCACGCATCTCCTCAGCCTTCTGAACGCTCGCAGTTCCTCGTCCCGGCCCATCCTGGACGCCTCTATTCCCTGCCTAAGCACCTGAACCGCGTCATCCATGGCCCTGCGCTCTACGGGGAAGGGGACGCCGTCCTTGCCGCCGAAAGCGAAGTTGAACCTGACCGGGTCGCGCCAGCTGGCCCCGTCCCCGTAGACGAGCTCCGCCACCAAGGCGAGCCCCCGCACGGTGCCGGGCCCGACTCCACGCATGGACACCAGCTCCTCGTAGCTTCGGGGCTGGAAGTTGTATGCGGCCCTCACCGCGTCCCAGTTCACCGACCGGGGCATCACGAGGGATCTCTGCCCCGTCCACCCGTCGAGCCTCGACTGGCCCTCAGGCAGCGGCTTCACCAGCATCCTCCTCAGCCGCTCGGGGTTCTCCCTGACTATGTCTACGCAGGTCCTCTGGTTCTCCGCGCTGTCCCTGCTGGTCATGTCGAGCGCCTCGTCTAGGCGGGTCTCGCAGAGTATGGCGCCCTGAGGCTCGACGATGAAGCCCCTGTGGTCGAGGCCCCAGTGGTACCGCCTTGCGTTGGCCTGTTTCTCGTTTATGCCCTGCTGGACGACGATCCAGTCCCCGTCCTCGGTGAACATGAGGCAGTGGTGGTAGAGCTGGTATCCGTCCTGGACGAGGCTGTTGTCCACCTTGGCGGCCATACGGCTGGCGTAGACGAGGCTGTCCACCCTCCAGCCGTTGAGGCCGAACACCTGTCCCATCTCTCTTATCTCCTGGGGCGTCCTGAGGCTCGTCCTGCCCTTGCCGCCGCACACCGTGACGCCCATGTCCTCCCTGTCCATGGCCTCCTTGAGGGCGCCGCAGGTGACGGTGGTGGTGCCGCTGCTGTGCCAGTCGTAGCCCAGGACGCAGCTGAGGCTCTGGAAGAACCATGGATCGCTCAGCCGCTCGAGGAGCCCCCTGCGTCCGTACTCGTCGATCATGATGTCCACGATGCACTCCGCCATCTGCACCATGCGGCTGAACAACCATCTTGGCGCCCTCCCCCCGTGGAGCGGAAGAACGGCCGAACCCGTGTAACCCATGTGGAACGCGAAGCCGATAACAATTAAAACCGTTATCCACCGCACTCAGGGTGAGACGCGACTGAAAGTGCTAAAAGCGTAGAAACCCTTTGGGTCATCCATGGAAGCTCCAACACTCAAAGATGTCCTGTTGGCTCGTAACAGGATAAGACCATACCTCCTCAAGACGCCGTTCCACACCTACCCGACCCTCAACGAGTACCTGGGTTGCGAGGCCTACGTGAAGCACGAGAACCATCAACCCACGGGGGCCTTCAAGATCAGGGGAGGCATCAACCTCATCAGCCAGCTGCCCAAGCAGGATAGGGAGCGCGGCGTAATCACCGCCAGCACAGGCAACCACGGACAGAGCATAGCCCTCGCAAGCAAGATTTTCGGCGTCAAGGCC
>CAZGZR010000074.1:0-13036 GCA_964529745.1 uncultured Candidatus Bathyarchaeia archaeon
CTCCAGCACCAGGTTAAGCAGCTCCTGCTTGAGTTCGGGTGTGTCCCCGATCCCGTAGGCGTCCGTGAACACGCCCTCGATGCCTGTCTCGCTCTTGGCTTTCTCCCAGAAATCATGGACCTCTCGGCTGAACTCCATGAGAGAGAAAAGGTTTAGAGGGTTAAAAAGTCAGAGATCGAACTTCTTGGCGGTCTCGTTGAGGGTCTGCTCCAGTATCCCAAGCCCCTCGTCGATCTGGTCCTTGGCGATTATCAGCGCTGGCATCATCCTGAGTATGCTGGTGTTCCAGCTGGTGCCCAGCACCAGGCCGTTCTCCTTGACCCTGCCAGTGAAGTACTGCATGGGGTTCTTCTCCGGGTCCTTCTTGTCGTCGGCGGGCAGTTCCCTAGGTATGAGGCTCTCCTTGGTGTCCCTGTCCTTGACTAGCTCGACGCCCATGAATAGGCCGAGGCCACGGACGTCGCCGATGATGCCGACCCGGTCCATCATGCCGCGGAGCTCGTCCATCATGTATGCGCCCATCTTGGCGGCGCGGTCAGCGAGCTTCTCCTTCTCGTAGAGGCCGATGACGGCGAGGGCGGTAGCGCAGCTAACGGCGTGGCCGCTGTACGTGTAGCTGTGGGGGAACCCCTTCTCGTTGAAGTGGTCGGCCATCTTCTTGTTGATGACACAGGCCCCAAGAGGCACGTAGCCGCAGGTGATGCCCTTTGCATAGGTCTCCACGTCTGGCACTATGTCCCAGTGCTCACAGGCGAACATCTTTCCTGTGCGTGCGAAGGCCGTCATGACTTCGTCGAAGATCATGAGGATGCCTTTCTCGTCGCATATCTCCCTGATGCGCTTCCAGTAACCGTCTGGTGGCACGACTTGGCCGGCCCAGCTGCATATGGGCTCCGCCATGAACGCGGCTATGGTGTTCTCGCCCTCCTTCTCGATGGTGTACTTGAGGAACTCGGCGCAAAAGAGGCCGCACTCGGGGTAAGTCTTCTTGTAGGGACACCTGTAGCAGTAGGGGCTGGCGATGTGCTTGAACTCCTCGTAGATGCTTAGGCCCTTGGCCTGCCGGTTGCGGGCGCTGCCTCCGACACTCACCATGGCGTATGTAGATCCGTGGTATGCATCCCAGAAGCTGATGATCTTCGGGGCCTCCCTGTATAGCTGGGCCAGCTTGATGGCCACCTCGTTGGCCTCGGTGCCACTGTTCCCGAAGAACACCTGACACAGGTCCCCGGGAGTGATCTGGGCCAGCTTCTTGGCGAGCTCGACCTGGGGCTCGGTGTAGTAGCTAGGCGAAGCGTAGGCTAGCTCGTCCAGCTGCTTCTTGGCTGCCTCGATGGGCACCCTGTTGCCCATGCCTATGTGGACGTTGTAGAGCTGGCTGATGAAGTCCAGGTACTTCTTGCCTGAGGCGTCCCACATGTTGACTCCCTCCCCCTTGACCATGATCAGGGGCTCGTGCCTGACGCTGGGCTCCCACCGCTGGACCAGGTAGGTCGAGGCGTCCTCCTTGAGCTGCTTGTCCTTCTTCTCTGAGAACTGACTCATGAAACCACTGGAGTAGAAGAGATGAATTACGGTAAATCACTTGCGCTAGTGCGCCGGAGGCCTACGCTGTGTGAAGGCGTCTCCGACCCTTATGCCCACCGTGTGGTAGCCGCGGTCCCCCGTCCCGAACAGCAGGGGCTTGATCTTCTGTGTGTCCGGGGCCTCTTCGGTGAGGACGTCCCTATCCGCCTTGACGTCCAGTATCTCGCCTATGAACTCAGTGTGTAGGCCGATCTCAACCACCTTTATGACCCTGCACTCCAATACCAAGGGGAACTCGTCAACGTATGGCGCGTCTACTAGCTTGCTCTTAACGGCGGTCAAACCTGTGTCCTTGACCTTGTCGGTGTCCCTGCCTGAAACTATACCAATGTAGTCTGCCTCCCTCCAGTACTCTTCACCGGGGACGCTGACCGTGTACGCCTTCCGGTTCATGATGTTCCCGTGGCTGTACGTCGCCTCCCTCAGGCTCACGTATATGTATGGCGGGCTGGAGCAGCAGACGCCGCCCCACGCCGCGGTCATGAAGTTGGGTCTACCGTTCTCGTCGTATGTGCCCACTACCCAGACGGGCGTAGGCGCAGCCCAGGTTTTGGCTCCAAGCGACTCCTTCATATCAACCATTAAATGGAGCGAAATCGGCCAGTAAAACTCTTTTTAGAAGCCCCGGCGGTTTTCCCTCTGATGTCCACTCAAAAGGTCTCGGACGGAGTTCACATAATAGACGCCCCATTCCACGGAAGGACAGGTGTGCTGGGCACATACGTCGTAGTAGGCGAGAAGGTAGCGGTGATCGATCCGGGACCAGCGAGCCAGGTGCCTGGTGTCATCGAGGCGTTGGACCAGCTGGGCGTCGATGAAGTCTCTAAGATAGCCTTGACCCACGTCCACCTGGACCACGCCGCCGGCTGCTGGATGATGCTGGAGCACTACCCCGAAACCTCGTTGTACTGCCACCCCCGGGGTGTGGACCATATGGTGGACCCCTCAAAGATAGAGGCCGCCGCCAGGGAAGCCTTCGGAGACAAGGTACTGGAGTACGGCGAGATACGCGGCGTCCCCAGGGAAAAGGTGAACGCGTCCGTGGACGGGGAGAGGCTGGACTTGGGCGGCGTCCAACTCCAGGTCTTCCACACGCCGGGACACTCCTCCCACAGCCAAAGCTACTACGAGCCCGGCGGCAGGGTCCTCTTCGCCGGAGACGCTGCAGGGCACACACCCGACAACCTAGGAGCAGTGATCCCAGCAAGCCCAGCACCGTACAACCCCGTGCAGGCAACCGAGAGCCTGAAAAGACTGATAGACCTAGACCCTGAGACCATCTGTATAGGACACTTCGGGTTCCACGATGGCGCAGCCAAGTGGCTCAGAAGCTTCAGGGAGCAGGTTCAGCTCTGGGAAGGAATCGCCTCCAAAGGCGTCGAGGAAGGATTGAGCCTCACGGACATGTATCTAAGGGTGCTGGACTCCGACGGGGAGGCCCAGAAGCTCTTGTTCAGGGACCCAGAGGCCAATAGGCACATATACAGCAGCCTCGCGGGCTTCGTGAGCTATGCCAAATGGGTAAAGACGAGGTAATGAATCGACGATTATCTCTTCCCAAGCTCATCAGGGAAATCTACTAGAGATCCATATCTCAGTCTCTGTACTTCAATCCTAATCCCGTCTCCGGAATCCCTAATATCCATTGACTGCACGCAATCAATGGGATGGCTCAAGTCAGTGGAAAGAAGGCTAACTCAAGCGTCGGGGCCGCAATAGTCCTGATGCTCTGCATTACAGTCTTCGCCGCCACACTCTTCTACCTGATGACAAGCCCGGGAATGTCGCTCGCTTTCGACCCTAAAAGCCCTGAAAACCCGTTCCAAACGGGGGAAGACCAGCCACCGATCACCAAGCAGCCCAAATGGGTCAAGGGCCCATGGTCCATGGAGCAAGCCTTAAACGACCTCAAGGCGAACGGATGCGCCATAGTCGAGAAGACTGACAGAGAAGGCATGGACGACGCCAACGAGGTCAACTACGACGGCTTCAGGACCCTAGCAATGCGACGTAGAATAGTGTACTTGATAAAAGACGAGGGCTCTGAAGCCCTTCTGTTGCGCCTGGAAGACAACTACTACGTCTGGACCCCGAAGGAGAGCTAAGCCTCACATGGATGCACCATATAGCCGTGGATAGCGGAGGCCATATCCACACCCGGATCCTAAGCCATTATATGGGATCATACATCTCCTATCGCTGAGATGTCCAAGGTAGCCGTCGTCAAGGGGGAGAGGAGCCTCGAAACCGTCTACAGGGCCCTAGACCTTATCCCATACAGGGAGGCACTGGAGCCGTGGAGCCAGGTCCTCGTCAAGGTGAACTTCATCACAACCAAGAACTGGGCCACCGGCGCCACCACCGACCCCATGGTCGTTGAGGCCATAATCAACAGGGTGCGTGACCTAGGCAAGGAGGTCATCGTAGTCGAGTCGGACGCCCAGATGACCAACGCCGACAAGGCAGTCGTCGCCAGCGGCATGAAGGAGACGCTGGACAGGGTGGGCGTCGAGTTCGTCAACATGCGGCACCTCGACGACAGGGTAGAGCTCCCCGTTAAAAACGGGAAAGCTCTCAGCAGCATCAAGGTGGCCAGGATGGCGACTGACTCCGCCATAGTCTCGGCGGCCAAGCTCAAGACCCACACCGGCACCAAGGTGACCCTCGGCATGAAGAACATGTTCGGAATGCTCACCACCAAATGGAAGGGCCGGTACCACATCCACGGCATGCACAAAGTCATACACGACATACTCATCACCCTACCCCCAGCACTCACAGTCATAGACGGCTTCGTCGCCATGGAGGGACCGGGCCCAGTCCACGGAAAACCGATCCAGATGAACACCATAATCGCCTCCACAGACCCCGTCACCGCCGACGCCACCGCTGCCAGAGCCATGGGCATCAACCCAGACACCGTAGACCACATCAGATGGGCACACGAGTCAGGCATAGGCCAAAAAGACGAAATCAACGTAATCGGTGACGGCCTAGACGCCGTCAAGAGAGCCTTCACACACGCATAAAAACAGATATGACCTGCAGCAGGTCACAGGTTTGAGGCGTTCTCAACGCTGATCTGCATGGCCGCAGTCGGGTACAACGCCACCGACACGTCGTCTCCATGCACATCCACAAGCATATTCAAACAATCTTCCCAAGTCTTCACCCACCGGCTGCCCCCGCCGTAGTAGTACTCGTCGGCCCTCGCCACCTGAGGCGAGACGCATATCACCCGCCTCATCCTCCAAGGCTTCTTTACATACGTGGTCTTGGTCCACCCTCTGCCGCCGTAGTCCTCGCCGAACCTGCCGTTATAGTGGTGGACCCTGCAGCCCTCCGGCGTGTAGAGCAGGAAAACCATGTCCCCGCCCATCCTCACCGAGTCCCTCATCAGATGGTAAGCCTTGTATCCCTCGTTGGCCATGGGGTAGCCGTTGCCCACCACCACGTCGGCGTCACTCACGAGCTCCGTGGCGTAATGGCCGCGGGCAAATCTGACCCCCTCCCTGTGCGCCTCCACCACGTCGCCGCATACCAGACCCGCGACGTCGGCGTCCCCGTTCAGGAACGCGTTGACAACGAAGTCCAGCCCCGCCATCCGGGCAGCCTCCTCAGAGTCCAGCCTACGCGTGTTCTCCGCCACCCGCCCCGGCCCCGTACCCTCCATGATCCTGTGGTTGTGGGTGATGCTGTCGATCCCCGACACGCCGGGCAGCAGCATCTTGCTTCCTCCCCCGAACCCGTACCCGAAGTGAGGCATCATCGCCCCGAGAGAAACCTTGAGGTCGCAGCTCATGACCTCACGGTTCACGTGCACGGGCGTCCCCCTGCTTGTCTCCCCCAGGTCCACAGTGTTCTCGTAGCAGTTATGGTTGAACACCAGGAAACGTTCAGGCACCTCGACGCCCAGCTTCTTCTGGAAATCCGAGAGGAGGCGGCCGTGGTGGGCGCCCGTCGCCATAACGAAGACTATATGGTCGTCGGACAGCCCGCCCATGTGCAGCTCGTCCAGCACCGCAGGCAGCATCTGGCTCTGACGCGTGGGCCGGGTCATGTCATCGAATATGATGCAGCACTTACGCTTGCCCCTAGCCAGCTCCCGGAGAGGCTCCGAGCCCACCGGATGTCGAAGCCTCTCGGCGACCTCATCCACGGTGAGCCTGGGCACGGCGTGCCCCTTCATCCTCCTCACGTGCACATCCCAGCCGTCTGGGAACCCCAGAGTCTCGGGCTCCCAGCCGTAGTACTCCCACGCAGGGACCTCAAAATACTGCATGGTAGATGATGCACGTTACTCGTCTAAAAAACCCGTCATAACAGGTAGGTTGAAAATAAGAGTGGAGGTCTACTCCTCTATGATCTCGACGTTGGCCCTGGGCACCATGACCACCTCGCCGTCCTCCAGCTCGATGTTCACGACCCGCACCTTGCTCTCGGACTCGAGCTTCTGAAGCTCCACGGGCAGGCTGTGCACCTTGCCGATGGCTCCGAAGTAGGGTTGACGGATGATCCTGATGGGGGTTCCCGGCACCATCCCCTGGGACAGCTCCTCGGCTTCACCAACCACGTGTTCCTCGTGCGGAATGATTATCTCGGGCCTAAGGACCCCTGCCCTGATCTGGGTGGCACCGTTTACGCAAGCCAGGTACTCCTCGAACTCCTTGATGAGCTCGAAGGTGCGCTGGCTCATGGTCATCTTACCGAAGCCCTCGGTGATGATGAGGGTTATGCCTACCTCCTCCTGGCCTGTGATGGCGACGCCTATCTCCTCGCCAGTGAATGTCGTCAGGTCGTAGTGTCTGACGCCGCCGCTTACTATAGCGGAGACTCCTAACTCCACGGCCTTCTTCAAGGCGTCCAGCGTGACCAGGCTTCCGCCGATGAGCACCTTTCCCACGTGCTCGGGTTTGATCATGTCGGCGTCCATCACCTGGGTGTTGTCATCGACGACGACGTGGATGTCTCCGTGGGTCTCACCGCCGATGCCGAAGATCCCCTGTATGAACGCCGCGTTGGTCTCGATGACGGCGCCCTCCCTGGGCATGACCTCCACGACGGTGCCGGGGATATAGGCGTCTACCTCTACAGGTATGGGCGCCCCCCTTATGATGACCTGCCCCGTGATCTCGCTGATGCTCTCAATGGTCCCGTCTATGGGAGCCTCGACGCTCTTCTTTATGAGCCCGAAGAGGGCGCTGTAGAACGCCATCTGCTCGCCCTTCTCGACGGTATCCCCCAACTCCTTCTTCATGAACCGTGGGAGGTCCTCAGGCTCCAAGCCCAGCAACATGGACGCCTTTACGATCTCGGGGTCTCCGCTGATCTCGGTCTTGGCGATGATGTCGTCATAGTTCACCTTGTCGCCCACCTTGGGGAAGACCTCCCCTAAAATGGGCAGCCTCCTCATCTTATCGACCTTCATGGCCTTCTTGACTTTTAGACCCGGCGTGTAGGCGTGGGCCTCCTCGGCCTCCTTCTCTTCTGCGCTTGTCTTTTCCTCTGTAGCTGCGTCCACCATCTTAGATTAACGCCTCCAGCTTGCTCTCGTCGTATAGATCCATCGCCTTGAACCACTTCAGCAGCATGTCCTTACGCTGGTCCTCCTCTTCAGGGAGGTACATGGGCCTGCCGCGCGCGTCGAGCATCACCCCCGCTACGCCGCCGCTCACCGTTGCCTCAAGCTCCTTGCCCGGTCCTGCGCCGACGTCGTACTCCTTGGCGGGGAATATCTTGGCTTCGGCCTCTTCACGTTCGGCCAGCTTGATTAGCTTTATCTCTCCCATGTCGAGCTCTTCTTTGACTTCCTTGCCGTTAGGCATCTTCAACTCCACCGTCATCACGTGCTCGCCGGGCTTACCGGTGCCGGCTGCCGCGATGTTGGTGCCCAGCCTCACGAGGCAGTCCTTGTCAAAGATGTTCCACGCCGCGTCACGGTATACTGTGCTTAGCACACCTAGGTGTGGCATCATGAACACGCTGTCCTGGAACATCCTCGTTACGCCCTCGGGCTGCCACGCATCCGTCAGTATGTACATTGACTGGATGCGCCTCGGGGCGTGGCTCAGAAGCCCACCAGTGCCTGCGCAGATGTCGATGTTCATCATCTTAACGTAGGTCTCCTCGACGGCCTGGTCGAACATGTCGCTGATGGTCCTCTCAAGCTGCACACCCTTGAGGCGAGTGGCGATCGTCCGGTGGTGCTTGAGGCCGAGCCTCAGCGCCTCGCGGGCCACGCTGTGCTCCACAATGAGGTCCTCAAGGGTCTGGGGGATGGTGGTGGGCCTGATCATCTTGTTCATGAGCCTCGAAGCCACCTCCTCCTCGTCTAGGTTGAAGGGGATCCACCGCATGATGTTTTCTATGCCGGCCTCCTTCATGACGTTGGTTACGCTGTAGCTCATCCCAAGGTTGGCTGAGACGCTGAGGACGAACCTTCCCTCCATGACGGAGTAGACGTTGGTGGTGGCGCCTCCGAGGCCTACGCCGAGCACGTTCAGGTTGTACGTGTTGGCGATGAGCTGCATAGCCATGCCCTCTCCCGCCGGCGTCGGCATGATGTCTACGTCGGTCCACTTCATGAGCTTAGTGTAGCCTGGTGCGTGGCTCATGACGTGCTCCATGAAGAGCTCGTGGACCGCCCGCCTAGCTGGCTCCGTGTTCTCCTGCTCTAGGACGGGCCTGATGTTTTCCACCATGTCGAGGGCGAATTCGCCTTTCAGCAGCGCCTCTATCTGGGGCCTCAGGGCCTTGTTGCCTGCGTAAACGACGGGTAGCTTGTAGGCCACGCCGAGGCGTGGCTTCGGCTCCGCCGCCTTGATGAGCTCCGCGATCTCCATGACGTGGCTGCTTGCGCCGCCGTCTGTGCCACCTGCCATGAGTATCATGTCGGGCCTAAGGCTTCTGATCCTGCTTATCTTCTGGTAGGGCTGCCTGCCGTCGTCTCTGGCTATCACATCCATGACTATGGCGCCTGCTCCGAGGGCTGCCCTGTTAGCGCTTTCGGCGGTCATGGACTTGATTAAGCCGGATACCATCATCTGCAGGCCTCCGCCTGCGCTGCTGGTGGTGACGTAGAGGTCTACGCCTTTCTCGCCGTCGCATGGCAGTATTAAGCCGCTGCCATCCGGGGCCAAAAGCTTGTGGCCGGTCAACTCCTCGACTTCTCGTACCGCGTTCTGGACCCCGAGGGTCACGTCCTCGTAGGGTGCTTCGACTGTTGTGGGTGCCTCTCCTGCTACAAGGAACCTCCACTCGCCGTCCTTCTTATGGAAGAATCTAGCCTTGGTTGTGGTGGAGCCTACGTCGGTAGCAATTATGAACTGCATTTCCTCTGTCGGTTTCTTGAGGGTTGCCATACTGATTCATATTCAGTCGCAGATGATCATGGATAAGGTTTTCTAAAATTCTAAGGCTACGTTAACAGTTTAAAAAGGAAGCCAGTCTCGCCAACTTCTCTTCTTTTCAGGCTCCGATTGTTCATCGGAGACTTGATCGGAGTTGTTTTTATCATCCTCTTCTTCGGGCGCCCCGGTTTCCCGCTCCTCCTTTTCTTTACCGTACTCTCCCCTCGCCATCTCCTCTAGGATGACGATGAGCTTCTCCACGTTCTCGCGGTCCTCAAATATGTTGATCAGGTTCTCGCCTAACTCGTTGGCATCTGGGCCGAGTGCTGGGAGAAACGGGGAGAGCATGAGCCTGCTCATCTCTCCGCCTATGTAGACGAGGGGTTTAACGCTCTCGAGGGTCAGTATGGCTACGGTCTCCATGCCGTACTGATGTATTTTCTCCGCGGCCTTCCTTATGATCTCGTCTACCTCTTCTTGGGTTAGCTCCTCATCACCGGGTAGGGAAGGGAACATTTCGATTATCCTTCGACGGGCTTAGGATTTAAAGAGTTGGACGTTGTTGGTCGTTGGTTGTCGTTTCTGTTTTGAAGCTGGGATAGACTCTGCTTTAAAGTTAGGTAAGAAGCCGTTGCTCCTCCGAGGATTAGACATACTAGTAGTATGCCGAAGAAGGCGAGGCTTGACCCCTCGACGAAGGCTAGCAGCGTGACGGCCGTGAACGCCCACGACGCGAGCGCGGACTTTATCCCCACGGCTAGGTGAGTCGAACCGGTTCGTCTGCATACAAGGTATGAGGGTACGAGCCCGGCGAGGTAGTATACGGGGTAAGCCAGTAGGCTGGGGGTACCCGTCACCGTCTTTATCTCGATCCAGAAGTAGATTATACCGTAGGTGAGTGCAGCCGCCGCCAAATAGTCGGTCGTTGATGGTTTCCTCTCTTTATCTGACAAAGTCTTCACAATCTGAGTATGTACTTAAGTTAAGAGTTTACTGTTAAAAAATAGGGGGTTTGGTTCCCATAGATTATGCGATTATCTGCAGCCAGTCTCTCAGCAGGAAGACGACTCTTCCCTGGTACATTCCGAACCTGGTCATGATGGTGTTGCCGAAGCTTGCGCCGAGCGCCAGCAAGATCATCCATCTGCCGATCTTCGGCCCCCAGCCCAGTGTGCCTTCGTGCATACCTTCATACGTGAATATGAAGTGGCTGAGCGCCG
Organism: uncultured Candidatus Bathyarchaeia archaeon; assembly: GCA_964529745.1. GTDB lineage: Archaea > Thermoproteota > Bathyarchaeia > TCS64 > TCS64 > RBG-16-57-9. The sequence continues at coordinate 10,157 of CAZGZR010000074.1, forward strand.
TGATCACTCCGACGAATGTTATTATGTTATTTATGGTGCCCATGGCGTCAGACGCGATCAGCGGGCTGGCGGTTTCAGCTATCTGTACTATGAAGTCGCTGTGGATGCCCGCCCTGATGCTGATTCCGACGCCGTTCCCTACGAGGAAGGCGATGGGGTACCTGTAGAACCAGTAGTACTCCTTGCTGTATCGTGCGTAGAGCAAGATGCCGAGCAGGAAGACGACGATGTATATCATCTCCCCCTGCGCGAGGTGGCTCCAGCCGTAGTCACGGATGTTCTTGACTCCCATGACGATCTGGTGGCCCGCCGCCACGCCTATGAAGGTGTTCTCGGCGAACTTGAAGGCCTTGTTGTCTCTGAACGCGAAGCTGGTTGCGGCCAGTGTAAGGAACGCTGCTATCCAGACCGAGGGGTCCATTGACACCATTCTACTTGCCACCTCCCCTTTGCATCCAGAAGGCGACGTTGCCCACTAGGATGAAGATCAGCACGAGTGTCTGTGTGAAGCTCAGGATGTCGCTGCTGACGATGGCGTCTCCGGGGTGACCTGTAAGGAACTCAAGGTCTGCGGCTCCCTTGATGCCGTCCATCAAGCCTACCACTTGTCCGCTGTCGTAGTACGGCTTGATGCTTGTGGTCATCATGCTTAGGCATCCTGAGAGAACTACTCTGTTGTATTGGCTGTAGGCTTGGTAGACCCATCCTTCTGCGGTGTCTCCGCTCGTAGTCATGTACGCCACGACATCGAAGTCGTCTGCGCCGTTCACGTTGTCCATTATCGAGTAGCCGCTGATGGGGTTGCCGTTGTAGTCAGACGAGACAAGGGATTTCAGGTCTCCTAGTACGCCTGCCATGGCTGTCTGTCCTCCTGCGATGTAGCCTAGGAAGATGTAGTCTTCGCCGTATACGGCCCCGTAGGTGGCTTCCGGCTTTACGCCGGCCATAATGAGTGGATACATCATACTACCCTCCAGAGCCGTCGCCATCATCACGATCTTCAGATCTTTTTCGAACATCTGGTGGAACGCCGCGATGTTGCCGGGCCCGAGGCTCGGGTACCCCCCTGAGCCGTAGCCGATGTCGAAGAGTATCACGGAGCCGGCGGGTAAGCTGTCAATAGTGTCGTACCAGTCCTCACTCATTTTTCCAACCATGAGGGGCAGCCCCAGGGGGTTCAGTGCGGGGATGAGTATGGCGATGAAGACCAGTGCCATGATTATCTCACGGGGGACTGACGTCAGTTTTTCCCATATACTCATCTTTACCGCCTCCCTAGGTAGCCGGTCTCTAAGCCCACCAGCGTCCTGATCCCTAAGATTACAGCTCCTATCCCGACTCCGATCCTGATGCCTCTGTAAGCTCCGCTCACTATGGGTCCGAAGATCCATTCACGCATATGGAAGAAGCCTGGATACGTCGCCGGGAATATCGGTGTGTTTCCTATTATTACGAGCACGGCTGTGATGAAGAGCAGCGCTGCCTCGAAGTTCCTGGCTCTCAGCACCTTGTATGCGCCGTACGCCATGTAGAATGCGAGGCTGCTGTACATCGTTGAGCCGAGGGGCAGATAAATGGCGTTGTAGATCCATTGGTATGACGTGCTCGCGTCATACTGTCCCGTTCCTAGACCGACTACGATGAACAGCACCAGCATGAGAAGTAGCCAGCCGCTGAACATCCAGTCATCCCTGGTCCTCTCAGAGACCCTCTTGCCGTGGACGCGGAACAGGTTTACAGCTCCGAGACCCAGCGCGAAGGCTTGAAGAACGACACCCCAGTTCTTTATTACTGTGAAAGTGGCTGTGACGGATTCAAGGGTTGTGTAGTAGTCAAGTACGGCGATGACTCCAACTATGAACGTTATCGCCAGAGGTATATCTCTTCTATAGTCCATCTCTTCATTCACCTCACATCATCAGGAGGTCACCTATCACGGTGACTCCTGCCGTCGCTAATAGTGCTCCGAGTATTCCTAGTGCCAAAGCCGCTAGCTTGTACCAGTCCTGTGCGGCTATGCTGCCTATCTGCTGAGGGTCGCCGCTGACGTAGGCGCCTGCGGCGAATATCTCTTCGCCGATTAGAACATAGTCACAGAGTGCCGCGAAGAACGGTATCTGGTATAGCCTGGCGGTTCCGCCAATCTGCATGGCTCCAACTCTGTCGAAGCTCTCGGCGAACATCATGGACTCGGCCCAGAAGGGCCCGATCATGATGTTGCCGGCTGGCCTCAACCTTGCAGCCATCCCTATGATACCGCTCGCCCAGGCGAACTGGGTACCTGACAGATATGGTAACTTTTCTTCAATGTTAATCTCGTCTTCTTTTCCTTCTAGTCTGTAGGATTCCCTGACGATCTCCGCAGCAACGGGTAGAACGTCCACGCTTGCCTGAGGCGCGTAGAGTTCCGCGCCGAGGCGCGCGCAAAGCGTCGAAACGTAGCTGAGGATACTAAGCCCTGCGATGGTCTGAGTCGCGTATATGTCCGTGAAGACACCCATGCCGATGATGTCGAAGACAGGGCGCCCCATCTCAACGGAGCGCCCAACTATCTCCTCGATAGCGTCGAGGCCGGGTATCCTGCGTATCTTGATCTTTCCCTGTTTTCCCATCTGGATGGCCATGTAGGTGGCCACCCACGCTAGTATGAATGCCGCTAGTGGAACCAATCTATTTGGTGTTAGTATTGCCATTGGGATTTCTCCTCCAGAATTCCCGTTAAATACTGACAGGGTAGCTGATTTAAGACTTTGGAGAATTTATTGCAGGTAAAGGGTTTAAAAGAGCCATTTACCGATAAAGGATGTTAAATAACCGGGATAAATAGGTTAATTTGATGACCGGCGAGGATGAAGAGAAGGACTCGTTTAGGGTCTACTT
>CAZGZR010000075.1:0-12893 GCA_964529745.1 uncultured Candidatus Bathyarchaeia archaeon
TCTGAGAGCTCATCAGGGTGGCTCAGGCTCCAGCTCATCTCCCTCAGCTCGTCGAGCCTACCCAGGTTCTCCGGAGAGGATATGTAGGCGAGGATCATGAGGTTGCCTTTAGTGGTCTTCCCCACCTCCTCTACCTTCACTTTATCAGAGGTCTCGTCGAGATGCCAGAAGTATTCCACTACCCTATCCCATCGCACAAGCCTGCGATCCGTGCCCGGCTCGAAGCCGTAGAACGTCTCTGGCGACAACAAATCGCTCAAACCAACCACTGCATCAAGTACGGGTGGCTGTTATATAAGCTGAGCATCCGCCTTGGTGCACGGTTTTAACCTTTTCAAATAATTCTTGTTTATATAGTTTAAATACCCCCTTCACGCCTTATATATGGAATGTCATGAAGTTTGTCCAGCTGAGAGAGATCAGGGACATAGTCATGCTGGTCGCCTCCTCCCCTGCCTCGAACGTGATACAGCACATGGAGAACGAGGGAGACCATCTCTACTTCGTCATCGGCGGGACCCTGAGCGAGGTGTTCCTATACTTCGTGAAGACGAGCGAAGCCCTCGAGGGGAGCTTCATCACTTATAACAGCTACTCGGGGGAGATTGGGTTCAGCGAGAAGGTGATGCACGAGCCCAACATAAGCACCATACCCGTCGTGGAGATAATCAACCAAGACTTCCTCACCGAGGACGTGCTGGAGAAGGTGAGCAGGCTATAGCTGGCAGCTTCATTAGGTGTGAAAGAAATGAGTATTGAGAAAACGTCAGAAGATCTAGACTCCGAACTTGAAGAGAAGAAGGACCTCGCCATAAGCATCGAGAATGTGGTGGCCTCGGCCAGCCTTGACCAGAAGATAGACCTCCTGGCTATCATGAAGGTTTTCAGGAACGTCGAGTACAGGCCCAAGCAGTTCCCGGGCCTCGTCTTCAGGCTCAAGAGGCCCAAGACGGCGACGCTCATCTTCGGCTCGGGTAAGATGGTCTGCACTGGGGCCAAGAGCGAGAAGATGGCGCGCAGCGCCGTGAAGAAGGTGGTGCGGGAGCTGAAGAACAACGGCATAATCATCCTTGGGAAGCCCAAGATAGTCATCCAGAACATCGTTGCAAGCGCCAACCTCCACGGAAAGATCGACCTTGAGACAGCGGCCGACATCATGGACAACGTGATGTACGAGCCCGAGCAGTTCCCCGGCCTCATCTATAGGATGGGCGAACCCAAGGTGGTCATGCTATTGTTCGCCTCGGGGAAGCTGGTCTGCACTGGGGCGAAGCACGAGGACATGGTCCGAGAAGCGGTGGAGAAGCTCCACGAAATACTGAATGACTACGACCTCATCTACTACGAGTAGCGGTGGTAGACGGTGCCACCGAGGACCAACAGCGTGGAGCAGAAGACCCTTAGGCTAATCTATGACGCTGGAGACGAAGGGCTTCTACAGAGCGATCTATGGAAGCTCCTGAACGTGAGCAGCAGAGAAGGCTCGCGGTTAGCCAAGAAGTTCGAGGAGAAAGGCAGGATAACCCGTGAAAAGATTCTCAACGAAGGACGCTGGACGTACAGGCTAATCAGCAAGACGGAGCCCGTCACCCTCAACTCAGTGAAGGGTTGCCCGTGTCTGATATGCAGCGAGGTTGAGAAATGCTTCAGGGGGGGAACAAAGGATCCGGTGTACTGCCAGCTATTGACGGCATGGATAGACCCTAGGATAGAGATCGACCAGACTGACAGTGAACAATAGATAATGGATGACGGAACCAAGGAGCTACTCCGCTACGGCGCGACTTTCATAGTCCTCATAGGCGTCTTCTACGGCGGCATGCACGTGCTGAGGAACACCCTAGGCACAGACAACCCCATGATGGTCGTCATATCCCAGAGCATGGTACCAACCTTGGGAGTGGGCGACTTCATCTTCATCGAGGCGATCGAAGACTTCGACAAAGTTGTCGCGGCCCCTATGCCTGAAGGCGAAATCCTCGTGTTTATCAGGCCGGGATTCGAGGAAGAATACATTGTACACAGGGCCATCGGTAAACACGAAGAAGACGACGAATGGTTTTACACCACCAAAGGCGACAACAACATGTTCCCCGACGGCGTCCCCGTGCCTGAGAGTCTCGTCATAGGGCGCGTCATCAACAGACTGCCTGTATTGGGATACTTCTCTCTGTTCATTAAGACTATGAAGGGCTTCGCCATGGTAGCGGCTCTAATGTTGATCGCGTTTTTCTACGATGATTTACTGCCTAAAAAGAATCGAGGAAACCTGGTGGGAAATACGCCCTGGCTTTCTTTAGCACCTTTCTTGGTGGCCATACTGGTGATAATCAAAATATTCTTTGATCCAAGCAGGGACAACTCCATTATCGAGTTCGTCGCCCTCTTCGCATGGTACATTGGTTCAGCTTTGCTTCCTCTCGCCACCGTAGACGACGACATGGGGATAATGGTGTGGCTTTACCACCTAGTGTTGCTGATGATACCCATCTCATGCGACATCGTCTGGTATACCATGCACATCACGCCGAGCAACTGGTGGAACTTCCAGGGCAGCATAGTGCCGGTGACTTGGCTGCTCATGGAGGAGAGCACGTCCTTCAACAGAGCATTCAAGATAATATCGCTCTACCTGCTGCCAGGGATACTGATGTTCCTCGGGTTGATGTACCTCAAACGTAGAGGAGTGGAACCTTTCAGGGACATAAGCTATAGGCTGCAGGGCATCGAACTCGTTGAAATAAAAGAAAGAAATTTGGAGACCTAGATTTTACCGGTCTACTCGATCACCATGACCATGCTGTAGACAGCCAGGATCTGGTGTTTTACCATTAACACAGAGCCCGCCGATGATCTGAACTCTATCCTGAGCTCCTCATACGGATGAGCGTACAAGTCTGGGCGATTACCTGCTGTAACGGCTGGATCGACGCCGTCTTGAACTTCTCGCCAGTCTCAAGCAGCGAGTCCCCATCGCTGTTTACACCAGACACGGTCATTATGGTGCCATTAGTGCTGTATATTTCCCCGTGGCACCTTTCGTTGGTATAGGTTGCTACCATCACGCTGTCATCTAGATCGATGGGCTCGTGGATTTGGGATAGCTCCAGATATAAGGTCAGCTTGGTGAGACAGATGTAGCTCTGATCGCCAGTTACGTTTGAGAACTGTCCAACCATGCCGCTGTCTGTGAGAAACGCCGATAAGGCCGCTCTCATGCTTGAACTGATCACCGACTGAGCTTTCTACGCAGTCAGGAAACCCAGGTTCGGGACAACAAACGCTAAAACCGCGGTGATTATCACGAATGCTACAAGGATTATGGCTGTCTCAAGACGGTCATGCCGCACCTCTTTTTCAGCGTCTCTACATGGTTCATGTCTGTTTCTTCTCCTTCTCCCGTCTTGGATGGGAATGGTGGAAAAAAACGACATGTCGTATAGAGAAAGATATCATGGAGGCGTCTATACCTACAACCAAGGGAAAACGAACTTGCCATATGATAATAGCGATTTTTCAGTAAACTATAAAGACTATTGAAAGAGTTTAAACCTGAACCATATTGAAAAACGTTAAAATTGTGTCATACGGAATCGGCGTAATCGGCCGAAGACTTGCGACGCATCTCCTGACAAAGGAAGGCATCGAGATCGTCGGGGCCGTAGACATCAACCCCGACATCGTCGGGAAAGACCTCGGTGAAATTCTTGGCGGGGAGAAGATCGGAGTGGTCATCTCCAGCGACGCTGACAAGGTGCTCGAAGAAACGAAGCCTGACGTTGTTTGCCATACTACCATGTCATACCTGAGGCAGACCTACGGCCAGTTCGAGCAGATACTCAAACACGGGGTCGACATCGTGAGCACCTGCGAGGAGCTGGGCTACCCCTACGCCACGGAGGAAGGAGCCAAGTACGCAGACAAGCTTGACGAGGTCGCCAAGAAGCACGGCGCCACGCTCCTCGGGACGGGCATCAACCCCGGCTTCTTAATGGACACTCTTCCAACGTTCCTGACGGGGCCATGTGAAGAAGTCGAGTCCATCTACGTGACAAGGCAGATGAACGCCGCGACCCGCCGCATTCCCTTCCAGAGGAAGATCGGAGCAGGCATGACCAAAAAGGAGTTCAGAGAGGCCATAGACAGCGGAAAGATCACCGGGCACGTCGGCCTAGAGCAGAGCATACAGATGATTTGCGATTCGCTGGGCTGGGAACTCGACGAGATAAAGGTGGAACCACCCGAGCCCGTGATCCTAGACCACGACGCAGCCAGCGACGCCATCAAAGTCCCCAAGGGGAGGAACGCGGGCACCAAGCAGATGGCCATCGGCGTGATGGGCGGCAAGCCTGTCATAACCATGGACTTCAGGGCCTACATCGGGGCGCCGATGGAGTTCGACAGCGTCGACATCGAGGGAGTGCCCCCAATCCACCAAAGGATCAGCCCATGCGTGCACGGAGACCACGGCACCATCGCCATGACCACGAACATGATCCCGCTGGTAATAAACGCCGAGCCCGGGCTCAAGACCATGGTGGATCTACCGGTGGTCCACGCTACGCCCGCCAACTTCGGTAGATACGTAAAAGAGTAGAAAAAACCCCTTTTTACCTATCTTTTTCTTAGGGTCTTCCCTGCGTGTGCACTCGTGTAGCTGCCTTTCTCTATGGTTACCACGCCGTTCACTAACACATAGTCGATACCGGCGGGAAACTGGTGAGGCTCCTCGTATGTGGCTTTGTCGATGACTGTCTCGGGGTTGAACACAGTTAAATCCGCCCAAATGCCAGATCTAACAACGCCTCTGTCAAATAGGCCGAAACGCTGCGCGGGGAAGCTGGTCATCTTTCTCACGGCCTCCTCTAGCCTCAATGTCTTCTCCTCTCTCACGTACCTTCCGAGTATCCTGGCATAGGTGCCGTAGTGCCGTGGATGGGGCTTTCCTCTCCTGAAAGGCCCCTCGACGTTGCAACTGCCCGAATCGGTGCCCACCATCTGTAGGGGGTGTTTCATGATGCGCTTGACGTCGTCTTCGTCGCCGTAGAATATCACCATGCCCGCCGTTCCATCCTCCTCCAGCAGAAGCTCGTATAAGGCCGTGAACTCGTCGGGGGCTCCGCGGTGCTCCTTGACCTCTACCATGTTCATGCCCTCTACGGCCTTGTTCTCGTCCGTCTTCACGGAGGTGACGTAGACGTTCTCCCAGCCAAGCTCCCCGGCGAAGTTCTCCCAGCCAGGGATACCCTCCTCTATCTCCTGCCTCATCCTCTCCCTCTGCTCGGGGTCCCTGAGACGCTCGAGGGCGGCCTCGTTGCCGCCGCTGTGAGCCCATGGGGGGAGAAGGGTCATCAGGCTCGTTGAGCCCGCCTTGTACGGGTACTGGTCCACGGTGACGTCTACGCCGCGGGCCCTCGCTTCCTCAAACATTTTCAAGGTCTCCCGGCTCGCACCCCAGATAGACTTGCTAGCCACCTTGTGGTGGCTTATCTGCACTGGAATCCCCGCCTTCTCGCCGATCTCTAGTGCCTCACCGAGGGCCTTCATGAGAGTCTTCCCCTCGCCCCTGATGTGGGAGTCGTAGACTCCGCCTTGCTCGGCCGCCACCCTAGCCAACTCTATGATTTCCGGAGTCTCGGCGTAGATACCGGGAGGGTATATTAGGCCCGTGCTGAGCCCGTATGCCCCAGCCTCCATCGCTTCAGCTGTGAGCTCCTTCATCCCCTCAAGCTCCTCTGGCGTAGGCGCACGCGCCTCGAATCCCATGCCAGCTGCCCTAATGGCTCCATGCCCTACGAGGTGGGCGACGTTTGCGCCGAGCCCCTCCTTCTCCTCCTCTCTGAGGTACTCGTCGAAAGTGTTCCATATGAGCTTCAACTCTATGCCTTCGGGGAGCCGGGCGTCAACCTCTTTCTGGACCTCACCACGGATCTCGTCGCTCAGTGGGGCGGGGCTAGAGCCGCACTGGCCGGCGACCACCGTGGTAATCCCCTGATGGACGACGTTCTCCATGTCCCTGTATACGAGGGTGTTATAGTCGCTGTGGCTGTGAGCATCGATGAAGCCGGGGCAGACTATGAGTCCCTCAGCGTCGATGAAGTCGGCGGCTTCGCCCACTACCTTATTCGAAATTTCCACGATCCTACCATCCTTGACGGCTATGTCTGCATGGAACCAAGGGTTCCCTGTGCCGTCAAGGACCTTACCGTTCCTGATGATGATATCAAACATAACTAGACACAAGAATACGTGTACCCGATACAATATATCTCTTCCAGCGTTGTAAAGGGGCGACCCCTTTTTTCTAAACGCGGTTGTCGACAGAGCTTCTTATTCTTTCACCATTTACAGTATTAAACGGCGCCAACAACAGCGTTATACTATTTCTAAGAATCACATGTTACATATTAATGACAATATCATCGACTTAGATTCATTGAGTTTTACACTTTCCTTAAGTTTGTTGGAAAACTTTTATGCGTTAACCAGAACATGATGCTCTGAGCAGAATGGCGGAGTTCAGCGCAGAAGCATTCATAGATGGCCAGATTGAAGCAATAAGGGAGACCCTCGGCGCCGAGAAATCCCTTGTAGCTTGCTCAGGCGGGGTCGACAGTACGGTCTCCGCCGTTCTAGTCCACAAAGCCATAGGGGACAACATAGTCTGCGTGTTCATCGACGACAACTTCATGAGACTGAGCGAGGCCGAGCACGTAAAGTCCCTACTCACCTCCGAGCCCCTGAGCCTGCCCTTGAGGATAGTAAACATGAGGCAGAAATTTACCGAGGCTCTACTAGGGCTCTCGGACGCCGAGGAAAAGAGGAAAGCATTCAGGCAGACCTTCTACGAGACTCTTAGCAACATAGCCGAACAAGAGCAGTGCAGATACCTGGTGCAGGGAACTATAAAGGCAGACATAGACGAGACGTCCGCGAACATTAAGACACAGCACAACGTCCTAGAGCAGATAGGCATCGACCCTGTGGAGAAGTACGGGTTCACGGTAGTCGAGCCCCTAAAGAACCTGTACAAGTACCAAGTCAGGGAGGTCGCGCGAACACTGGGCACACCCCCCGAGCTAGCCACACGGCAGCCCTTCCCAGGCCCCGGCCTAAGCATTAGGGTTGTCGGCGAGATCACACCCGAGAAGCTGGAGGAGATAAAGAAGGCTACCTTCATAGTGGAACAGGCATTCGCGCCCCACAACCCATCCCAGTTCTTCGCCGCCATATTCAGCGGCCAGTCCCCCAAGGAACTCAAGGTCCTTAAACGCGACGCGGCCGAGATAGTCGAACTCGACCCCACCATGATCACGGCGGGGTTCCTGAACGAGAAAGCCACTGGACTGATAAACGGTAAACGCGCGTATGGATCTGTAGTCACCCTGGCCTTCAGGGACAGCATGGACCGGGCCATGGAGCCAAAATACGAGCAGCTTGAAAAGACCCTCCACTACCTACAGGACAACTACCCCGAGGCCACGCGACTTCTCTACCTTGTGGACGAGAAGGAGGGTGAGGGATACGCGGTGTCCATGAGGGCGGTGAAGACCAAAGACTATCTCACGGCTGAGGTGATGAGGCTCCCGTGGAACACCCTCCGGGATGCTGCTTCGAGGATACTGGAAGCATGCGTGGATGTGACCCAGGTTTACTACGACGTGACGCCCAAGCCGCCTGCGACGATAGAGTACGAGTAAAAGAAATTATTTAGCGATTCCCAGCTCCTTGAACTGGTTCTGGACGCCCATCCGCATGTATATTAGGTCATTACCAACGGTGACCAGGTTATACCCCTTCTCCATGCGTTTCTTGATGGTGCTCCCGGAGCCCTGATGAACCCCCGCCGCGATGCCAGCCGCCTTCGTGGCGTCATACACCCTGTCGATGGCCTTCTGCACCTCCGGGTGGCTCATGTCGCCCAGGTGCCCGTGGCTGGCCGAGAGGTCAGCCGGACCTATATAGGTGGCGTCCACGCCTTCCACGCTGCAGATGTCCTCTATGTTCGCGACCGCCTTCTTGGTCTCTATCTGCACTATGACGGCTATCTCCTCGTCGGCCGTCTTGAAGTAGTCGGGATCGAACATGGCCGCGCGCCTGGGGCCGCAGCCCCTAAGCCCGTCCGGGGCGTATCGGGTCGCCTTGACGGCCAGTTCCGCCTCCTCCTTGTCGTTGACCCATGGCACAAGGACCCCGTAGGCGCCCACGTCCAGCGCCCTCTTGATGGCGACGATGTCGTTCCACCACACCCTGACTATGGGCGTGGTCTCGGAGGATGGATGCATGGCCTGCATCAGGGTCTGTGCCGTCCTCATGTCAAGGGGCGCGTGCTCGGTGTCTATCACGAAGTAGTCGAAGCCGAGGGTGCTCATCATCTCGGATATTATGGGCGCTTCCAGTGTGATCCATGTGCCGATTAGCTGTTCGTCGGCCTTGAGCCTCCTCTTCAACTCGTTCCTCAAACGTTCCACCTTCGAGGGTCAACTTGACTGCGAAAGGTATATAGAATTTCCTAGGGCGCTTTCAACCCATCTCATAGAGCATGTCCAGGATGCCTTGGACCCAGTGGAGGTAGCTGTTCACGGCCGCCCTCATGGCCGTGGTGTCGGTTGCCTCCGTTGCTATGAGTATCCCGTCGACAGTTCTCTGGACGTCCGTGATCGATCTCTCGGAGGACGGTGACTCTATCTCTGGGCTCAGGGCGTCTAGGACGGCCTCCACCATCTCGTCGGGCACGTCGACGCGTATCTCCGCCGATGCCTTCAAGGTGAGGCTCGTCTTCATCACCTAAAAATATTGTTAGGCTTGGGCGCGTATCCTGTGGGCTGCCTGTCCAAGCTTGGTCGACGGCGTGTATGCTCCGCCGGCGAACTTGTAGCCGCACTTCCTGCAGTTCCAGATGCCCACGCTGACGCGTCGTACTGATGGGCTGCCGCAGCTTGGGCACTTGTGGTAAGCTTTGACGGTGTCCATTATCCTGCCGTAGCGTTTACGGAGAGTGGCTCCGCCCCTCGTCCGCATCCCGATGTCTCTTCTCTTCTTCCTAGCCATTACTCGCCCGCCAACACTATAGCCCTTATCTCCGCCGACTTCTCCGACGCGATATTTATGCATTTCTTTATCTCGTCTACGGTGAAGCCGACGGGGCCGCGTTTCTGTATGGCGTTGAGGTTGCCGTTCTCGTCGACGGTGATGGTTATCCTGCCGTCCTTGACCTCCTCCTCGTCGTACGTGGGGTCGACGATCAGCGAGTCGCCTATCTTGCATACGGTGACGGCTATGGGGTGGGACTTGAGCTTCAGCTTCTCGGTCTTGTCGGTCTTCTCGACCTTACCATCTTTAGACACCTTAAACTCTGGTGCCTCCGTCGTGGTGAGCGCGGCCAGTGCTCCTGCGGAGCAGGCGTCTATGAGGTTGCCGTCGTAGTTCAACACGTACAGGTCGATGAAGATCATCTGGACTTTCTCGCCTGAGACTAGGCCTAGCTTCTCCATGTCGAGTATCTCTGCGGCCCTCAGGCCCCTGTCGACTACTCTGGCGAGCTCGATTGCGTCTTCTGAAGGCGGCCCTGGCTCCCATGTGGGGTGAGCCGCGGGCGTGTACTCTGCGTTAACCATCATGACCCCAGCGTCGGGGGTGTCCTCGAAGGGGTGGCCTACGTCGACTTTGACGCCAATTACCACGTGGGTCTTCCCCAGCCTGACCTCGGCTGATCCCTCGGACTTCTCGAGGAAGTTGGTCTTTATCTCCCAGTGCCTGTACTGTAGGAGGTCTCTGCCGTCCATCCTTTTCCCGGTGGCCAGTACGTCCATGATCTTTTTTCGCTTAAGCCGTGATACTATGGTGTTGCTCATTCTTCTTCCTCCTCGACGATTACCTCTTCAACTGTTTCCTCTTCTTTTTCCTCTGCTTCCTCTACCATGCCGTACTTCTTCTTGAGTGCCTCCTTCTGGGCCTCGTAGACCTGCTTGCATCCCTCTATGGCTAGCTCGATGCATTTCTCGGTCTCCTCCTGGGTCATGATGCCCTCCATCTGCAGCAGGGTCACCTCGCCGATCTTGGGTAGGTACGCCACGGGTACGTCTGACTCTCCCTTCTTGTCCTCGTAGTCGCCGAGGTCGAGAACGAGTTTGCCGTCGTACTTGCCTGCTGCACAGGACGAGACAAGGTCCTTCATGGGGATGCCTGCGTCGGCTAGGGCGACGGCGGCCGCGTTTATTGACGCGCATCTTGTGCCTCCATCCGCTTCGATGATCTCCGCGTAGACGTCTATGACGCTACGCGGGTACCTCTCGAGGAAGAGCGCGGGCTCGATGGCGTCGGTCATGACCATGCTGATCTCCTGGTCTCTCCTCGACGGAGCCGGCGACCGCCTCGGGTCCACGCTGAAGGGCGCCATGTGGTACCTGCACCTCAGTACACCCATGTTGGGTTTGCTGAACCGTTTAGGATGCATCTCCCTTGGGCCGTAGACTCCCACGATGATCTTGTTTCTACCCATCTCGATGTATGCAGAGCCGTCCGCGTTGGGGATGACGCCGCTCTCGATGTTCAGGGGCCTGAGTTCGTCGGGTTTCCTCCCGTCCACTCTCGCCCACTTCTTCTTCGAGGATTTCCTCTTAGTGGTCTTCTTTTTTGTTTTCTTACTCATTTTCTATCCTCCTTAATCTTTCTAAGGTATTCCTGGATCCTGTTGGTGAGGCCCGAGGTGTGCGCCTCGGTCTCTATCTTGTGGATTACCTTAACAACTAGCTCCTCGTCCTCCCGGTTTCTGCCGTTGATCAGTATCCTTCCGTTCTGGCCTATGGTGATCTGGCACCGGGTCTCCCTGAGGATCATGTTGATCATGCTTCCCTTCCTCCCTATGAGTCGGGGAATCTTCGAGGGCGTTACCTTCATTACGAAGCCCTCGTGGACCTTCCCAAGCTCTCTGCCCACGATGGACAGGATGGGGGTCCTCCTTCTGTCGAGGTCGACGATCTTGGCTACTACTACGTCGCCAACGTCCAGCACCCTCGTCATGTCGAAGCTCGTCCTAAACGACTTGTTGATAGCGTCGTTTATCGTCAGTATGGCGTCAGTGGACGCTCCGATGTCGACGACCCACTGCCCCAGCTCGATGTCGGTTACCATGCCGACCACCAGGTCTCCCACGAGCGGGGTGTATGTGCCTTCTAGGGCGATCACTGAGACTCTGTCCTTGCTGTAGTTGACTAGCCCTACCTTGTTGGAGTATACGTTTCCCTCTCTTCTGAACGTGTTTTCTCCCGTCCTTATGCGGCCTTCGTATAGGAGGTCGCCCGGGACGACTATGTCGCGTGTTTCAAATTTTACGCTCAACTTTTCTTCCTTCGTTACTTAACTATCTTAGATTGGATGTTGCCTTGGGTTGATTTCCCCAGCGCTTCGAGCATCTCCACCTGCCTGGCCGCTGGCAGCTCCACCACCGCTATCCATGAGCCGTCCGACTGCCACTCGTCCCGCTTGATCTCGCCGAAGTCTTTCACTATGCCGTAGCTCTTACCGGTGTACTCGGCGGGGATCTTTATGGCTATCTGCACGTTGTCGCTGCTCATGGGCAGCACGCGGCGTAGCGCGTCGACCACGTCCTTGACCTGCTCGTCCGCGTCCTTGAAGGGGTCTATCTGGATCCTTACGTCCTCGAGGGCGTTCTCTATCCTCACCGGGGGGTGAGGGAGCTTGGTCTTGGGGTCTACGTAGGTGCGTGAGATGATGTGGATTATCTGCCTCCTTTTCTGCTCCATCATCTCTTTCCGCTGCTGCTGGGTCAGCTGGAAGACCCCCTTGTCGAAGAGGATCTCGGCGACCTCTAATGGGTCGCTCGTCCCGAAGGCTTTCTCCAGTTTCTCAGCCGACGCCTTCTCTCCTTTGTTGGCGTCGGTGAATATGGTGTCTATGAGGAGGGCGTTGCGTACTTCGTCTAGTTCTCCTCTCTTGTACGCCAGCCCCTTGTCTGGGTCGACCATTATCTCGAACTTCTCGCTGCCGGTCTGGTAGCGGACAAGGGTGTACTTGGCGCTCATGTCTGAGCCTCCTACTGGAGGTGTTTATCTACTTCCTCTTCTGTCAGTCTTCTGAAGGTCTTGGTCTCCGCGGGGATCACCGCGACCTTGACTGTCTTGGATGTCACAGGTGTGTCGGACGCCACGTTTACCGCCTCTATGGCTAGCTTAACGGCCTCGTCCAGGGACAGGTCGTCGCTGTATTTTTCCTCTAGGAGCCTGTTGGCTTCCTCGCTCTTCCTCCCGACGGCGGTGGCCTTGAAACCCCTGTACGCTCCGCTGGGGTCGGTAGTCAGGACGCGGCTACCCGTGGCGTCGTACCCGGCTATGATCATGCTGACGCCGAAGGGGCGTACCCCGGCGTGCTGGGTGTAGACCTGCGCAAGGTCCCCAAGCCTCCTGGCGAGCACCTCTATGTCCACGGGCTCGTCGTATAGGAGCTTGTTGCTCTGGCAGTAGACCCTGGCCTGGTCGATGAGGACTCTGGCGTCGCTGCTGAGGCCGGCGATGGCCGAGGCGACGTGGTCGTCGAGCTGGTATATCTTCCTGAAGTAGTCTGGGTCCTCTAGGTCGCTCTCTGGGGTCTCGTTGGCGGCCAGCACGGCTCCCTCGGGGCATGAGACGCCGACCACGGGGGCGCCCCTTTTCACTAGCTCGAGGGCGTACTCGACCTGGTATAGGCGTCCTTCAGGCGAAAATATGGTTATGGCCCTGTCATAGGCTCTAGGCATGAACAAATCCTTTCACTCCCTGTGTCCGCTTTCTCTCTGTTTCTATACACCAGTACTGATACTGACTAAAAAACTTAGTTGAATGTCGAGTTGCGAGAGTAACTGTTTAATCGATGAAGGGTTTTTTGTGGCGCCCTGG
>CAZGZR010000076.1:0-12739 GCA_964529745.1 uncultured Candidatus Bathyarchaeia archaeon
GATGTATATTACGCCTGTGAGCCGGGGCGGCACGAATATCTCCAGGCCTATGTAGAAGAAGACCCCCATGAGGAACCCGACGACGACGCCGGGGCCGCCCATGTCCGCCACCACGGTCTCGTCCGCCTTCATGATGTCCCTGCCCACGATGCCGGCGGCGTGCATGTACCTATTGAAGTAGGGTATGATCACGTAGCTGACCGCGAAGCTGAAGGACACCGCGCCCAGTAGGCTCATGGGGAGGCCGCTCAAACCGTTACCCAAACCCATATTGCCTAGCTATTTTATCATACTTACCCTGAAACAGCTTCGTCGACGGAGAAACCCACGTTGAGAGCCCTCATAGTAGACGCCCTGGCCTCGGGCAAAGGCACACGTAGAGCCACCCGAGACGTCATAGGGGCCGGGCCGCGTACCGTCGCCGGGGTGCTGGAGGCCGCCGGCCACGAGGCCAGGATAACGCCGGTGGAAAGCTTTCTGAGAAAAAAAGTCGCCGCCGACTACGACGCGCTGCTGGTGAGCGGCATGACCAGCGACCTTCAGGCAGTCCAACGCGCCGTGAGGAAGTGGAGGCGAGGCGGAGGCGGCCCCGTCGTCCTCGGTGGCCCCGCCGCCGGCGACCCCGAGAGGGTTCTCCCCAAGACAGGTGCAGACCTAGCCGTCATAGGGGAGTGCGAGGAGACCCTGACCGAGCTCCTCTCAACGTGGCTGGGAGATCTGGGCGGCCTCGAACGCGTGCGCGGCCTCGCGTACCGTAGGGGGGACGTGGTGAAGTGCAATCCGTTGAGGCCCGTCCAAGGAAGGAACGTCTTTGATCGTTACAGGCCGTCCACGCAGCGCATAAGGGACTACCCACTCTACTACGCGGCGAGGGTGTACGTGGAGGCTGTGCGTGGGTGCAGCAACTACCGCAGAGCCCGGATAGGCCCCCTGGGCGAAGCCTGCACCTACTGTGAGCGATGCACGGAGGCGGGCCTGGAGGAGAGGTACGACTGCCCCGCCGGCATACCGCCCGGGTGCGGCTACTGCTCCGTTCCCAGCCTCTACGGCCCCCCAAAGTCGAGGCCCGCGGGCATCATACTAGACGAGGCGAGGCGGCTCCTGGAGCAGGGCGTCCACCGGCTTGTCCTGAGCGCCCCAGGGATCCTCGACTACGGCAGGGATCTGCTGGTCGAGCCGGAGCCCCTCACCGACCCGCGGTGCCCTGAGCCCAACTACGAGGCCCTGGAGGAGCTGCTCGCCGGCCTCGCGGCGCTGCCCCCAGTGGAGGAAGGTGAGGCGTCCGTGATGGCGGAGAACATCAAGGCCGCGCTGGTCACCGAGAGGGCTGCGGGCATCCTCGGCGATTACCTGGGCGGCACGCCCATAAACATCGGCTTCGAGACGGGAAGCGAGTCCCATAGCGCTGCCCTGGGTAGGCCGGACACCCCCCGCGAGACGTTGACGGCGCTCAGGAGGCTCAAGATGGCCGGTCTGAAGCCCTATGTATACTTCATCCACGGGCTCCCGGGCCAGAGCGACGAGACGGTTACGGAGACGGTGCACGCCATTCATGAGGCCATGAGGCTCGGCGCCGAGAGGGTGATAATGTACAGGTTCACGTCCCTACCCATGTCCTCGTTCGCCGGATGCCCGTCGGGCCCACCCGCCGCGAGGGACCCGCTGAGCGGGAGGATGGTGAGGGCGGCCCGCGAGGCCAACAGGGGGAGGAAGGAGGCCATGGAGGGGCAGAGGCTCAGGGTCGTGGCGGCGGAGCCCTACGACAGAGACCGGAGATACATGGTGGCGTACCCGCTGAGGCACGGCCCCGTGGTTCTGCTGGAGGGCGCGGAGGGACGCGAAGGCGAGGTGTTGGATGTCATAGTGGTCGGGGTGGCTACGGACAGGATGGTCTACGCCCGCCCATATTCGCTAGGTTTTAAAGAGAGGGTTTAGAGTAATCTTAGGGTCGAGGAGATATGGCAGACGCTTCCAGCTCAGAGAACATGAACCGGGGAGGACCCGTGTACGAGTGCGTGCGCTGCGGCAGGCGAGTCCCCCACAGCGATCTCCAGAGGTACATCAGCTTCAGGTGCCCCTACTGCGGGTACAGGATATTCCGCAAGGTCAGGGCACCCGTCGTCAAACGGGTGAAGGCGAGGTAGCCATGGCCAGCATGGAGAAAGCGGAGACCTTGGAGGAGAAGAGGGCCGCACTCATAATCAAGTACAGGAAGCTGAACGTAGACAGCACTGAGAAGGAGGACAACCAGATAGTCCACCACCTGAGCAGGGGCGACGAGAAGTACATAATGCACATCCTTCTGGGTCAGAGCACCATAGGCATCGCATACGTGCGTGAGCTCAGGGACAAGATAGAGGAGGAGGAGGTCACGGGCGGCATAATCATAGGTGACGGCAAGTACACGTACTCGGCGAGGAGCAACGCCCCCGAGATGAACATCGAGCTCATACCGGCGACGCTTCCCACGTTCGACATATTCGAGCACCAGCTGGTGCCCCTCCACGAGCTGGTGTCTCCCGAGGAGAGGAAGGAGCTCTCCGAAAAGTACCACGCGGAGCCCTACCAGTTCCCGTGGATAAAGAGCGTGGACCCCATCTCCATTATACTGGGGGCCAAGCCTGGGGACGTCATGCGGATCACCCAGAAGAGCGAGACCGCCGGGAAGTACGACACCTACAGGTACGTGGTCTAGTCCACTTTCCCTTCCCTGAGCTCGCTCAGTATCACCATGGCTTCTCCGAGGGGTGTGTCAAGCCTGTGGCTGATCTCCTCTGCGGACACCTCAGGTTTCTCGGGTAGAATGTTGTCCCTGACGTACGCCTTGTGGGCGTTGTAGAGGGGTAGCCTCTGCGCGGTCTCCACCAGTATGAGCCACAGCGGGTTCTTCCGGGAGTCCTCCAGAGCGGTCACCCTTGCCTTATCTTATCATACATCTTGTCGAAGGTCCACCGGAGGCTGCTGTTTATCTCCCTGAGCCTCCTCTCCCCGCCGTAGTTCCTGACGTGTAGCGACTTGAGGACGCCGTCCTCCTCGGCGACCTCGTACTCAAGCATCTCGCTCTGGTCGATCTCGCCGTTGGCGGCGCGCTCCTGGTCGGTGGAATTCATGTTGGCCAGCACCCTCTCCACGAGGAAGCTCTGGAACGGCGGGATGTCCGTCCTGAACTCGTACTCTGAACTGGGCTCGAACACCAGGTCCTTGCCCTCGACCCTCATCCTGCCCAGGACGGCGCCGTCCTTGCTGGTGACGGACATGCCTTCGTCGGCGCCCTCGGGCTGCGCCGGCTGCGGGGCGGCCTCTGGTACGGCGGGGGTCCTGAATCCCCCCGACACGATCATCTTGTCGATGGTGTCCATGGCCGCCCTGAGGTCCGCCGCCTCGGCCTCAACCTCGGCCATCCTCTGCTCTATGGTCTCCCTGAACTGAAGCAGCCTCTTGGTCTCCTGCTCCTTACTCAACTGGTGCCACCTGCTCCTATACTCAACTTCCCATGCAGGCATTTAAAGGGGTAACGCACACAATCACTGTGAAGGCCATGTTGGGCGAGGGGTTCGTCGACAGGTACGTGGAGATCAGCAGGGAGAAGGAGAGCTTCCTATGCGTGGGCATAGACCCCGCGACGAGGGATGTCAGGCGGAGGTACGTGGTGCCCCCACGGCTCATTGAGTCTAGGGGCTTCAGGGAGGGGCTCAAGGAGTTCTCCCTAAACGTCGTCGCGGCCGTGACCCCCTACGCGCCGGTGGTGAAGCCCAACGCCCAGTTTCTAGTGTACGCCCTATGCTTCGACGACCTTAAGGAGATAGTGGACAAGATACATGAAGGCGGCAGCCTGGCGTTGCTCGACATCAAGCTCTCCGATATAGGCTCCACCATGGACGCCGGGCTGAACTGGATCGACCGGCTGGGCTTCGACGCGGTGACCTTCAGCCCCTTCCCGGGCTACGAGAACGGCGTGGACGCCGTCTACAGGTGGGCCGAGGAGAAGGACAAGGGGATATTCGCGCTCTGCCGCATGAGCAACCCGGGCACCCACGACTACCAGTCCCGGCTCATGGACGGGGAGCCTTTCTACGTCCGCCTAGCCCGGGACGCCCACAGGCACGGCAGCAATGGCTACGTCGTGGGCTGCACCGCCTCGGAGGAGCTGGGCGTCGTGAGAGAGATCATAGGCGAGGAGTGTCTCATACTGGCGCCCGGCCTAGGGGCACAGGGGGGAGACCCGGCGACGGCGCTGAGGCTGGGAGCCAACAGCCGGGGGGAGAGGCTCATAGTCTCGTCTTCTCGGTCCATCAACTACGCCTACGAGTCATTGGGATGGAGCTGGGAGAGGTACCCGGAGGCGGCTGCCAAGGCGGCCGAGGGGAAGCGCGAAGAGCTCAACAAGATACGTAGAAGCCTCGGAAACTAAAACCAGATACATTAATAACGAGACCCTCCAACATATGTGGAGGTTCAAACAATTGACTAGCAAGATATACGAGGTCAGGTTCCACGGCCGGGGCGGCCAGGGGGCCTGGACGGCCTCGCTCCTCTTGGCCCAGGCGGGGCTCATGGAGGAGAAGAACATTCAGAGCTTCCCCGCCTTCGGACCCGAGCGCGCCGGCGCCCCGATTACGGCTTTCACGCGGATCAGCGACGAGAAGATCCAGCTCCACTCTAGCATATACGATCCGGACGTCGTCGTGGTTCTAGACCCCACGCTTCTCGGGCCCGCAGTCGCGGAGGGCATCCAGAGAGAAACGAAGCTCATAGTAAACACTGAGGAGTCGGCTGACGCCGTGAGGAAGAAGCTTGGACTGAAGAACGTGGAGACCTGGACCGTGGACGCCACCACCCTCGCCCTGGATGTACTGGGTAGGCCCATCACGAACACCGCGATGCTGGGCACCGTAGTGAAGGCCACGAATGTTGTGAAGCTGGGTAGCCTCATCAAGGTCATCAAGACCCGTTTCGAGGGCAAGATAGGCGAGCTCAACGCGGATCTGGTGGAGAAGGCTTACGAGGAGGCGAAGAAGGGATGAGTGAGGAGAGGACGTGGGAGGAGCTGCCCAAGGGTGCGGTGAGCTACAGGTCGAGCATGGAGTACAAGACCGGGGACTGGGGCGTAGACGCGCCCAAGATCGACTACGAGAAGTGTGTGCAGTGTAACCTGTGCCACTTCTTCTGCCCCGAGGGCTGCATCCACGTCGAGGAGGACGGGAAGCCGGTGCCCGACCTGGAGTACTGCAAGGGCTGCGGCATCTGCGCAACGGAGTGCCCCGTGAAGGCGATTGAGATGGTGAGGAAGTAATGGTTGAACAGAAGCTTATGGGGCTCAACGGCGACGAGGCGACCGCGTACGCCGCCAAGCAGGTGAACCCCGACGTGGTGGCGGCTTACCCCATCACGCCCCAGACGATAATAGTGGAGCGTTTCAGCGAGTACGTCGCCAACGGCGAGGTGGAGACCGAGTTCGTGCCCGTGGAGAGCGAGCACAGCGCCATGAGCAGCTGCGTCGGCGCTGAGGCCGCGGGGGCGAGGGCGTTCACCGCCACCGCCGCCAACGGGCTCGCCCTCATGTGGGAGATACTCTACATCGCCAGCAGCCTCAGGCTGCCAATAGTGATGGCGGTGGCCAACAGGGCGCTCAGCGGCCCCATAAACATCCACAACGACCACAGCGACACCATGGGCGCCAGAGACAGCGGCTGGATACAGATCTATTGCGAGAACGCGCAGGAGGTCTACGACGCGACCATAATGGCGTGGAGGATCGGCGAGCACCTCGAAGTTCAGCTGCCGGTGATGGTTTGCCTAGACGGCTTCACCCTGAGCCACACCATGGAGAACGTGTTGACGCTGCCCGACGAGGCAGTCCAGAAGTTCATCGGGGAGAGGCCCTTCATAGAGGTGGAGGGCCACATGGGCGAGGGCGAGTTCAGGCTCAACCCCGAGATGCCCCTCACCATGGGGCCCCTGGACCTCCAAGACTTCTACTACGAGCACAAGATGCAGCAGGTGGAAGCCATGGAGCAAGCGTTGAAGCACATCAAGGACATCGACGACGAGTATGGCAGGCTCAGCGGCCGCAGCTACAAGTACGTCGAGCCATACCTGATGGACGACGCCGAGGTCGCCCTCATCGGCATGGGCTCCATGACGGGCACCATCCGCTACATGGTGGACGAGCTCCGCGCCGAGGGCGTCAAGGCCGGCATGATCAAGCTGAGGCTGTTCAGGCCGTTCCCCGTGGAGGAGATCAAGAAGGCCGTAGGCGACACACCGGTGCTGGGCGTCATGGAGAAATGCGTCAGCTTCGGCGCCCCGGCGAGCCCGCTGATGGAGGAGCTCATGACCGCCTACTACCGCGACGAGGAGAAGCCATTGATGGCGAACTACGTCGTCGGCCTCGGTGGCAGGGACGTGAGCCCCGACATGATCAGGGAGGCGTATAAGAGCATGGAGAAGATACTGAAGACAGGCAAGGTGGACCAGCTTTCCACCTTCATAGGAGTGAGAGGGTGAGTAACATGAGCAGACTGACGATGAAGGAAGCAGCACACATAGAGGACACGCTGACCAGCGGCCACAGGCTCTGCGCCGGTTGCGCCCACCCCATCGTAGCTAGGATGATAATGAAAGCCGCCTCCGACAAGCCCACCATAGTCACCAACGCCACAGGGTGCCTCGAAGTCGCCACCACCATCTTCCCGTTCACCAGCTGGAAGGTGCCTTGGCTCCACAACGCCTTCGAGAACGCCGCGGCCAACGCCAGCGGCATCGAGGCCACGTGGAGGGCCCAGAGGCGTAAAGGCAAGGGGCCCCTCGCCAAGTACGACGACATAAACATAATAGCCTTCGCCGGCGACGGCGGCACCTACGACATAGGCATCCAGGCGCTCAGCGGCGCCCTGGAGCGGGGCCACCACTTCACCTACGTGCTCATGGACAACGAGGCGTACATGAACACGGGAATCCAGCGGAGCGGCGGAACGCCCCTCGCGGCCAGCACAACCACCAGCCCCGCAGGGAAAGTCCTCCCGGGCAAGACTCATTGGAAGAAGCCCATCATGGACATCGTCGTCGCCCACGAGATACCCTACGCGGCGACGCTGAACCCGGCTTGGCCCCAGGACGTGCTGGACAAGTGCAGGAAGAACTTCGGCATAGAGGGACCCAAGTTCCTACACGCGTTCATCGGCTGCACCAGGGGCTGGAGATACCCCACCTCCGACACCATCAGCGTCTCCAAGCTGGCCACCCAAACCTGCGTGTTCCCCCTCTACGAGGTGGAGCGCGTCGACGGGTGGCCCGTGTACAAGCTCAGCGGCCCCAGCGCCGCCATCGCGCGCAGGCCGGAGAGCAAGAAGCCGGTGGAGGAGTACCTGAAGACCCAGGGAAGATTCCGCCACCTGTTCAGGCCCGAGCCCAACACGGAGCTGCTCGAGATCATCCAGAAGGGCGTCGACCACCGCTGGGAGATGCTGCTCGAGAAGTGCGAGTAGCCCCAACCCCTTATATTATTCATAGATTCTAAGAAGAGCCAGGATCTCCGCCACGCCAAGCAGGCCGGGTATCAGAAGAATGTTAAGCAGGTTGTACCCCGTCCAGAAGCACAGTATCCAGATGAGGCTGGTGGAGACGCTGGACGGCAGAGGGAGGCTGCCCTCTCCCCCAGTCAACACGTGGAAAAGCGCCGAGTACGCGAAGCCCGTCACGACCCAGCCCAAGAAGTTAACCAGGGGCACGCCGTAGTAGGGCCCAGGGCTTGTCCATGCCCAGAACCCGGTGTGGACGGCCGCCGGGTCGATCACCAGGTCCACAGACACGTTCGCTAAAGCCGAGAACAGCGCGAACCTCGTGAGGCTGCCATAGCTATACCTGCCGGCGACGGTCATCGCCCCGAGCAGTATCGGCGTATAGGCGAAGCTCACAGAGGCGGGGACGAGCCCCATCACCATGTAGCCCAGCATCCCAGAATAATGGAACTCGCCGTACGGGAAACCCGTCCACACGGCGAAGGCCTCAACGAGCAGAGGCAGGACGCTTAGGACGAGGAGAGCGGTCAGTCCCCTCCTCGCCCCCGCATAATTTACTAAGGTAACGTACGAGGGCAGCGCGAAAAAAGCGATGAAGACTGCTGACAGCGAGCCGAAGGGTGCCGCCGACGCGAACCGCACCATAAAATAACTTGAAACGAAGAACACAGCGCCGACGAAGGCTACCAGTTTCCTCTCCATGATGGGATACTGTCGAACCTTTACTGAAAAACCATTCCTAAAGCGATACATGAAGAATTGTGAAGATATATTAACTGCCGTCTAGGGAACGCTTATATGTTTATAACAGTCATCGGAGCCGGCTTCGGCGGCTTAGCCGCAGCCGCGCTCCTAGCCAAGCAGGGACACGAGGTCACGCTGCTGGAGAAGCTGGGCCGCCCCGGCGGAAGGGCGCGGGTGCTGGAGGAGAAGGGGTACAGCTTCGACATGGGCCCCAGCTGGTACCTGATGCCCGACGTATTCGAGAAGTTCTTCGAGGAGTTCGATAGAAAGCCAGGCGACTACTACGACCTCATCCGCGTGGACCCCTCCTACAGGATATTCTTTGACGGAGAAAGCGTTACAGACGTCTCGGCCTCCCTGGAGGAGAACTACGGCCTATTCGACGAATTCGAGGAGGACGGCGGCGAGAAGCTGCGCAGGTACCTGGAGCAGGCGGAGCGTCACTACAGGCTCGCCATGGACGAGATGCTGTACAGGGAGTATGACAGCGTCTGGGATCTGTTCAGCGGCAGGCTGGCGCTGGAGGGCTTCAGGCTGCCCCTGTTCAGCGATATAGACAGCTACATCAGCAAGACGTTCAAGAGCCCCAGGTCCAAGAAGATTCTGGAGTATAGCATAGGCTTCATCGGGGGGAGCCCCCACAACACGCCCGCCCTCTACTACATCATGAACCACGTGGACTTCAAGCTAGGGGTCTGGTACCCAGCCGAGGGAGGCATAGGCAGGGTCGTTGACGCGCTGGTCCAGCTCTGCGAGGAGCACGGCGTCGAGATCAGGTACGACCAGGAAGTCAAGAAGATAGAAGTCAGGGAAGGCAAGGCTAGGCGTGTCGTCACAGATGACGGGGCCGTCGAGACCGACCTTGTGGTGGTGAACGCCGACTACCCCCACAGCGAGCTAGAGCTGCTTGAGCCCCGCTACAGGAGCTACGACGAAAAGTACTGGGACAGCCGAGTAATGGCACCGTCGGCGCTGGTGCTCTACGTGGGCATAGACAAGAAGCTGCCCCGGCTGGAGCACCACAACCTTTTCCTCACCAAGGACTGGGACCAGGGCTTCGAGAGCATATTCGACCCCAAGAAGGCGATGTGGCCCGAGACGCCCAGCTACTACATCAACGTCACCTCGAAGAATGACCACACGACGGCTCCGAAAGGCGGTGAGACGCTGTTCGTGCTGGTGCCGCTGGCCCCGGACCTGGAGGACACCCCGGAGATACGGGAAAGATACTACGACAAGATGATCACCCACCTGGAGACGCTGGCCGGGGAGCCCATCAAGGGCCACGAAGTCGTGAAACGCGTCTACGCCGTAGACGACTTCCGAGAGGACTACAACGCGTACAAGGGCACAGCCTTGGGGCTCACCCACACTCTTAGGCAGACGGCGCTGTTCAGACCCAGCCACAAGAGTAGGAGGGTTGATAACCTCTACTACACGGGCCACTACACCCACCCGGGCATAGGGATGCCCATGTGTCTCATCAGCAGCCAGGTCCTCGCCAAGACCATCGAAAAAACCGTTGAAAGAGGGTAGAGAAGACGTTTGAACCCATTACTGAGACGGATATTCAAGCAGGGAAGCAAGACATACTTCTACGCGAGCATATTCTTCCCGCCGGACGTCAAGGAAGACGTGTTCAGGCTCTACAGCTTCGTGAGAAAAGCCGACGACTACGTGGACTGCGTCCCACAGCAGAAACAAGAGTTCTACGCTTTCAAAGACATGTACCTTAGATCGCTCCACGACGAGGAGACCGGTAACCCCGTCATCGACGGCTTCAGGGAGCTCATGGTGAAAAGAGACTTCGAGCCCAGCTGGGTCGAAGCCTTCTTGAACAGCATGGAGGCCGACCTCTACATCAAGAGCTACGAGACCGTGGAGAAGCTCAAGACCTACCTTTACGGCTCCGCGGAGGTTGTAGGCCTCATGATGGCTAGGATACTCGGGCTCGACCCGGGCTCGCACACCTCAGCCAGGTACCTGGGGAGCGCCATGCAGTACGTCAACTTCATCAGGGACATCAAGGAGGACCTCTGGTTGGGGCGAAACTACTTCCCTCGGAGCGAGTACACGGAGAACGGGTTGACGAGCCTGGAGCCCAGCCACGCATACGGGAATCCGGAGGGGTTCACGGGCTTCATCCGGACCCAGCTCTCCCGATACTTCGGCTGGCAGGAGACCGCCGAGGAGGGTTTTGGCTACATACCCAGGCGGTACCTGATCCCCATCAAGACCGCTAGCGAGATGTACAAGTGGACGGCCCGGGTGATCCACAGGGACCCCTTCATCGTCTACGAGAGGAAGGTGAAGCCCAGCGTCACCAGGATCGTCGGCACCATAGGCTACAACACGTTGTTCACGTGATCAGGTTGAATCCAAAGGAGTACCTGGGGCTCGCCGTCAGGGTCAGCAGGCCGCGTTTCTGGTTCTACCTCCTGGGGCCCTACACGGTGGGCTGCATATGGGGCGCCGACAGGTACCTAGACCTGTTGAACCCGTGGTTCTTCACGTACTTCTTTTTCTTCATGTTCCCGGCTAACGTGCTTCTCTACGGCGTCAACGACCTCTGGGACCAGGAGACCGACGAGCTGAACCCGAAGAAAGAGGGGAAGGAGCACCGCTTGAAGCAGGGGGAGCGGATGGCCCTGAGGCGGCTGGTCTGGGCGTCGCTTGGGCTGGGCCTGTTGTTGACGGTCTTCCAGGCTAGTATAGTCGAGAGGCTGATACTCTCGGCGTTCATCTTTCTAAGCTACTTCTATAGCGCTGGGCCCATACGTTTCAAGCAGAGGCCGATCCTAGATTCGGCGTCAAACATACTGTATGCATTGCCCGGCGTCTTCTCATATTACTGGGTCTCGGGGACGCTGCCGCCTACGCCTGTGCTGGCCGCTGCCTTCATGCACACCTTCAGCATGCACCTCTTCTCGGCGGTGCCCGACATAGCCTACGACACGGAGACAGGGATAAGGACCACGGCGGTCGTACTCGGCAGACGGGCTTCGCTTGCTCTATGCTTCGCGTTGTGGACTGGGTTGGCCGCGTTTACCATTCGACTAGGCCAAGGGAACCCCTTGAGCCTGCTTCCTTTGACATATCCGATGGCAGCGGCTGGGCTGCTGGCCTTGGACAGGGCCGTCGACTCTGTGTACTGGTTCTACCCGTACATCAACACCTGCTTCGGATGCCTACTCTTCCTTTCCAAGGCTGTTATGACGCCTTGGGGCTAGCGCTGCGTCTGAGATGCTAACCGTTTAATAGCATAGTTGGTAATTTAGACTAGGTTAAAATGCCTGAGTTTGGAAACCCGTTCAGCGGTATGGCCGCCGACAGGAAGCTGACCCACGAGGAGCTCGTGAGGGCGATAAGGTTCATGGTCGCGGCCGAGTACGAGGCCATACAGCTCTATATGCAGCTCGCCGAGTCCACGGACCACGAGCTGGCTAAGAAGGTGCTCGTAGACGTAGCGGACGAGGAGAGGGTGCACGCCGGCGAGTTCCTGAGGCTCCTCTACGAACTGGCCCCCGACGAGAAGGACCATTACGTCGAGGGCTTCGAGGAAATAGAGGAGCTCATGGAGGAGTAGCCCCCAACTTTTTTACTCATTTTTTCGCCAGTAGGACTTCTCCCACGGCTCAGGTGGTCCTGGTCTGACCCTGAACAGCGGGTGAGAAGCCACCTCCGAGACGCCGAGGTTCTCGCGGTACTTGTCTGGCTGCCTCTCCTTGAGCCTCTCCTGCAGGGTCTTGAACTCGTACTCCAGTTGGCCCCGGTTCAACCCGATGAGGTCAACCTCCGCGTGGGGGTACAGTATCTTGGAGCAGTCGTAGCTGTAGCCTCTCTTCTGGCCCTCTTCATGAACCTTCGCGAGGTAGCGGCCGACGGCGTGTAGGGGGGCTCTATGCGCCTTGAAGCGGTCCAGCTGGGGATGGTTTCTCCAGCCTCTCGTCTCCCCCTGCAACACCTTCTGGGCAAGCAGCGTTTCCCGCCAAAGGGCTCCCAGCCCCTTCCAGTCGAGGTATCGGGGGTGAAGCGACCATATCCTCATGGCTTCCGCAGGTCTACCACGATCGTGGTATTTAGATGCTCCCCGCATTCCTGGTACCTGTGATGGCCTCCCTGGCTCCATGCCGAGGCACGTTAGACGGTTTTATTACGCTGAACACATCATTCAATGAGGATATGTCCAACTACAGCCCGACACGGGACACGCTGGCGAAGCGCATAGCAGGCGAGATAGTGCTGTCGCCTAGCCCGGGGAAGACCATGCGTAAGTGGAGGGGGCTCCTCGGGGTCACCCAGATCGAGCTGGCTGGCGTCCTAGACCTATCGCCGTCCGTGGTGAGCGACTACGAGACGGGGCGCCGCCGCAGCCCGGGCAGCGGCGTCATCAAGCGGTAAGATGAGGCTATGCTGGTCATAGACGAGTCCAACGGCGGCAACTACATCACGCAGCTCACGCGCCTCACCCAAGA